>PAPL01000030.1 GCA_002708885.1 Verrucomicrobiales bacterium | reverse complement strand
CTGAAGTCTATATTTTAATTACAAATATTTTGTAGCGACTCTCAGTGGGGGTGAGATTTCAAATTCTATATAGCCATTAATATTATGTTAGTAAATGTTTTTCTATGTAGAAAACACTTTAAAAGTAGATCTTTAGGAATTTTTCTGAGTACGGGTATGCTAAAATGATTAATACTAGGTTTCCGATGACCTAGGCTAGTTATGTGCCTTTAAAATTTCTGGAAACTTCTAAGTTCAAGTACTGTAAACGTAGCAGAATTTATAAAATAATCCTATTTACGCATTTTTCGGGAAATTAAGTAAAACCTACTTAGTAACAATGCACAAAGGTTGGATCTGTTCATGCGAAAGTCATAAGACCATTGTTTAACACATAAGGCAAAAAACGAAATTGCCTCGTCCACAAATCAGGAGTTTTTGGCGAATAAATTTAAGCTTCAGCCTCTACAGGCGCTTCGGCCTCAGTGGGTTTCCCCACAAATTGATCTACCCAGGAAATGAAGGCCATAGGTGCAGAATCACTTTCGCGTGGGCCTAGCTTAGTAATTCTTGTATATCCGCCTGCACGGTCAACTGATGCCGATGCAATTTCATTAAATAGCTTTGATACACTTTTTTTATGCCTAAGGAAGGCCAATGCCTGACGGCGATAATGAACTCCCTTTGCTTTGTCCCCGGCAGAATCCGCGGCAATGCCCTTTTTTCCGAGAGTAACCATTTTTTCAACAACGGGTCTGAGTGCCTTTGCTTTTGCCAGAGTTGTCTTGATTTCACCCTCCTCAATGAGGCTACATGCCTGATTTGCTAGCAGGGATCGGCGATGGGCTTTTGGGCGTTGAAGTTTACTGGTTTTATGGCGGTGTCTCATGAGATGGCCGGTTATATTGTAACTTTTGGTAGCTAGGCGCTACGCGAGGGGTGCCCATTATAGGTCAACAATGCCCTCGCGCAACGCGAATTTGTTACCTTATTGTATGATTTCTATGTTATTCGTCCAGATTTGCAGCGATGAGGTCCTCAAGTCCTGGGCCTGCAGTTTGCAATGGAGCGTGTAAGGTTGCTGGACCAAAGGCCTGGTCTAGAAGGCTAGGATCGAGTTGCATTCCAAGAGAAAGTCCTAGTTCCTGAAGCTTTTCTTTAATTTCATTTAGGGACTTCTTACCGAAATTACGATATTTGAGCATTTCAGCTTCTGATTTAAGTGCTAACTGACCCACTGATGTGATGTTTGCATTATTCAAGCAATTAGCCGCACGGACAGAGAGTTCAATTTCATTAACACTCATGTTAAGGAGCTTGCGGAGCTCAGCATTTTCCTCACTTTCAGATTCTGGCTTGTTATCAAATTCAACTTGATCGTCATCGTAGTTAACAAAGACATCAAGATGATGACGTAAGATTGCTGAGGATTGAGTGAGTGCGTCATGAGGTTCTAGACGACCATCGGTCCAGACTTCAAGGATAAGTTTGTCATAGTCAGTGCGCTGTCCGACACGCGTATTTTCTACCGCATATTTAACGCGAGTGACTGGCGAGAAGATAGAATCAATTGGAATGACGCCGATCGGCATGTCATCTCTGTTGTTGTCCTCTCCACTGGCAAATCCGCGGCCGACACGGACTTCCATTTCGCACTCAAAAGTAGTTTTGCGGTCAAGAGTACAAATGACTTGATCCTTGTTAACGACTTCGTACTGGGCGTCTTCTGTGATGTCTGCGGCTGTGACTTCTCCTTCTTTGGTGACTTTGATTTCCAGCATCTTCGGGTCCTTGTTATCAAAGTGTTTGAACTTCACTTTTTTGAGATTAAGAACAATGTCTGTCACGTCTTCAACGATGCCAGGGAGACTACCGAATTCATGTTGTGCACCTTTGATTTTCACTGATGTAATTGAGGCTCCTTCTAGAGATGATAGTAGAACTCTTCTCAGTGAGTTTCCAACAGTGTGGCCGTATCCGGCATCGAATGGTTCAGCTGTGAAGCATGAATAAGTTTCTGTTGCTGTATCTTCGTCTTTAATGAGACGATCCGGCATTTCAAACCGAGCTAATCTTACTGGCATTTTTCTTTTATTGGGTTTGCCGGGTTCCCCCTGGCGAGTGAGGTGAACTGGACAGATTTTTCCAGCACCCAGGGACCTACGGCAGATTGTATTTCTCGCAGGCGGGTATATTCGGGGGAAAACCCTATTTTGCAAGTAGGGACTTCATTAATTGTATGAGAATTGCCTAATAAAACAAAAAAACCCGCCTTTCGGCGGGTTTTTAAAGTTATTTATCCTAATTTAGGATTGAAATTACCAGCTCTGTGTCCTGCCGTTACTAAACTTGGTTTGGAACCCAAGTTCAGGGGCCAGTTCAGCATATCCGTGGTTTAAATCCCACCAGATGTTTTTTCCGCCATAGTCGGGGCCGTAGCTTCCTTTGTAAGTTTCGATTGGGAAAGTTACAAATTCAAAGACACCATAACCTGTTCTCACGAGGCTACGGACTGCTCCGTTAATGACTCCATAACTGGCAGCATAAACAGTACCTTCTTCTTCAACGGTTCGTCTCCAAGTCGTTGGGACTTCGTTAATTCCGAAGAGTATGTTTCCTACAGCACGGGAAAGTTTACGTATTGGGGTTTGTTTTCCTCCAGGAGGCGACTGGATGTCCGCAATGGATGTTCCAGTTACCAGAAGGCTCGTAGCTAAGGCAAAAACGATAAGTTTTTTCATTATTTCTTGTTTAAGATTAGCTTCGATCACTGATCTTTGACAAGCTGAAATTTCGAAAAATTGAGAATCTTCTGCCGATTCGAGTCAAGATGGGAAGAATTATGGAAAATACGCAGTATTTCCCATTGCGATTACCGCTCCTCGTTCCTATTGTTCGGAATCAATGCAAGAGCAGGTTCAAACATTAGTTGATGCAGGGCGACTAGACGCAAAATTAGGAGAAAAGGTTTCTGAATTGGAGCCGGGTGTTTTTTGTCTTCATAAGAGCTGGGGCCCAGGGGTCATAAAGGAATGGGATCTTTTCGGTGACAAGATGACCATCGATTTTGAGGGTAAGCCTGACCATGCCATGAAATTGCAATTTGCCGCCAATTCTCTGGAGGTACTGGATAATGAGCATATTTTTGCCAAATTTGTAGGAGATCCCGAGGCGACGAAGCAATTTGCGCTAGATGACCCTATTAGTTTTGCTTTTGAGGTTTTGAGCAGTTTTGGAGGTTCTCTTTTCCTTGATCACTGGGAAGACAGAATCAAAGGCAGAATCATTCCTGACGACAAATACAAGAGTTGGTGGGAGTCGGCAAAAAAGAAGATAAGGACGGACCGACGTTTCGTGTTGCCCTCTAAGAGGAACCTTCCATTTGAATTGCGTGATGAGGGCATTACTCCTGCCGAGGCACTCATTGGAGATTTTACTGAGTCCAAAGACATTAAGGCTAAGATTTCGGTCCTAGAGGCAATGAGCAAAGACTTGTCGGTATTTGATGAGCCAGCAATAGAATTGGAGGAAATACTAAAGTCGATTTCTCCTCAGGTCATTGTGGCCATCAGGCGTTCTCCTGGTGCTGCTGTAGAGCTCTTGATTGCACGTGATGATTTGGTTGAGAAGATTGGGAACCTTGACTTGGGTGACAGTTTAAAGCTGAGTGACGTGCTTCGAGAGAATAAGGCGAATTTCTCTGAAATATTGAAAGGAATGGGAGTCGGTAGGCAGAGGCAGATTTATGATGCGATCAAAGAGGCTTACGGAGACCAATGGCCTAGCGAATTAATTGGATGCATGGAAGGTTCCGGGGCGCGCGCCATAGGGGAGATAACAAAGTATCTTTCGGAAAATGGGCATGATGAACTTTTGTCAGAGCATCTTCTGACGGGTCTTTCTCAAAGAAGTTTAGGTTTTGAGGTCGTGGCATGGATATGTAAAGAGAGGAAAGGATTGTCAGCCGAATCGTTCGCTCATAAAGGAATATCGGCTTCAATTATAGGTGCCTTAGAAAGAGATCATCTTGATGAGACGACCCCAAAAACAAATCGTCTCCATGATCTTTTAATTGATGATGCCGAATTAATACCTGACCTGCTAGCCGAGAGCGACGATACGGAAATACGGCACTTCACGCGGAGAATTCAATCGACGCCGGTATTTGAAGGATTAAATAAGAATTCGTTACTTGCCCGAATAGTAAAGAAGTTCCCGCTAGTCGAAGATTTGATAACAGGAGAGAAGAAAGACAAGAAAGGTGGTGACGGGGCTGAGGAGGAAAAATCCTCTAGTCTCATTGTTTCCTGGGAAAGCTTACAAGCGAGGCAGGAGAAGCTTGATGATATCATTAATAAGAAGATTCCTGAGAACTCAAAAGAAATCGGCGTTGCCCGGGAGTACGGAGACCTTAAGGAGAATTTCGAATTCAAAGCAGCTAAGCAACAACAGGCAGTTCTGATGCGTCAAAAAGCAGAGCTTGAGGCTGAAATTGCAACGGCCAGGGGCACGGATTTTAGCGATGCGAACACTTCTAGCATATCTGTAGGAACAATCGTTGAATTGGAAGATGTCGGTACTGGTAACTCTGAGTCTGTAACTATGCTGGGAGCATGGGACACGGACACTGATAAGGGAATCATCTCATACCTTTCCGGTATGGGTAATGCGATGTTGGGCAAGTCAGTCGGAGATGAGATTGAGTTGCCTACAGAAAAAGAGGGCGAGACTAGGCTCGTTCGAGTCAAGGCGATTAGCGCTTACGCAAAAGAGAATTCTTAAACTTATTATAATTTAGGTTTTTCAAATGCCTTTCATTCAACAAGAGGTGAAGAGTTGAGGCGTGATACAATTTTAACTATCAGAAATTATAAACATTAATTACTACAGAGCATACATATGTCAGCTAGCAAAATCATTGAAGTAAAAGGCAGAGAGATAATTGATTCTAGAGGAAATCCAACGGTCGAAGTTGATGTGAAGCTTGAGGGTGGGGGATTTGGCCGCGCAGCAGTCCCGAGCGGGGCGAGTACTGGCGAGCATGAGGCGTGGGAGCTCCGAGACGGAGACGGTTCAAGATACAGAGGAAAGGGAGTTCAGGGCGCTGTGGCCAATGTTAACACTAAAATTGCGGATGCGCTGATTGGACAGGACGCAAATGATCAGAGCGGAATCGATGATATCATGTTGCAATTGGATGGGACGCCTAACAAAAAGGTCCTTGGGGCCAATGCGATTTTGGGAGCTTCTTTAGCGAATGCCAAAGCTGCCGCAGCAGCGGCTGGTCTTCCCTTATACAAGTTACTTGGAGGTGATGATGCCGTCACTCTTCCGGTGCCGATGATGAATATTATAAATGGTGGAGAGCACTCAGATGCGCCAATTGATTTCCAGGAATTCATGATCATTCCCAAAGAGGCTCCCAGCTTTTCTGAAGCGCTCCGTTATGGGGCTGAAATTTTTCACTCCTTAGCCGGAGTCCTTCACGGCAGAGGCCTGTCCACTGCGGTCGGTGACGAGGGTGGTTTTGCTCCCAATTTGGAATCAGCTGACGATGCTCTTGCTGTAATTGCAGAGGCAGTAGATAAAGCGGGATATTCTCTCGGGGATCAGATTGCAATTGCTTTGGACGTGGCCTCGAGTGAATTCTTTGATGCGGAGAAACAGAAGTATGTATTTAAAAAATCAGACGGTTCAGAGCGCACAGCCGAAGAGCTCGTTGATTATTATGCAGAGTTGCAAAGCAAGTATCCGATAATTTCTATCGAAGATGGATGCGACCAAAACGATTGGGACGGCTGGAAGCTTCAAACTGAAAAGATCGGAGCAACGACGCAATTAGTCGGTGATGACCTGTTTGTTACAAATGTTGATTTTCTACAAAAAGGTATCGATTCAAACACGGCCAATTCTATTCTCGTTAAGGTCAATCAGATAGGCTCTCTTTCAGAAACCTTACAAGCGGTATCATTGGCTATGGATAATGATTATACTGCGGTCATTTCCCACCGCTCAGGCGAAACGGAAGATGCAACAATTGCTGATATTGCGGTGGGAACTAACGCGGGACAAATTAAGACAGGTTCTCTAAGTCGTTCAGACAGAATAGCTAAGTATAACCAGCTTTTAAGAATTGAAGAAGAACTAGGTGCGAATGCTGTATATGGTGGTAAATTAAAAGTCTAGTTTCTAGACTTTTTATGGGAAATATAAGCAATCGACAAAAACTCCATCGTATAAAGCGTGATGAGTTGGGTCTGAATTTGTGGCAAAGATTAACTAGAATCTTGCTTTTGGCTTCGGTTGTTGGCCTCGGAATCCTTGTTTTTTCGGTCTTTGCTCCAGAATGGGACAAGCTCAAGGAAATGGATAGAGAAAATGCTAGGCTAAAGGAACATTTGGATGAATTGACTCGAGAACGCAATAATCGCCTGCAGGATGAGCTTTATACATCAAATGACATTGGGTATCTTGAAATTGTGGCTCCAGATAGACTAGATTTACAGATGCCTGAGGAGGTTGTTTTTAGGATTCAAAGATAAAAGATTAGCTCTTTAGTCTTTTTTTGGTGCCGTTCATGTTCTAGATTTCAAATTGTTCACAGTAAATAAGTATAAAATTACTTGCCTAAGGGCCCTATTTGCTGGTACAGAATTCCGCTCTTTGTTTGCAATTATTGTGATGCAAAGTCCGTAACTTAAACCCCGTTTTCATACCTTGTATTCCGCAGAAGAAAATTATCTAGCTAGTATTTTAGTCGAAGGTGAAATAGTCACAGAAGCGCAGATCGAAGATGCTAAGGGGCAACGGAAAGGGACCGAGTCACTGGCCGAGACTTTGATCCGGACCGGCCAAGCCAAGGAAACCGATATTGCAAGGTGCTGTGCTGTCAATTACGGAATGGATTTCGTTGATTTGACCCATATCACACCAGCGAAAGAAATCGTTAATATGGTCAAGCTTGAGGATGCTCGCCGTTATGTAATGGTTCCTATCGGATTTGATCAGAACCGGCTGGAGATTGCAATTAGTGATCCTTTTGACACAGATACCATTGATAGTCTGAACCATGTCCTAGGCTATGACGTTGATGCTAGGGTCTCTTCCCCGGAGCAAATCAATGATGCGATTGGTCGGTGGTACGATGAGGCGATAGGTGGAGCTGATGCTGACACTGATTTGGTTGTTCTCTCGGAGGCTTCTGGTGGCGATGCTGGAGGTGAGGGGGATCTTGGTGCGAACGATGCTCCTGTAATTAAACTTGTTGGACAGATTCTTAAAGAGTCATTTAATGCTGGCGCCTCTGACATACATATTGAGCCGCTAGAGAATTCGGTCCGAGTCCGCTACCGAATTGATGGGGTTTTACATGAAGTTGCTAATCATCCGCGCAACCTTTTATCGTCCATCATTGCAAGGATTAAGATCATGACAGGGGCAATGAGTATTGCCGAGAAGCGATTGCCTCAAGATGCCAGAATTCAATTGAGGTTAGGGGAGAAAGATTTGGATTTGCGTGTTTCAACTGTTCCCACGAACCATGGAGAATCTGTTGTCATGAGGGTCCTTGATAAGTCTGCTCTGAATCTGGGCCTTGCTCAGTTAGGTTTCCTCAGTGACGACCAGGCAACGTTTGAGCAATTAATAACACTTCCTGATGGGATTTTGCTTGTGACGGGCCCTACAGGATCGGGTAAAACAACGACCCTATACGCATGCCTTAACTATATTAATAAGCCAGACAGGAAAATCATTACTGTTGAGGATCCTGTCGAGTATCAAATGTCCGGGATCAATCAGGTCATGGTCAAGGAGGACGTGGGGATGACGTTTGCTGCTGCGCTCAGATCGATACTGCGTCAGGCTCCAAACATCATAATGATAGGTGAGATTAGGGACCTTGAGACGGCATCAATAGCGATCAATGCGTCTCTGACTGGTCACCTTGTATTTTCAACTCTCCACACGAATGATGCTCCTAGTGCCGTTGCCCGTATGGCTGACATCGGGGTCAAGAGATTCTTAATCGCTTCCGCGGTGCGGGCGATCATTGCTCAGAGGTTGATTCGGAAACTTTGTCCCGAATGCAAGACTCCCGGAGAATTAAATGAAAGGGAAATAAAGGCTTTGAGTTTGGACGCTGCTCAAATGAATGATTCCACGATTATGACGCCTGATGGTTGCGTAAAATGTAGAGCCACTGGCTATAAGGGCCGGGCAGGGATCTTTGAAATATTTCAAATTGATGATGAGGTCCGACACATGGTGAACGAGAACTTATCAACGCCGCAATTAAGAAGGCAGGCACGTGAGATAGGAATGAGGACTTTGCGTGAGGATGGTATCCGTAAAGTTTTAAATGGAATGACCTCTGCGTCAGAAATTATTCATGTAACGATGGCGGATGCTAATTAATCCAAAAACAATTTAAGAATTAAAATGACACCAGGAACAGTCCTAGAACTACTCAAGCAGCGCGGTGCGCTCACGAAAGATCAGGCCCAAGAAATCGAGGGTTTGATGAGCAATTCGACTAAAGATGTTGCCCAGGCAATCGCAGATTATGGGGTTCTTGCCAGGGAGGATGTGTTTTATCACATTGCCGAGGACCTGGGCCATAAGCATGTTAATTTGAAGGGATTTAGTCCGGCAGCTGAAGTCATTTCAGCCATTCCGGCCGCTACTGCGAGGCTCTACAAGGCTTTTCCTGTTAGTTATGATGGTTCAAAATTGACTGTGGCCTTGGCCGATCCGCTGGACCCTCAAGTCGGTGAGGAATTGAGTTTTGCCTTGAGTCAGGAGTTGGACTTTTGTGTGGCCGACACGAAGCAGGTCCTGGAAGGGATCGAGAGAGTCTATGTTGCTGGTGAAGGGGCGGGGCAAATGAATGATATTCTGGGACAACTCAAAGGGATTGCCTTGAGTGATGATGACGCAGAAAGTGAAGCGAACTCGGCTCCAATTGTCAGGTACATTGATTTGGTCCTTGAGCAGGCCATGAGAGAGCAGGCCTCAGACATACATTTCGAGCCGTTCGAGAGTGAATTTAAAATTCGCTACCGCGTGGACGGGGCACTCTATGAGATGTCTCCTCCTCCTGCGCATCTTGCGAATACGATTATTTCTCGGATCAAGGTCATGTCCAACCTCAACATTGCTGAGAGAAGGATTCCCCAGGACGGACGGATGGTCATGTCTCTTGGAGAGAGGGACATCGATTTCCGAGTTTCTACCCTGCCTACGAGCTACGGTGAGAGTGTTGTATTGAGGGTCCTTGACCGATCTTCGGTTAGTCTTGATCTAGAAAATCTAGGCCTGCCGACAGAACTGTCTGAATACATTGAGGGAACAATAATTAAGCCGAACGGCATTTTCATTTGTACTGGTCCTACCGGGGCAGGAAAAACCACAACTCTATACGCTTGCTTGCGGAGAATTAATAGCATCGACAGTAAACTGCTCACGGCCGAGGACCCAGTAGAATACGATGTTGAGGGAATCATTCAGGTCCCTGTTAACGAAGGCATAGGTCTGACTTTTTCCCGGGTCCTTCGAGCTTTCCTGAGGCAGGACCCTGACCGGATACTTGTCGGTGAGATGCGTGATGTTGAAACTGCTCAAATTGCGATACAGGCTTCGTTGACCGGGCACTTGGTCTTTTCAACTCTTCATACCAATGATGCTCCGGGAGCAGTTACCCGTTTAGTGGATATGGGATGCGAGCCATTCCTTGTTTCCGCTTCGCTTGAAGGGGTCTTGGGACAGCGACTTCTCAGGACCATTTGCTCTGATTGTAAACAGCCATATGAGCCGAGCATGGCGCTGTTAGGTGAGCTTGGATTAAGTCCTGATGACATTGGCGACAAAGAGTTTTATACCGGAGCCGGTTGTGAAGAATGCGGCAACTCGGGGTACCGAGGACGTAAGGGACTCTTTGAGTTGCTTGATATAAGCGAACCGATTGCGGANATGATTACAGAGCGTGCTCCTACCGTTGTTTTACGCCAAAAAGCAATTGAGCTGGGCATGACTACATTGAGGGAGGATGGACTTAGAAACATTTACGAAGGCAATACAACGATTGAAGAGGTGCTCAAATACACCTAAATAACAACATTTTTGCCTGATTGCAGATCTGTCGTTGCAAGGAGCGGAAGAACAGGTTTAAATTACTAACTCAAATCCCTTTATCCACAGCANTTACCCCAATAATTTATGCCCATATTTCAATACGAAGCGATCGATGCTAAAAGTGAAGTAACTACTGGAAGTATTGAAGCCGCAAATAAGGCGGACGCAACACAACAGCTTCGAGCAAATGGTCTGTTCCCTAAGCAGATTGTAGAACAGGGAAAAGGTAAATTAAAGGCAACGAAGGGAAAGAAGCGAACCACTCGTCGCAGAAAGTCAGTCCGGTCAGGAGGTAAGGTCAAAGGCAAGGTCTTGATGATCTTTACGCGTCAACTTGCCACGCTNATTGATTCGGGTCTNCCATTGCTTCGCGGACTCACTGTTTTGGCCAAGCAGGAACCAAACCCGGTCCTCAAAAGAACGGTTGAGAATTTGGCGGAGTCAGTTCAGACAGGAAGCACATTCTCTGAAAGTTTGGCCCAGCACCCTTCGATATTTAACAAGCTGTATGTAAATATGGTCAAGGCTGGAGAGCTTGGTGGTGTNCTTGAGCTTGTCCTTATACGTTTGGCTGAGTATTCGGAAAAGGCTCAAAAGCTGAAGAATAAGATTGTAGCTGCAATGGTATATCCTGTGATCGTNATGGTCATTGCGATGTCTATTATGGTTTTCCTTTTGACTGTAATTGTTCCTAAGTTCAAGAAGATCTTCGAGGACATGTTAGGTTCGGCGGACAAGCTCCCTGGCTTAACCAAGTTTGTGATTAATCTTTCCGAGCAACTTTCCAAAAATATAGTTCCTGTTGCTGGGGTTATAGTTGGTGTCTTTCTTATTTACAAAATTGTGGCGAGTCAGACCTGGGGAAGGACCTTCCTCGATGCGGTGAAGCTCAAGATGCCTCTTTTCGGTCCGGTGCAGAGGAAGAGTGCTATTTCAAGGTTCAGCAGGACTTTGGGGACCTTGGTCACTAGTGGTGTTCCTATCCTTCAGGCCCTTAATATTACCCGGGAAACGGCCGGTAATGTGGTCATATCCCAGGCCGTTCAGAATGTCCATGACGCTGTAAAGGAAGGTGAATCAATCGTCAATCCTTTGGAGGCCAGTGGTGTGTTCCCGGCAATGGTTATAAGTATGGTNGATGTTGGAGAGGAGACTGGTCAGTTGCCGGAGATGTTACTTAAAGTCGCGGATGTTTATGATGATGAGGTTGATAATGCGGTGGCTGCATTGACGTCCATGCTCGAGCCTTTAATGATTGTTATGCTNGCGGTAGTCGTTGGTGTGATTGTTATGGCTCTGTTCCTTCCGATGGTTGAAATCATCAAGGGTGTTGCTGGGCAATAAAAGAAAATACAAAATTTGAAAGCTTAGATGGATCCTATGAAAAATCTTGATTCAAGGCGCAGGAGATCTGCTTTTACATTAATTGAATTGCTGACAGTCATTAGCATTATAGCGATCCTGATGGCGATGACCATTGCCATCATAAGCTATGCTCAGGACAAGGCGGCTGAGGAAAAGACCAAGTCCGTTATGATTGCGGTGAAGGCAGGCCTTGAAAGGTACAAGGATGAGTACGGGGAATATCCTGAGCCTGCAGAGAACAGTGGTTCTGGAAAGTCCGGTTCAGTTGCCCTCTATCAGGCCCTCATGGATGATGGGGATGATGAAATTTTAGGAGGTCCGAATGAGCCTTCTGACGGTAGGGCAGGAGAAAATATGTTTGTGNATATGAAATCCAAAGGATTCGTCGACAGTGAAGGCTCTACTTTTTGGATAAAGGATGGATATGACCGTATTATTTATTATCAGGTATATGATCCTGAAAATCCGGAAGCGACTAATCAAACGACATATGATCTTTGGTCTTTCGGTAAGGATAAGGGGCGTAATAAGCTGAATACCGATGACGAGGCCCTGTGGATAAAGAACTGGTAGGNCTATTTGCAACTACCAAGAAACGCAATAAGATCTGAAAGGTCNTGGTTCGAAAGTAGGCTCTCAAATCCNGCGGGCATTAAAGATATTGGCGATCTGGTCATGCTTTTAATTTTTTCTCGGATGATGAGTTCTTTGATTCCGCTAGCGTTGCTTATATAAATCGAATCGGGACTTTCGTGTTGGATGACACCCATGTGTGTGCTGCCTCCATTGGTCTGGACAATGTAGTTTTCGTATCCATTCACAACTGTCGAACTGGGGAAAATGATTGCTTCTAGAAGGTCCTNTTCNTTGCGGATAGAGCCTATTTTGGAAAGGTCGGGTCCGAGCGTGCCTCCTTGTCCCGCAACGCGATGACAGAGTGAGCAGGTTGAGCGGTTAGCGTAGAAGAGTGCCCGTCCCCTTGATGCGTTGCCCGGCTCAAGGGATGCTAGAAGAGATTCTAGTTTTTCTTTTTTCGTGCGGTCCGCTAGNGGGTCTTTTTTTGCCAGAGAGGACAATGCAGAGTGAGCTTCTTTCGCTGACTCCGGGAACGATTGTGCAATGATTGTCAGGTCGTTGAGGTGNATTGAATTTTGAACCTTATTAAGAGAATNTGCTAATTGGATTCCTATTCTGTTAACGTCTTCGNTAGAGGAGGGTTCGCTGAAATTTGATGCTGAATTAATGAAGGGTCGGGTCAGGTAGTTGATCTGGAGAGGGGACGCTTTTGGAATTAATTTACAAAGAGCAATGGCTTGGAGGTGATTTTTTGGTGATATTATTATTCGGCTAAGTGCCCTCGAGGCATTGCTCCTTAAGGATGGGGAAGAATTCTGATCCGCAATTATNGTNGCTAAATAATTAAATTGTTNCNCCTTNAGTGAAGTGTCCTGTTTTGCGATGACTTCCATTGCGGCGACACGGATTGAGGTGTTTTCCTTTTTGTTAGCCGAGATTACTCTCAATGCATCTACGATGGATTNTTCTGAGTCGANCCTTGAGATGAGTGCNATGGCGGCTCCTTTGACTTTAATTGAAGAGGAATGCAGTGAAGCTTTGAGGGTCTCTAATAATNTGGTAGGGAGTTTTTCCAAAAAACCNACCGCAGTGAGTAATTGAACTTTCGTAAGNGCCGATGATTTTGGATCAATAATGATTGAGTGGATGACATTATGCAGATCTTTTTCTTCCGAGAAGCTCAGTACGATGCTTTCTATTGCTTCTTTGTCATTCTTTGTGAGTTCCTTTTTGGCAGTAAGTTCGCGGAATACCGCTATCACTTGATCTTTCCACTGAGGGCGTCCAGAGATCACANGTTGGGCCTCCTCCTTGACTATGAGGTTAGGTGATTTGAGTAGTGGGACAACCATTTCAGGCTTTAATGAGCCTTCGGGCATTTTATCGAGGGCCCGGAGCGAGGTTCTTTGCAGTCGAGGCTGTGAGNTNTCATTGAGATAATGAGCGGTCCTCTTCGGGTCGCCTATTTCTACTAGGGCATATGTGATTGCGTGTTGGATGTGAAGGTCAGCGTTCTTTTTTGAAATGGCTTTGAACAGAGAATCTATTGAGGACGGCTCTTTTATTTGTCCAATCGATGTGGCAGCGGCTCTTATGATCTGAGGCTCATCATCGGTGAGTAGTTTGGTTAACTTTATTCCGGATTCTTTGTCTTTCAGTATGCCGACGGACCGAGCCGCGACTTGTCTTAGGGTAGGGGATTCTGAGTCGAGCGATTCACGAATCAAATTGAGTGATTTCTTGGATTTGATTCTGGAAAGTGTCCATAGGAGTTGTGTCTGATGTTGAATGGATTTGCTGCCATTGAATGCCTTTTCTATGACTGGTATTGATTTGTCTCCAGATTTTATAAGTGAACGGCTGGCCCTTTGTCTGACCGATTCGCGTTCGTCTTTGATTAGCTCTGCGGATTTGCTGAGCTTTAAATTGTTCCAGTCAATTTCTTCTCCTCGTGGGTCATTGGGTTTTGGTCCGTCAATTCGAGAGATTCGATAAATTGCACCTTTAACTTCAGGCTTTGCTATTTTTGAAAAGGGACAGCCCCAGCTCAGCCAGCCTCCCGTATCAAGTAAGAGTAAGGTCCCGTCCGCATCCTCGAGTATATCAGTTGGGTGAAAATCGATGCTACTAGAGCTGATGAAGTTCTCTTCTTCAGTGGTGAAAGTTGAGCCGCTTTTTTTGAGCCGGACATGTACCACTTTGTGAGTATTAAAATGGCACGCGAAGAAGCTGTCGCTGTAGGAATCTCCAAAATGGTTGCCGCGGTACCTGACAAGTCCGGCCGGGGCGACCTGGCCCCACCGACTAGTGGCAGGGAGCCTGTGGCCAGTATCGTGAAGTAGGGGCAATCCATATACTCTCTGAGTGAGTCCGCCATGTACCCAGTGGATGAGAGCGTCGTGCCTTCCTCCGTAACTGTCATAAATGGCGCAAGTAGATAGCATTTCGCCAGTGTCTGTGAATTCAATATCAACTGGGTTAATGCCTCCTTGTCCTTCAATGCGCACATCGGTCCCGTCAGGATTGCATGAAAAAACACCAGCAGCGCGGCTCTGTCCGGTCATGCTTCCGTCAGGTCCTTTGAACTGGTAGCCGAAGTGCCCGCCGCTGAAGTAAAATCTCCCATTAGGGCCCAAGTAAGGACCGTGCTGATTAGCTCTCCCATCAAATTCCATGTAACCAAGGATCTTATCACGCTTATCGGCTACCCCGTCATCGTCCGTGTCCTCGAGCCTCCAAAGATAAGGAGCGGAAATAATGTAAAGTGCACCGTCATGCCAGAGCCCTCCCTCAGGCATGGTCATCTTGTCGGCGAAGATCGTGCTCTCGTCATAGACCCCGTCACCGTCCTTGTCCACGAGTCGCCGCACGAACCGTGGAAGTTCTTTCTCGATCTCGGCTTTGGTAGTCAGGTTCCTGCCATCACTTTCTGCAATGTATAGTCTCCCTTCATCATCGAGGCACGCCATCATTGGGTAACCGACGAGCGGAGGAGCCGCGGCCATTGTGATTTTGAATCCGTCCGCGACCTTGAACGGCGGGGCCTTGAAATCTTCGCTGAGGCCATTGGATACGAAAAGCAGAAGGATACCTGAGGCGAAGGCGATGAGAGATGAGCGTCTCATGGGTCTAGTCAGCAATGACTGAATTTCTCTCATTAAACATACCTAAGGACCTTCATAAAGATCTCTTTGGTACCGATGACTGGACTCGAACCAGCACTTCCGAAGAAAACGGATTTTGAATCCGTCGCGTCTACCAATTCCGCCACATCGGCCTGTTCATTATCAAAGAGTCAATATGCAATTTTTAGCGGTTTTTCCAATTTATAATTAATACTTTGATACACCTTTGAGGGTCCAATATCAAAGACCAATTTGGATGTTTATGGGGCAAGCTCAAATTGGAGAGTCAGAGACTCAAAGATTGGGCCGGTGCAATGGCCAATGGCCGCCGCTTTGTTCCTCTTTAGAGTGAGCAAATGGCTCTGAATTGGGGCCGCACTTTCGTGCAATCCAAGGACTGCAATCTTTTTGTGGAAAATCCCTATAAAATAAGGTTTTTCTGAAATTTGGCGGATCCGATAAAAGCGTTTGTTGTGGCTTAGTCATATTATTATAAATGATTACAAGAAATTGACTGCCGAGAACCTTGGAACTTATCCGAGGTGTTGCGCCCCGAATTCATTGCTCGCCAGCTTTTCTTGCTTGGACGTCTGGCGGGGAGCCGGGAGCGGCGCTGGGATCGATGCCACTGTCATCGTCCGCGAAGGAGCCCAACCCGCAGAACGCATCTCATAGTACGCTAACTATGCTATCCAGTCCTTGACCACCTTCCCGCCCACATCGGTAAGGCGGAAATCGCGGCCCTGGAAACGGTAGGTCAGTTGTTCGTGCTCCAGACCGAAACAGTGGAGCATGGTAGCGTGGAGGTCGTTGATGTGGACTGGTTTGTCCTCGACGCCCCATCCGAACTCGTCGCTCTCTCCGTAAACCTGGCCACCTTTGATGCCGCCCCCGGCCATGAGCATCGTGAAGGCGAAAGGATGATGGTCGCGCCCGGAAGACTTGCTTCCGTCACCCTGGCCGAGAGGGGT
>PAPL01000029.1 GCA_002708885.1 Verrucomicrobiales bacterium | reverse complement strand
TGAGGGTAATGCAACGTTGGATCCGATGGCCAGGACAGTCCTAAATCCGGGTGATTACACGGGGCAATTAGACAACGGAGGCGAAAACATCACACTACTTGATGCTAATGGAAACATCATTGAGAGCTTCAGATATAACGATAAATCACCATGGCCAGAGGCACCTGATGGGAACGGGCCGAGCCTCGTCAGAATAGCACCTGAACACAGACTCGATCCTGAACTCGCTTCGAGTTGGAGACCCAGTGTTCAGGACAATGGTAATCCGGGCTCTTCAGATGCCTCATCCTTTGAGGGGAATAACCTCAGGGAATATGCCTTTGGCAAAGACAGTAAAATTCACTTTGAGATCAAAGATGATTTTCTCCATATACATTATCCTAGAAGACTCTCCGCCGATGATCTCATATTTACACTCCAGTCCTCTGTAAACATGAAGGATTGGATAGGAGTTCAAACCGGTTACGATACCATTTCTTCAGCAAATTCTGGTCCGAATAAATTCTCATCTGTCACAATGAGATCAAAAAACAAAATTGGAAAAGAAAGNACCCGGTTCCTGCGAATACTGGTCCGTACAAGAGATTAATCACGCAAGGCCTTTGCAGGATCGAGCCTCGCGACCATGTAAGCCGGCGGAAGAGCGGCCAGAGTGCATAGGAGAAACGCTCCCAAACAAATAATTGCTATATCACCCGGAACGATCCGCGCAGGAATCTCAGCAACGCCATACATCTCCTCAGGAAAAATTTCCAGACCTAACCTCTGGGCCAACATATCACGGATCCCATTCCTGTTATAAAGGACCANTGATCCGGCAGCCAGACCTGAAACAGATCCGATCAGCCCCACAATTAANCCNTGCCCTATGAAGACCCCAACGATCTGAGAAACTCGAGCCCCGAGGGCCTTCATCACCCCAATTTCATGACGCTTTTGAACTGTCACCGTTATCATAGTGTTCATTGTACTGAAAGCCGCGACGAGAATAATAAAAAATAGAACAAAGTACATCATTCCTCTCTCATTACGTATCGTGGCAAAGAGCTGCTTATTTCTCTGTATCCAACTCTCAGAGTCCCAACCAAAGGGCAACGAAGTGCTTATTTTTCTTTTAACCTGATCAGCTAAAAAAGGATCTTTTAATTCGATGGACAGGCCATGAACGTTGGGTCCCAATTCATAAAGGTCCTGCCCTATTTCTAATGGGAGCAATATCATTTCTCCGTATCGGACCGAATCAAAAATCCCCGTCACTATCAAATCCTTAGGTGTCTTGATACTTTCAGTGAGTTCTTTGACTCTTGATCTGAGCTCATCATCACTGAGCTCATCATTATCAACTGCATCAAAAAGATCAGCAACGATCGGTTCAATGTCAGCAGTCGAAAAAGCTTCTATATGCTCCCCTATTGTTATTCCGTTGCGTTTGGCAAATTGCATGGAAATCAAACAACCATACTTACCGTGTTCTGGCTTATATGAGAGGTCTAATGTACCTGCATTAATAATTTCTTTTACACGTTCAGTGAGAGGATTTCCCTCAGAATCAACTCCCATCATCATCAATGCTGCCTGTCTCCGCGAATCATTAACACCAAACTGAAGAAGAACCTGCCCCGTAACATAAGGAGCAATGGTCTTAAGGTCCGGGATTTCTGTTCTTAATCGTTCCATTAGAATGTCCCATCTTCCNGATTCTGATTCAGAATCTAAGGGGTCAACCATAACCTGTTGCTGGACCATTAAATGAGGTTCGAAACCTAAAATTATCTGTTCCAATCTCTTCTCAAAACCGGTCATCACAGCAATGACAACAATCAGAACTGTAACACCAAGAGCTACTCCAAGAATTGAAATAAGAGTAATGATGGAAACATATGTCCTCTTAGGCTTTAAATACCTTAAAGCTAAAAAAAGACTGAAATTCTTGGCCACTGGAAACTAATGANTAATTTACCTATTATATTCTATCTTGGTAAACCTTTCTTTCAGTTTAATCTTCTGCGCCTGACCGCTTTAANTGAGGGAAAAGAACAACATCTCGGATCGAATCAGCGCCAGTGAGCATCATGATCAGGCGATCAATCCCTAATCCAATGCCTCCTGCAGGAGGCATTCCATGTTCAAGGGCCCTCAGAAACTCCTCATCGACTTTCTGAGTTTCTTCTCCTGCCTGCTCCTCTAGACGGGCACGCTGAACATCAGGATCATTCAGCTCTGAATAGCCCGGGGAAATTTCCTGACCATTAATAATTAACTCATACACATCNACAATAGTGTCATCTGAACTGTTTTGCTTGGCTAAAGGAACAAGCTCCTTGGGAACGTGAGTAACATATAAAGGATTAAATGTTTTCTCTTCCACTAGCTTTTCAAAAACTTGCTGAGTCACCTCGTAATCTTCCATATTAGATGAAATCTCTACCCCTAATTGAGTACATTTTTCCCGCCTCTGTTCTGGGCTCAGTTCGAACCAATCATCCCCGGCGACTCCCCTAATAAGTTCCTTGTATGNAGCCCTCTTCCATGGCCGACTAAGATCAATACTCTTTATATCATTACCTTCATCATCTTTAGTTGTAATAGTGAGTCCACCGCAGAATTTTTCCGCAAGCACACAAACCATTTCCTCTACAAGGTCAGCCATAGCTTCGAAATCTGCATATGCCCAATAAGCCTCCAGCATTGTGAATTCAGGATTATGCCGTCTACTAATACCTTCATTCCGGAAATTTCTATTTAACTCAAACACCTTAGTCATTCCTCCAACAAGTAACCTTTTAAGGAAAAGCTCAGGAGCAATTCTCATGTACAGCGGCATATTCAAAGCATTATGATGGGTTTCAAATGGCTTAGCAGCCGCGCCTCCCGGCACATCCTGTAGCATTGGCGTTTCTACCTCAATGAAACCTCGGTCCTGAAGAAATTCGCGAATCTCACGAACCATCAAAGAACGTTTAAGAAAAATATCTCGGCTTTTCTCATTNGAAATGAGATCTAAATATCTTTGCCTATAACGCGTTTCCTTATCGGTGAGACCATGATACTTATCAGGCAATGGCCTGAGAGACTTCGAAAGAACAGTGAAGGATTCCACTTTAACGGTCGGTTCTCCCACTTTAGTGTTAAATGTTTCTCCTTTAACCCCTATCCAATCACCAAGGTCCAACTGTTTGAAGATTTCAAATTGCTCTTCACCTACTTCCTTAGCATTTAAATAGCACTGGATACGGCCCTGAAAATCAGAGACATCAAAGAAATGACTTTTACCCATATCTCTGTGAGCTGTTATTCTTCCAGCAATCTGTGCTTTTTCNCCCTCCTTAAATGAATCTCTCAATTCATTGATATCAGAATCGATATGATACTTTTCCCCGAAAGGATTCACACCCAATTCACGCAACCTNGAAAGTTTTTCACGGCGCACTGCAATTAGTTCTTCTTCTGTAGTCTTATTTTCCTCTTCAGACATCAGAGAGAAACAAACACCTCTTGGACATAGGAACAAGGATTAAATCTAGGCCATTAATTCATGAATAACCCTTCCTGAAACATCAGTTAGCCGGAAATCACGCCCNCCGTAGCGATAAGTAAGTCTTTCATGGTCTATGCCAAGAAGATAAAGGATCGTAGCATGTAAATCATGAACGTGGACAGGGTCAACCACAGCATTCATTCCAAACTCATCAGATTCCCCATAGGCAAAACCTCCTTTCAGACCCGCACCAGCGAGCATCATAGAGAAGGCCGTGTGATGATGGTCCCGGCCCGGCTTCTTCTTGTCATGCTTCTGTGCATAAGGTGTCCTNCCGAATTCTCCTCCAAATACGACCAAGGTATCATCGAGAAGACCACGAGATTTCAGATCATTAATTAAAGCCGCAGCAGCTTTATCCGCTTCCGCGCAGAGCTTCGCATGCGAAGCATAATGGTTCTCATGCGTGTCCCAGGGCTGATTACTGGAATCTTTGGTNTAATANACCGTAGTAAACCTTACTCCTCTTTCAGCTAATCGGCGCGCAAGCAGACAGGAATTGGCAAAATCTGAATTGCCATAACTTTCCCTTGTCTTAGAAGATTCTTTAGAAATGTCAAAAGCGTCAGTTGCCTCTATTTGCATCCTGTAAGCTGTTTCCATTGTNGATATGTGTGATTCAAGCAAAGAATCTTCCCCTCTCTTATTTCTGTGGCTCTCATTCATCTTGGCCAGAAGGTCAAGTTGCTGCCTCTGTACAGTTTTAGAAGATTCCGGACCTTTGATATTCGCTAAAAGTTTATCTAGTGACATGTCACGTGTAATCACACTCGAGGCTTGAAACTTAGCGGGCAAAAAACCCGCGCTCCAAAGAGCAGGTCCAACAACAGTCTTTGGNCTTGGTCTAAGCACAACATACCCGGGAAGATTCTCATTTTCAGAGCCGAGCCCATAGAGTGTCCAGGCCCCAATCGATGGTCTCGTTGGCTGAAGGACTCCAGTGTGCATTTGCAATAGAGCCGGCTCATGATTCGGAACATCACAATGCATTGATCTAATCACACAAAGATNATCAGCAATTTTTCCCAATTGAGGTAANGACTCACTGATTTGGAGACCTGATTGGCCACAATGATCAAATTTTAAAGGTGAAGGCAGAAAACCCGCATTTGCAGCTTTAAATAGTTTACCCTCCGGCTTGGCACCCTCATGTTTCACTAATTCCGGCTTCGGATCAAAAGTATCAATGTGAGAAGGAGCACCATTAAGAAATAAAAAAATTACCCGCTTAGCACGCGGGNAAAAATTTCTCTGTGATTCCAGAAGAGAATCACTCGCTGCAATAGCATTCCTTCCGAAAATATTANCCATTCCCAGAGCGCCAAAACCCATGGCATAACGGNTGAGCATTTCGCGGCGATTCATAATCTTTTTATTTTGATGATCAATCACGAAAAATAAACTCGTTTGAAATTAATAAGTTCTGAGCCAATCCTGACCACCGCTCTTTTTCTTTTCCATTTTTTATAAATTCGCTGGCATTTGATAGCTCCTCTACTGATGGATGCCTAGATAAAATTTTACGGTAGATCTTTNTAATGGAGATCATTTTGTCATCATCGACCAATGCCGATGCTATTGCGTTTGAACGGGCCAAAACAAACGGACTATTTAAAAAAAACAATTTCTGAGATGGGGTCACTGTTTCATCACGGCTCGAACTGTGAATATTAGCATCAGGATAATCAAATAGGGCCAAATAATNATCCAGTTCTTTTCTGCTTATTCTGCCATATACGGTACGCCTCAGATTTTTTTTATCAGAAATCAAACCCGATTTTTTTCCACTGTCGCCATGCTCAAGTTCACCGGAAACAAACAACATTGAATCCCGAATCATTTCCGCCGAAAGGCGCCTCTTATTATGGTATGAGTAGAACTTGTTATCCTCATCTTTTATCCGCTTATCGGAAGACACAAAGGAACTCTGTCTATATGTAGATGACATAAGAATTCTCTTCAAAAGCCTCTTTACTGACCAGCCATCCTCAATAAATGAGACGGCNAGATAATCCAACAATTTAGGATGAGTAGGGCGGGCACCTAAATGACCAAAATTACTTGTCGTATGCACCAGACCACGCCCGAAAAGCAATTGCCAAATTCTGTTAACCACGACCCTCGCTGTTAACGGGTTCTGCGGATCGGAAATTGCATCGGCAAGATCAAGCCTACCGCTACCTCTTGTGAATTTTTTCGAGTTTTCACCTGATAGGATTTTCAAAAATGCCCTTGGAATTATCTTCCCTTTGTCCTGAACATCGCCCCTGTTGTATATCGGCAAATCCTGCACTTTCCCGTCTGATACCACATGTATCACAGTTTTGCTGCCTTGCTGATTGTTCAGTTCACGTTTGTTCATCACAGTACTCGCAAATACACCAGCCAAAGCATGATAATCAGCAACGCTAATCGGATCATACTTATGATCATGGCATCTGGCGCATGCTACAGTAAGACCAAGAAATCCCCGACTCACTACATCCACATTGTCCTCCCATTCCTCAGCCTTCACTTCTAGCCTGCCACGATCATAGTACTGAGGCCCAAGACCCAAAAAACCTAGAGCAACCAGATCCTTCTCATCAATTCCCTCAATTTGATCAGCCGCTAACTGTAACCGAACGAACTGATTGTAAGGTAAATCACTATTGTATGACTTGATTACCCATGCCCTGTAGCGATGAGCATGAGGATAAAAAAACTTCTCATCATTTCCAACTTGGTGAGCTTGGTCCTCAGCATAACGAGCAACATTCAGCCAGGAACTCGCCATTTTTTCACCGTACTCAGAACGAGATAAGAGATGATCAATTAGTTTCTCATACTTCTTTTCATCATTATCCTCTTTATATCGTTCCACTTCATCTGATGATGGCGGAAGACCAATAAGATCATAAAATAGTCGTTTAATCAGAACCTCTGAACTCGCNTCGCTCTCAGGCTCCAATCCATTCTTCGCCATCTCAAATAAAATAAAACGGTCAATATCTCCTCGGATCCATTCATCCCCATTAATATTTGGTGGATCGGTTTTAACTGGACTAACGAATGCCCANAATTTTCTAGCCTGTTCCCAATTGATATCAGANTCATTAGCATCAAGTTGCAAGTCCCCATTAATGAAAATAAGGGAAAATAGCAAAACAATTGATCGCATGCCTATGACGCTAGAATGTTTCAATAAAACACGCAACATCTTATAACATTATCATTTAATGTAGGGCCTCTTCTGACGGTAAAGTTCAAGCCTTTCCTTAGCATGGACCACTTCAGAATCATTGTCGTAAAGNTCAATAGCCCTAATNATCGTTTTAATCGCCTCATCAAAATCTTTATCTGCCGCCTGAGCAACGGACAACAGATCCAAATAGCTCGGATCCTTATCTCTAGTTATCATGCAAAGACGTTCAGCAAGGGCCTTTGCTTCTTTTGGTTTTCGGATCGAAGGATCTTTGTCCGCGGCCAATATCCAGGCCAAATTTTCTGCCGCCTCTATGATTTTTGGGAACCGGCGCAACGTTTCCTTGTATGTTTCAATAGCTGAACGCGCATCACCAGAATCTCTTAAAGAATTAGCTCTTTCTAATAATGCCAAACCCGTATTTTCTCCAGCATTCAACCCTCCTCTAAGTATCCTCATCATCCTCATAACGTCCGGTGAATTCGGATACTTATTATTAAATTGTTCAAGGTAGCTTAACGCGTCACTTGGCTCATTCGCATCTAAGAACTGCGAACTGACTCGGGTAGGATCTGGCTCCGGTAACTTGCTGATAAAGTGACCGGGGAATGGGACTGCAGAGGCCCTCCAAGAATCTTTTGGAGCACTGAGAATACGCGAATCATTTAAGAGCTGCTCTAATGATACTCTGCCCTTATATATTACAGCCACATCATTTTTCTCATCAATCAGGAAACTGCTTGGTACTGGCAAATCGACCCAACGATCAAGGACAGCTTTCTGAAAAAGATCAAGTGCCCTTATACCTTCCAGACTAATTGGGCTGCTCTTAAAGGTAAGAGAAAAAGGAGTTTCCTGGTCCCCGTCAACATTCATCAAATGGACTCTGAGTCCTGATTTTTCCAATTTTTCCTTACCTGCAGACCATTCCTTCAATTCCTCTATGCACGGCTCACAAGTGGAGGACCAAAGATTTATCAGAACAGGCTCATTGGACCCTGAGAAACCATCAATCTGAGGCAAAGGAAGCCGAGCTGGTAAAACAATACGTGCCTCATCCTCATCAGGCAGAACATTCTGTACAGAAGCAACTAAAGACTTCAATGCAGGGGGAACCCAAGGAACCGCCTCCTGAGTTTCTGATTTAATGATATAAAACTTGGACGGTTCTATTCCCAAAATTTCACTGGAAAAATCTCCTCCCCATCTGACCACAACTTTCTTTATTCTCTTCGAATCGCCGAGCCCAAAATGCAGAAATGAACCGGCCTGCGACAAGAAAGCATCTCCGCCATGCACAGTCCTAAGTAATGGAGAACTTATTCCTTCGACCCACACCTCAACTGTGCATCCTACAGCGTCTCTGTTAACTTTNACTCCATCACCCTCTAACCTTATACCTAACCATTCTGTTTCATTACCTGATCGATTCTCAAGGAGCCTGACCCTCGGAGCGTTGCGACAAGTGAGCCAAACATCTAAATCACCATCAAAGTCCCAATCATTTGCAACTAAGGACCGAGCATCATCATCAAAATTAAATCCAGTCACTGCCGAGTTATCAGCGAATCCTTTGCCGTTACAATTAATAAACGCGCAGTTCCTCTCTCTTCCACTGAAGGAGCGGTCCTGATGCAATAGCCTGTTTAAGGCTCTCCAGCCTTGCTTATAAAGAAGACTATTATCAGCATCTCCATCAGCAGTTAGGGGTGACTGCGACACGACCTGTCGCCAATAAACGCTTCACAAGTCTCCAGGATCAGGAGCAGTAATGAATCCATTAGCGACTAACAAATCAAGCCATCCATCATTATCTATATCTGCAAACCTGGAACCCCATGCCCAACGCCCCATAGTCACATTGGCCGTNTCACTAACATCCTTAAAAGGATTATTAGAGACCCCTTCAAAGAGAGAATTCCCTCGTGCGTGTCTGCGAAAACCTTCAATCTGAGNCGATTCGGCACCAGATTTAAATTGTCGCTGATAAGTTATCCTATTACCAGCGGACGAAAACATATTACTCACGTATAAATCAAATATACCATCTCTATTATAATCCCCCCAATTCACAGACATTCCTGCAGACATATCTTGGACCCCAAGTTCCTGTGAAACATCAACAAACTTACCCGCNTTGTTCTGGTAAAGGTTATTGCGACCATAATCATTAGCCACATAAAGGTCAGGATCACCGTCTCTATCATAATCTTCCCAACTCGCCGCAAAACTGAACCGGTCATTGTTCTCATCGAGACCAACTTCTTTAGTCACTTCCGTAAAGTTCCAATTTCCGTCATTGCGCANAAGCTTGTTCTTTCCTCCATTTCTCGCATCATGATAAGGCATTGGTTCCCCCATAACACCGGCCTCTCCCTCATAACCCGCGGGCGGATTATAGCCACAAAGAAAAAGATCCAAGTCACCGTCATTGTCATAATCTGCCGCGGTTATCGAAAAGGTCTGCGCATGAGTCCCTAGGCCAAGGGCAAGCTCAAATTTGGCGTCACCCAGATTATCCATGAAAAGAATTTTAAAATCCTGAGATATTGCCAGATCACGGTCNCCGTCATTATCAAAATCAAGAATCAAAGCACTAGCACAATAATCTATCCATCCAGTATTACTCTCAGCGGTAACATCTTTGAGAGTACCCTCAGGTCCTCTAATNAAGAGCCGATTNGGAAGGCCCCCTTGCTGACAAANATATAAATCATCTANGCCGTCACCATTAACATCTCCTAATGCCATGCCGTGATTGGCAACAACGTCTAATCCAAAATCACGGGCGATCCGGGACCTCCAATGGTCCGTGGACCTTAAGAACTGTTGATGATATGCACTCTCATTACCGAACACTGAAGCAGTCACATCAGTGAAAAGCTTTTCAGTTTTCTTTCCTAATCTACGAACTTCCTCAAAAGAAAGCACTTCTATACCAAGCAATTTGGGATCTTCCTCTGATAGTGTCCANGAAGTATTCCACTCCGAATTGATTTGAACTTGNTGCTCCTTAACGGGNCCTGAAATGTGAACNAGTACCCGCCCATTAAAATGCGTCTCCAATGAGTCGATCTTGTAAAGCTTAAGCTCCACTTCAATTTCAGATGAATCATCAAAGAANGACACAAGACCTCGCATAGCGGCTGACAAAGTGACTCGATCAGCGCTATCAGGAATTNCTTTAAAAACAGCAAATTCTTTATTCTTAAAATATTCTTCAAGCACTTTAGGCCGCAAAGAGGACCCATCATATTTACTGTCCNTAAATTGGTCCAAGCTTGAACNCTTTAATTTTCCTGACAATCGAATGATCTTTGCTATCTCTTTGAGTTTCTTAGTCGCCGCGTCACTCAAGACTTCAGAGTCCCAACCATCCTTCTTCGGATCAATTCTACGCCAAGCATCCTCGAGGGGCTTAATTGCTTTCCTGTCCTCCAAGCCTGGAGCAACGATCATTCCTTGATCTGTTGGTGATTGCACCCCATCCANAGAATCAATCTGCACAGATTCTTTCCCGNGACCTGAAGATTTTTTATCAGAACAACTCAGCAAAAAAAAGAACGTGGCGAGAACAGACATCTGCACCGCGACGCCCGAAAGATGTTTAGACTTCGGGCCCATCTCAGAATTTTGCATGATTAAAACGGAAAATACAACCAAGTCCGGGTAAACTTCAACCGCAATGACTCGGTATTAATACTACTCATTCTTAACCGAACGTCTAATTGCATTAATTACGATTCCTATACCTGCAATCACAAATAGACCCGGAAACCATATAGTATATAAAGGAGCTAATGTACTTTGTTTAAGGATCGCCTTGTCGGGACTGTCCGGATTGACCCAACAACGGGTACGCTTTCCTTCAGGGAACGGCATAATTTTTTTTTCGGCTCTTTTGCGGCTTGAACTGGCTCCATCAACTCGCTTAATGGATTTTCCAATACGCTCTTCACCTCCATAGTTATAAATATATTCTACCAATGAAAAATAATATAATGGACTGTTCGGCGTCGGCCTTACCTCTTGAACTTCCGACTTCACAACTAGACAATCAGTCTCTTCCCATGAACGGGTCTCTTTAGCTTTTCCATACGCAACTAATAAGCCATACACAAAGATTGATCCAATAATGGCAACTAAAAACCCAAAGAAGATACTTCCAAATAGAGAAAAAGNCCTGTTCGTTTTTTTATCACTCATTTGCCCAGGTCCCAATTAATCCTTTAAAAGACATCTGTCTCCTGAAAAATCATCAACAAAGACATCTGTCTCCTGAAAAATCATCAACAAAGACTAATGCTATTTTGTAATTATTACTTGTTAGACATTCTTAAAATAAGGAAGGAATGTTAATGATGCCACTCTCCGAAACAATCACTAATGATCTTAAAGATGCAATGCGTGCAAAGGACAGCCTCAGGCTTGCTGTATTACGTTCATTAAAAACAGCCATCACAAATACGACAATTGAAAAATGCGGAGCNGAGGGGCAGCTCGATGCCGGTGCCGAGATTGGCGTTGTCCGAACAGCCATCAAACAAAGACAAGATTCTATTGAGAAATTTCAAGANGCCGGAAGAACTGACTTAGCTGAAAATGAACAGAAGGAAGTAACTATACTAGAGGAGTATCTTCCCGCAGCCTTAAATGAAGAGGAAATTAATCAACTCATCGATGAGGCCATNAATGAGGCCGGAGCAACTTCAAGAAAGGAAATGGGGCAAGTGATGAAAATATTACAACAGAAGACCGAAGGGCGTGTAGATAATAAGACTCTATCTTCAGGAGTCATNCAACGCCTTTCATAAGAGTAAGACGTTCTGAACAAATCTCTCACAGCAATTATAGTGGCCGGAGGCTCGAGTCGCCGAATGGGTATCGATAAAATTTTTGCTGATATTGGAGGCAGTACTGTCATTGAAAGAACCATCAGTGCATTCCTCGANTGCAATAGCGTTAATGACATTATAGTTGTCATTAACGAAAAGAACTTACAGAGNATTGAAGAATTAATTTCCGAGATTAATGGGAAAGAAAAAATTCAAATCTGCACCGGAGGAGAATCGAGGAGAGATTCAGTTNCCAATGGGTTAGAGGCTATGAGTAAAAAATCTGATTACGTTGCCATTCATGATGGTGCAAGACCATGGATTAGACCCTNACAAATCGNAAAGGTTTTCGAAACAGCTATGCAATACGGTGCCGCAGTAAGCGCAAGACCTATAACAGANACAGTAAAACGTTGTGATCAAGAAGGAGCCATCAAAGAAAGCATTAGTAGAAAAGATCTGTGGGCAATGGAAACACCACAANTATTCAGAACTGAACTAATCGAGANAGCCTATAATCAAGCTATCCTCGAGGATCGACAGGTCACTGATGAAGTTTCAGCCATTGAACTGGTTGGAGCACCAGTGCGGGTCGTCCACGACCCATTCAATAACCCAAAAATCACTTTCCCTGATGACCTCAAAGCTCAGGATCCAATGGAATCAACTTAGAAGAGTGACCATTAAATATAAAAAGTTCTAAGAAAATGTGTTCTGATACGTTCTNTCATTAGAAATATGAAAAATTACAGCAATTTTCTGGTCGCTCTTGCCATCTNCTTCACAACATTGGTAACGGGCATTCCTGAAAAATCATTNGCGCATGGCTTCATCATTACCGATGAGCCNGTCATAATTCANCACCCTCCACGCCCACCTCATCCTCCTTTTCCAAGACCACCGAGACCAATACACAGGTTCTTGCCGCTCGAACTCAGAAAGAACAGTGTGTCAGTGAAAATAAAGAACCAAATAGCTCACACTACCGTGGAACAAACCTTCTATAATCCGTCCCGACAACGAGTTGAGGGGACTTATATGTTTCCGATTCCCCAAGGTGCAAAGATTGAAAAATTCGAAATGGAGGTGAATGGAAAAATGACCGAAGCGGAACTCCTCGATGCCAAGAAAGCAAAACAAATATATGAGAAAATCGTAAGAGAGGCACGGGACCCTGCTCTCATGGAATACAGTGACAACGGCATGTTTAAAATCCGGATCTTCCCTATCGAACCCGGAAAAGAAAAAGACATAAAAATTAAATACACAGAAATTCTCAAAAAGGACGGNCGCATCACATCTTATCGTTATGCAATGAGATCGGAAAAATTTTTATCTGTTCCTGTGAAAGATGTTTCAGTGAAAGTAACAATTGAATCTGATAAAGAACTNAAGTCCATCTATTCACCGAGTCATCAGATCGACGTGAANAGAGAAGGTAAATACCGTGCAGTGATTGGATACGAAGAAGAAAATTTAATACCAGATACTAATTTCGAATTACTACTCACTTCAGAATTTAGCAAAGGATCTCCAATAGGATTCGATTTNCTNACTCATNATNCCAAGGGATCGGGTCATGGATACTATGCGATGCTTCTTTCGCCAGGATCATGGGAAAACAATAAGGTTGTTCCTAAGGATATAATTTTTGCAATCGACACTTCAGGCTCAATGAGAGTCAAGAAACTAGATCAAGCTAAAGCNGCTCTGGATTTCTGTATCNGCCAGCTCAATCCGGAGGATAGGTTCGAAATAATCCGCTACTCAACTGAAACTGAAAGCCTCTTTAATAAATTAAGAACTGCGAAAAAGCANCAGACCAAAGAGGCCAGGGAATTCGTCAAANATCTCAAGGCCGGNGGCGGTACCGCAATAGAGGAAGCCCTAGTCTTAGCCCTAGAAACCATCTCAAAACAGAACCAAAAAGAATCTATCAGACCCACTCAGATCATCTTCATTACTGACGGAAGGCCCACGATTGGAGAGACAAGGGCCGATAAAATCATTGATCGATTAGTTAAGAAAAGGCAGGAAACAAAAGGAAATGTACGGATTTTCTCCTTTGGCATCGGAACCGATATAAATACCAAACTCCTCGATTTAATTTCCCAGAAAACAAAGGCCTCAACCGAATATGTTCTCCCTGAAGAGAACATTGAGCACAAAGTTTCCAGATTCTATGAAAAAGTTTCTCAACCGGTCATGGCCAATATAGCNATCAGTACCGAAGGCAATATACGTTTAAATGAACAGCACCCGAATAACCTTCCTGACCTCTTCAAAGGAGATCAACTGGTCATATTAGGACGTTACAAAACAAAAAANAAAGGACCTGATAAAAATATTAAATTCGAACTTGATGGGAACCTTGCGGGAGAAAAAGTAAAATTAAATTTCGAAACTAAATTAGAGAAAAAATCAAAGAACAGTTTTATTCCAAAGTTATGGGCCACTCGACGCGTTGGATACTTGCTGGAAGAAATCAGATTGCACGGTGAAAATAAGGAGCTCAGGGATGAAGTAGTGGCACTGTCAAGGAAATGGGGAATTGTCACCCCTTACACGAGCTACCTTATCATAGAGGATGAAGAATCAAGGGGCGTTCCAATCGCGCGGCAATCAATGGGAAACCGAATTGCATTCAGTTTGCCAGGTTCTAATCCGGCAAGGCCAGTGAAGCCACAAAGCATCTCTTCAGCCGAGAGCCAAAAATTGTTCCTCAAAGATATAGAAAAACAAAGTTTCAGGGGACTTTCTGAAAGCGACAGCGGTTCTGATGCTGTGGCTGCGGCGAGGACAAGTGAACAGCTTAAAAAAGCAACGCAATCAAGAGCGTTCAAGGCAGCTTACAAAGAATCACAATATGGAAATCAAATAAGTTTTGCACCGCAGGCAACAAGGACCATTGCCGGGAAAACATTTTTCCAGAACGAAGGTTTCTGGATTGATTCTCAGGTCCCAGAACAAAAAAAACAAACTGCCAAACGCCTGAAATTCGGATCCAAAGAATATTTTGAATTGCTCAATCGGAATTCAAATACCGCAAAGTGGCTCTCAGTANCAGTCAATCTTCAGATCATAATTGATGGAACTCTTTATGAAATCATTGGCCCAAAGCCTTGAGCAGTATTTAATTTCACACATCTGAAATCAGTCCATTGATTTTATACTTTATCTGACTGATACTGCCCACCCATAAAAAAAGGAACATATAAACCTAATAAGGAATATTTCTGCCATACAATATTTCCTTTGGGTATTGCTAATTGAAAATTCATAATTAGAATTTCCGCCCGATGATAATTAACCTCGAAAAAATACCGGACTGTAAAGCACTGCTTCGTTTAGAAGTTCCCAGTGACGATGCCAAAGCAGAAAGGAATCAAATAGTTAAACTCTTTGCCAAGCAGGCAAAAATACCTGGCTTTAGACCAGGAAAGACGCCCGAATCACTAATAGAAAAACGCTTCAAAACTGAAATAGAAAGTGAATTTGAGGAACGCATNGTTAGACAAGCAATGCAAAAGGCTCAGGAAGAAAAAGTTGATATTATAAGAATCTCTGAAATTCGTGAACANTCCCATAACATTGATGGCACTTACACGGCAACCATCGAACTAATCACAGCTCCGGATTTTGAGTTACCCGATTACAAGGACCTTGAAGTGCANGTTCCAAAAATTGAAGTCACTGATGAGCAACTCAATGAATCCCTCGATCAGATACGAGAACGTTTCGCCGATTACGAAGATGTTGAAAATCGTGGTTTNCAAATGAATGACTTTGCAGTCATCAACTACAAGGGAAGCATCNAAGGGAAGCCCGTAGGTGAAGTCCTTCCCCTTGCCCCGGCAACTCTTGCCCAGAACACAGGGTTCTGGCTAAAGATGAACGACGAATCATTTCTTCCCGGATTTTGCTCACCGCTGGTAGATGCCAAACTCAACGAAACCGTATCATTGAACGTCACAATCCCTGAAGATTATCAGGCAGAGGAACTGAGAGGNCAAAACATTGATTACGAAGTAGAAATTGTCTCAATTAAAGAACAAGTACTTCCTGAACTGAATGATGAATTTGCCGATAAAATCAACCCCGGTAAGTCATTAGAAGAAATAAAAAGTGCTCTTCATGAACAGATGACGGAGCAGCGGAAAGGCTACCGCAAGGAAATGATCACGAACCAGATCCTTTCTAAAATAAATTCAGATCTTGATTTTGAACTGCCTAAGGAAATGGTCATGCGGGAAACGCAGAGCCGAGTAAATGATATTTTCGCATCAAACACAGAGCGCGGTGTTTCAGAAGAGGAACTTGTTGAGCATCAGGAAGAAATAATTGAGTCGGCCGGACAACAGGCCCATTCCAGCGTCAAAACCAGTTTCATTTTGGAACAGATTGCGGAAAAGGAGGAAATAGAAGTTAGCCAAGAAGAAATTCTGGAACGTGTTTCTCAAATCGCAGCTCGCCAAAAAACATCCGTTAAACAACTCACTAAACAGCTCGAGAAAAAGAACGGTTTCGGTAGAATATATAATGGAATCAGAATAGAAAAAACCCTAGATTTACTGCGCGATTCGGCCGTAATAAAAGAAGTCGAACCGGAAGAACTGGAAACCCAATAAAATAATACAGGACTGTAAAAGGGTGACGATCTGAGCTAACTTGCGTGAGTCAAGGCCATGCGCTTGATTATCAATTAAAATAGAAGAGAAANTTATTAGAAACTGACAAATCCCCCCATTAGAAAAATGCCAGAATTTCCAACATCTATACTCAGTAANAACAAAGAACAAAATGTCAGTAATATGGTAATTCCAACCGTCATAGAATCTGAAGGCCGGGTCGAGCGTGCTTATGATATCTACTCAAGACTATTAAAAGACAGGATAGTATTCATTGGAAGTGAAATTGATCCCTACAATCAAATCTCGAACTCCGTCATTGCCCAGCTCCTGTTCCTTCAAATGCAGGACCCGAACAAAGACATTAACATGTATATCAATTCTCCAGGAGGATCAGTCTCTGCGGGGCTTGCCATTTACGACACAATGCAGTTTGTCACATGTGATATCAATACCTACTGCATCGGGATGTGCGCCAGTATGGGTGCCGTTCTGTTAAGTGCCGGCACGGCAGGAAAACGTTTTGCCCTACCAAACTCCGATATCATGATTCATCAGGTTTCTGGAGGCGCGAGCGGTACAGCCTCTGATGTGGAAAGGACCGTGGAGCACATGTACTCGCTGAAAAAGCGCCTCAACAAAATCCTGGCAAAACATACAGGAAAAACAGAAAAGCAAATTGAAAAGGACGCTGACCGAGATCATTGGATGAGTGCTAAAGAAGCAGCTGAATACGGGCTCGTTGATCATGTCATGGAAAGCAAAAAAGACATGCCAGGCGATACTAAGAAAAAGAGCAAGTAATAAGATAAGAATTCTTACTCTATACATATAATTATTTAATGAATTGATAACAGAATGGCCAGAGCCTCAAATTTAACCATGTGTTCTTTCTGCGGAAAGAGCCATTCTGAAGTGAGAAAACTCATTGCAGGTCCGGGAGTCTATATCTGTGATAGTTGTATCGTAGTATGCAAAAATATCCTCGATAAAGAAATTAANGAGGACAAAGAAACTCAGATTGCAGACGTCTCAGCTAATGATAAGAGCCTCAAGGTCCCGGACCCGATCACCATTTGCAAAAAATTAGATGATTACGTTATCGGTCAGGATCATGCCAAGAAGGTCCTGTCAGTAGCAGTTCATAATCATTATAAGCGAATACTGCATGATCGTGGAGAACTAGATAGTTCAAGAGCCAAAGCAATAAAAAGTGATCAATTCTCAAAACTTTCTAAAGTCGAATTAGAAAAAAGTAACGTTCTGCTCCTCGGTCCGACAGGATCAGGAAAAACACTACTGGCCAGGACACTGGCTAAGGTCCTCAATGTTCCTTTTTGCATCGCTGATGCTACTACTTTGACCGAGGCAGGTTATGTGGGGGAAGATGTGGAAAATATTATATTGAGGCTCCTCCAAACAGCGGAAAATGATGTGAGCAAGGCCGAGCTAGGAATTATCTATATTGATGAAATTGATAAGATAGGGCGNAAGACAGAAAATGTAAGTATAACGCGGGACGTTTCCGGNGAAGGGGTCCAACAAGCATTACTGAAAATACTGGAAGGCACAATTTGTAATGTCCCACCCCANGGCGGTCGAAAACATCCACAACAGGACTATATACAGGTAAACACTGAAAAGATCTTGTTTATTTGTGGCGGTGCTTTTGTGGGCCTCGAAGACGTAATAAAAAGACGCTTAGGAAAGGGAATTATGGGTTTTAAATCCGATGATCAATCGGCTGAAAAACTTGAGAAAAATAAGAGTGAAACGCTGAGACTTGCTGAACCAGAAGACCTATTAGGTTTTGGACTGATCCCTGAATTCATTGGCCGGTTGCCTATCATATCCACCCTCGATGAATTGAGCGAAGAACAACTGATCAAAATACTGACGGAGCCCAAAAATGCCATGCTCAAACAGTATCAAAAGCTCATTGCACTGGAAGGAGCCGAACTGAGTTTAACTAAAGATGCACTCCAAGGACTAGCTAAGGAAGCCGTGAAAAGGGGAACAGGAGCCAGAGCACTTCGCTCGATATTTGAAAAGCTCATGCTCGATATCATGTATGAGCTACCTAGTAATAAGGATATAAAGAAGATATCAATTAACCGGGCCGTAGTTGACGGAAAAAAAGGCCCAGTACTTAGGAAAAAGGCAAAGAAAGATGCCGCCTAGACTGATTGAATAATCATCTCTAAAAATTACCGATCAAAGGTTACGCAATCCGTCCTCTCCAAAGCTCCGCGGGATCTCCTCTTCAATGAGGTCTATTCTTCTTATAACATCATCATCGAGATCAATCGATGAAGCTGCCAGAGTTTCATCAAGTTGTGACAGAATTGAAGCACCAATGATTGTGGAGGCTACAAAATCATGCTGCTTACTCCAAGCAACAGCCAGAGTAGTAAGGCTCATTCCTAGATCATCAGAAATTTCTTTTAATCTGCCTGTCACTTCTAAGGTCCTAGAATTAATGAACCGGGCCGCCATCTTTTTTTGTCTTTCACCCCCACTAGTAAGATATTCACTGAACCTTGCTCCTTCAGGTAATTGTCCTTCCTGATATTTTCCTGATAAGACTCCACCAGCAAGTGGTGAATATGGTATCAGGCTGACTCCTTCTTTACGACACACCTGAGCCAATTCACTTTCGCATCGGCGATTCAAAATTGAAAAATTATTCTGTACCGTCTCGTAACGAGGCAAACCGTTCTTTTCAGAAGACCAAAGACTTTTCATCAGTCCCCAGCAAGTCTCATTCGAACAGCCAATGATTCTGATCTTACCCTGATCCGCAAGATCCGCAAAAACATTCAAAGTTTCATCCGCTTTCATACCATGATCGGGCCAATGAGTTTGGTACAGATCAATATAATCTGTACCTAATCTCCGAAGACTGCCCTCCACGGCATTAACGATATGATTACGGTCAAGCGCAGTCATGCCATGACGAACCGGAGGAGTAAACCAACCATGCCCGGGACCAGTAACTTTGGTCGCTATAATTAACGATTCTCTTGGCTTGTCTTTCATCCATCGGCCAACGATCTCCTCTGTTATGCCAAAATGATTCTCAGATGGAGGTACCGGATATATTTCCGCAGTGTCAAAAAAATTTACCCCGGAATCATAAGCACGGTCCATGAGCGCAAAAGACTCTTTCTCATCAGTTTGCAATCCAAATGTCATTGTGCCAAGGCATATATCAGAAACAGTAATGCCACTACTACCAAGTCTACGACGCTTCATATTATCAAAATATATTTATCTCAATTAATATAATTAAATATAAAAATAATTGGAAACTGAAAAGATCATCGACTTCATCGATCGGCCCCCATATCTCCATGAACTAGTTCTCTCAAATTTTTAACTTCTTCAGCATTAACTCCTGAATCAGATAATGAAGCAGCAGAATGAAATTCCACAGCATCTTCAATTTCCAAAAGTTTTGATATATTGGAAGACCTTACTCCTCCGCAGCAGATGATGCTGGGATTACCCATAGAATCTTTCACTAATTGGGAAATCCTTTCAGGATTCTCACTGGCCCTAACCAATCCTCCTGAACTCAGTATCCGATCAACCCCGATCGCACGTAATTTTTCCAGTGCAAATACATGATCGTTACATTCATCAAATGCGCGGTGAAATGTGAAAGGAAGCGGACCCGCCATTTTTACCATCTTTTTCGTGACCTCGATATCAATTTCAGCAGATTCACTTAATGCTCCGGACACTATACCATGGGCTCCCAAGTCCTTAACCTCCCTGATAGATTCAAGCATATCCTCCACTTCATGCTCATTAAAATTAAAATCACCTCCGCGTGCTCTGATGAGCACAAAAACAGGTATCTCCACATTCAAAAGGACTGATCTCACAAGGTCAGCGCAAGGAGTCACTCCACCGACTGAAAGATCCTCACACAACTCTATCCTGTCAGCACCACATTCATACGCAATTTTGGCGTCCTCAAAAGATGTACAACAAATCTCTAATTTTCTTCTCACTCTGATAGGAAAAATTGTTTTTCCTCGTCCTTTCCCCCATTAACACTGAATGATTTACTCCAATCTTCGTCTTTTTTTAATGTCGCCTTTAGGACATAATTCGAACCCTTTTTCAAAGACAGTTCGAGCATATCATTAGTATCATTAGTCGAATCCCGGGTCCGGCCTGAGGCTACCTTAGTCTCATCCATCCAAACCTCCACGTCAGTAGCGATTCGTTCACCTCCGGGCCTATCAAAGATTTGGATAAATACTCTCTATTCCCTAAATTTCCGGTATAATTATCGGTCACATTTTCCGCAAACACATAATCTATTCCAAGGTCCCAAATTAAAGGGAAATTTGTTTTGGTTCGTTTCCAACTCGACGCATAAATCGCATGCTTAGGGTCTTCTTTTATGGCTTTTGAGGCGCTTCCCTTAAACCAAGCATGACCTAAACCCGCAGCACTATATTCACAAGCACCCGTGAACTGCCAAGCATTACCATCCCAAACCTCGACCCAACTGTGGTTCCCTCTTTTATTTGCCCACATTGGAGTTCCAACAAATCGGGACGGGACCCCAACGGATCGGCAAGCATCTATAAGAAGAACTGACAGACCGGTGCAGGAAGCGAATCCAGCATCTATCGATTCATAAGGACTCTGATCGGGTTTGGGTCTCTTTCGCGCATGGTACCTGACATTTATCATTTTCCAGATCTCCTTATTGAGTATCTGAGCAGCTTCTTCGAGCGTCTTTGCCTTTTTTACTAATGGAGAAAAACGGGCATGGAAATCTTTTCTCCAGCGGTCACGCCTTTCATTTATGCTCGCATAAGGAAGTACGTCATTAAAAAAAATCTCCTGAGGAACCGACTTGGCCCAATCAGATTCGGACCGTGCCTTATACGCATAGTTCACATTTTCAATAAGATACTCCGAACTGAGAGTCTTAAGGTCCCTATCAGGCATATGCTCAATTAAAAAAAGCAACCCATCAACTCTGGATGGACTTATACTTTCAATAGACCTTATCAACTCCTTGGAGTTTGCACCTGCTCTCTTCAAGGGCTCTACAAGCACAGATGATTGTTTAGCAGAAAGCCCCTTGACTCCGATACTTTCGATGCCAAAGCAGAGATTTGAGTAACTTAAAAAAACAGCATAAAGGATCCAAATAAATTTCATGATCAATTTACACAATGAATAAGGCGTAAGCTCCAGTCAACCGGACCTTTTGATTTTTAGTTGTCTGACTTTTTCTTTTCTGAAAAACCCAAAGAACAATTGTCTTTGCACCCTACAAAACGACTCAGAAAATAGCGGTTCCTGCTTATTAATTTGTATATTCTATCCGAAATAATAATCATACCTGGAAACCACATGAGAAGGGAAAGAGGAATTAAGATCGGCATTCTTAATCCGAGGAACCGGATCGCTCTGGCGCCCCTGAAAACATCTTTGTTTGGGGTGACGCAGTGAATTGCTTGATTTAAATCATTATCATCTATATGAACCCCTAGACGAAGCTGATGAAAATTTTTCGACGGAACAAACTCTACTTTATTGAACCAATCCATTCTGGCCAAGGCCCTGACCTGAAAATTACAGAAAGGACAATCGCTATCGTAAAATAAAATGTGTCTAGAGTCCGACACTAGGAATCTCTATATCCTACTCCCAGTCGAGTCAAAATCAAAGAACCTTGGAGATGAATAATTCAGAAAATAAACAATTAGTGATCTTCGAATGGCTACTAAGGGCAACGTGCGCAGTTATGTTCATTGGCCATTCTTGGGTATGCTTTAACGGACAAATGCCACTCAGAGCCCTTTTATGGGACGAGAATATAATGTCCGGAATCATTACAAAAATGAGCGGACAGGATTGGAACTGGTGGGTCACCTCTCCAGATATTGATAACAAGATCAATCATTGTGTAATGGTTCAGGGTTTCCTATTTCTACTCTTCGCCGCTCTATCACTAATACCAATCCGCAAAAGACTATATAGATCCATTTATTTAATTGGTTTCATTAATTTGGTCTTTCTTGCTTTCCTCAAGTACATGGACAACCGGATCGGAATTGGAAACCTGCTAGAGCATGCTTCCCAATTCATTTGCCCATTGGTTCTTTTTCTTTTCACTGCCAGAAATAATCTCAATGGATCCCTCGAACTGTTAGCCAAAATCAGCGTCGCTTTGACTTTTATATTCCATGGATTGTTTGCAATTAATTTCGGCCACGATTGGAATTGGCTCAATCATACAAGGCCTGGGCACTTCACGGAAATGGTAATGATCTGCCTTGGAATTAATGAGGAACGGTCCGCAAATCAGATCCTATTTATTGCGGGCATCCTAGATTTCCTGGCAGCGATATTAATTTTCACTCATACAAAGCTAATTAAAATGGGTCTACTTTATATGATTTTATGGGGACTATTAACCGCAATGGCCCGTCCATGGGCTCACTTTAACAAATCCTCAGCAATAGAAAGTCTGAACAACTGGATACCTGAAATGCTTTACAGAACACCACATTTTGCTATTCCTCTGTGCCTATTACTTGCACTTAAGATAAAATGCGCCAATGATTCTGACCCGATTCATAGATAAGTAAATGAAAATACCCCATCTCTTAATTCTATTTATTCTTTTAACAGCTAATGTATTTGCCAAGACTGACAAATACAGAGTCATCTGGAATTCGTCACCTGAGACCTGTGTCACAATAGGCTGGTGCAAAATTGACGGATTAGGGGCAAAGGTTCACTACGGCGAGGCGGACATTGTAAATAAAGAAAACACTTATCCTTTCCAAAAAGAAGTGGACCGTAAAACATCCCATTTGGAACTGATGAGCCGGTTCGTTCGGTTAGAGGGACTCAAGCCTGACACTGTTTATGCCTTCATAGTAAAAGACAGCAATTCAGAAAGTAAGAAATTTACATTTAAAACAGCTATCGCTGAACCGGGCAAGTTTTCATTTGTGGCCGGTGGGGACAGCCGCAATAACAGAGGAGCCAGGCAAAATGCCAATAGAGCGGTTTCTAAAATCCAGCCAATGTTTGTGTGCTTTGGAGGTGACATGATATCAACTCCAACAAACAAAAATTGGTCACAATGGCTAGACGACTGGCAGTTAACGACGGGAAAAGATGGTAGAATGGTTCCCATCATAGCTGCTCGCGGAAATCATGAAGGTGCGTGGGACGTTCACCGCCTATTCGACACTCCGAGACCTGAAGATTATTACGCTTTGGAATTCGGAAACAAATTTATGCGAGTCTATACTTTGAACAGTTGCATTGTCCGTGCAGGAGCTCAGGGAGAATGGCTCAATAAGGACCTCTCTGAAAACAAGGATGTGAAGTGGAAAATAGCTCACTACCACCACCCTTTCAGACCGCATCACAAAGGCAAAAAAGAACAGGATGCGCAGTACAAGGCATGGGCAAATAATTTTTATAAACATGGTATGAACCTAGTCATTGAATGCGACAGTCATGTTGTTAAAAGAACTTGGCCGGTGCGCCCATCCAATGACCCTGGAAATGATCAGGGATTCATACGGGATGACAAGAACGGAATCACATTCATCGGAGAAGGTTGCTGGGGAGCTCCACTCAGAAGCAATGATGATGACAAAAAATGGACCCGAGCATCGGCAAGCTTCAACCAAGTTAATTGGATTTGTGTTACTCCGGAAAAACTCTTTGTCAGAAGTATCCAGGTAGACAATATCGCTAAAGCAAAATCCATTGACCCATCCAAACCTTTTGAATTACCCGAAGGCATGGAAACATGGAAACCGGAGACCGGAGAAGTTGTGGATGTTTTTCCAAGAAATACAGCTAAGACTGAAAATCCTTAAGCTTCCTTAAGGGAACTTTCAATATATTCCCTACTCTTATTAATAGCTTTTGATATCTCCTCTATAGTCGGAAGTATCGGTATTCCTCGGGGCACAGGATGCATGAAAATCTCACAATATCCGTCGTATTTTATATCCTTAAGAGCCCGTAAAATTGGTTTATAATCAAGTCCTCCACCAAATCCAGGCATCTGTCTCATCTCAATTTCCTTGGAAGTTTTTTTGGACATTCCATCAGAGTGCTCCTGAAAATACATGAACGGGATATTTGCATTACCCAAATCCCGAATAATTGCAGGAATCTGATCCTGAAACCGGTGCAAATGATGGGGTGCGAGAGCGACGCCCAAATTCTTAGAACTGTTCAGTTCTGCAAAATATTGCAACGAATCAGGATGGTATAAGAATTGCCGGCTATGATTCTCAACAGCAATGGTCATCCCCAATTCTTCAGCAACAGAAACGTGAGGCTTCATTTTTTCAAGAAACTCACTAACCACTTTCTTTGCCTCTTTTCCTTTAACTTCTGATGGACCCGTTGTTCCACAGACAATGATCTCAGCATCGAAATTTTTATGAATCTTTCTCATCTCGTCAACGAGACCAAAAGGGCCGAGGGGGTAACGTGTAAATACTGCCGCTTTTACTTTATGTTTCGCTAATAAATTTTTGGCAACGTTATGACCCATTTTATCGATTTGCTCTCTCTGGTTACCATGGACTTTGCACCACACATCAATGGCTTCAGAGCCGGTCAGAGTGACCTGAGGCAAAATGGATTCGAGCGGCATATAACCATACATTGCTGATGAGAGAATGTACCGGAGCCGAAACTTATCCTGTTCCGCAATGAGTGGGGAAGCGGTAACGCCTCCAGCCAATGATCCTATCGATTTTATAACATTTCTACGCCTCATAATTTATACAATATTCATCTATGCAATCTTTTCTCTTTCATCAATGAGCATTTTTATCCAGTGACCAAGGTACTGTCCGTTATCATGAAATGTTCTTCCTGAAACAAGGTTTCCGTCCACCACACATGCCTCATCCACAAAAATTCCGCCACACACTTCAAGATCAAACTGACACTTTGGAACTGTAGCCATTCTGCGACCACGGACTCTGTCAGCGCGTGCCGGTATCTCAACTCCATGGCAGACACTTGCAATGGGCTTATTATTATCAAAGAACCACTGGGTTATCCTTATCAAATCTGGATTATCTCTTATGTATTCGGGGGCCCGGCCCCCACTAAAGAAAATGCCCAAATAGTCTTCAGGATTAATTTCATTAAAGGCTATCTCTGCCTCTATTGTATAGCCTTCCCACTCCTTTGTGATGGTCCACCCCGGCTTCACTTCATGCATCACCATCTGGTATAATTTTTTTTCAGGACCAGCCACTACAGGAATGAAATTATCTTCCTGCAGGCGGTAAAAAGGATACATTGTGTCCAGTGTCTCACTGGCATCACCCACAATAATTAAGACTTTTGACTCAGACATATAGTATATTGAAAGATCCCATAGACCTGATGAGTAAACAATACTAAAACTTAAAACTAAGAAATCCGTTTGAATCTTCCCGTCGTAAGGTTCATTTAAAGAGAGACGGACAAATGAAAAAAGATATAAATTTTAAAGAAGACTTCCCGATCCTTGGCCGAGAGATTAACGGGAAGCCGTTAATTTATCTCGATAATGCTGCCACGACTCAAAAACCACGGGCAGTCATAGAACGATTGTCTGATTTCCTCTCCGAGGAAAATGCCAACATACATCGCGGCGTTCATTATCTGAGCATGAATGCTACCCAATCATACGATGAATCAAGATCATGCGTAGCAAATTTCATCAATGCAGAACATGATGAGGAAATTATTTTTGTCCGCGGAACAACTGAAGCCATTAACCTTGTGGCAAGGAGCTTCTGCAGTGAAAAGTTAGGCCCAGGTGATGAAATCCTAGTCACAGAAATGGAACACCATGCTAACATTGTTCCCTGGCAGTTAGTGGCCGGCGAGCATGAGGCTCGGGTCGTGCCGGCACCTATAACAGATGAAGGTGAATTGGATCTTGATCGATTCGAATCATTACTCAACGAACGCACAAAATTAGTTGCATTTGTCCATGTATCCAATGCACTTGGAACAATAAATCCGGTTAAAAAAATGACTGCTATGGCCCATCAAAGAGGAATTCCTGTCCTCGTTGATGGGGCTCAGGCCGTGGCCCATCAGAAAGTTGATGTTCAGGAACTGGGTTGTGATTTCTATGTTTTTTCATCCCACAAAATATTTGGACCTGATGGTCAAGGAGTCTTATACGGACGCAAAGAACATCTCAATGGAATGACGCCTTATCAGGGAGGAGGAGACATGATAGAAATTGTCAGCTTTGATGGAACCACTTTCCGCTCTTCGCCGGAGAGGTTCGAGGCAGGGACTCCAAACATCAGCGGAGCAATAGGTCTCAAAGCAGCAATCGATTACGTTAATGATATTGGCTGGGAAACAATTCATGAAAAAGAATCCTTACTGCTAAATCATGCCAATGAATCTTTAACGAAAATTCCCTCAGTAAAACTGATTGGAACAGCAGAAGAAAAGGTTCCTGTACTCTCTTTCACTATTGATTCAGCTCACCCTCATGATGTGGCCACCATACTGGACACGAAAGGCATTGCTGTTCGTGCCGGTCACCATTGCGCGCAACCCCTCATGAAAAGAATGGGGCTCAGCGCAACAACGCGTGCTTCTTTGAGTTTTTATAATACAGTAGATGAAATTAATCAATTGGCAGAGGCCCTAAAAGAAGTCACCGCATTATTTGAATCCTAAGCACAACTAACTGAATGGAAGATTTGAGCGACCTTTATCAAGAAATTATTCTTGCTCATAATAAGCGTCCAAGGAACGGCGAACCGTTGATCCCGTGCACTCATCAGGCAGATGGTTTCAATCCTTTGTGTGGTGATAAGTTAACCGTTTATCTCCGGAAAGGAGATGAACAGGTCGATGAAATTGCCTGTAGCACAGAAGGCTGTGCCATTTCACGAGCTTCCGGGTCAATAATGACCACAATGATTCAGGGGAAAACAGTAAGTGAAATAGAAAAACTCATTGAAGAGACAAAGATCCTGCTAACAGGAGATGAAGAACCGGAAATCGATCTGGTAGAACACGGTGACATGGCCGCGCTAGTTGGAGTTCGTAAATTTCCCGCAAGAATCAAATGCGCTACCCTTGCATGGCATGCCCTCGAAGCAGCCATTAAAGGAAATAATGTGACTACTACTGAATAATTAATTCAGTAATTATTTAATGCGGTCAGTGGCCCAAAGAATTCCATTACTGACCATGTTCAAATATTCTTTGGCCTGCATTGTTTCATTATGATGTCCCAAGGTAGTACCAAAAACCTTACCCTTTCCATATTGATTGACCCAGACGCAGTCATGACTTGATTTACCTTTATCAATAGATCCCTTAGCTAATACCGTGGCTGATGGCCAAGTCTTATCGATATGATAAAGCTCCCCCTTAGGTGTGACCCACTGTTTAGGAAATCCCTTCATGACCGGATGCTCCGGCTTTACATTAGTGACGGTAATTGGAGCATGTCTTCCATGCCGAGGTGATGTGACCCCAAGCATTGCAGGCCAGTGCTTGGTCTTACCTGGAATTTTCCAGTGATAAGAATGCATGGAACAATGAATTGCTACAGCGGGCTTACCTGAATCATGAATTTTTGCAAGGGACTCCACAAAAGAAGCATCCGTTTCATGAGCGTGGCACAAGTTATATACCACAATATCATAATCATCGGCCCAACCCTTCTTACTGAGAGCCTCCTTAGTACCTTTAGCGTCCTGATGAATGACGCCCCAAGTGACCGGAATCCTTTTACTGACCCCCTCAGTTAAGATCTTTTCCTGGCCCTTGTAATCATGATATCCGCCTCCAGTGACTAGCAAAGCTTTGATGGGGGCGGCGGCTTTTTTTTCTTCGGCAAATGAAAACACCGCAGCTGAAACAAAAGCCAATATGGGAAGAAGGAGAAGAGTTACTATTCGATTCATTTTAAATAGGTTTTATTGATTATTGAAATGCTTGGCTAAAAAAAAGCTTGGCACCATAAAAAACTTAAAAATTAACCTTAACTCAAAAATTTTAATCACTGAATTGACCGGAAATTAACCCCGAATCACCTAAATTAAGCAATATTTCCTTAGTCAATTCCATTCCACAACCAAAAGGAGCAGAAATGATAGATTCAGTAAGAATTGAACCCTCTGTGATGATCAATGAAGCGAAGCCCGAATCAATCCACTCATAGAGGTCTGGATGAACTGAACAAATATCCTGTTGAAGGGACCGCGGAAAAACCGAGAGCCCGGAGAAATAATGATGACCGTTACGTTCAACGTGCTGAATGCCCAATGAAGACATTACCGCAAGGTCATTGAGAAGAGCCACGGGACCAACATTTGCCAAGTCCTCCCCGCTCAGGATCCATGGCCCAGTTCCTTCTCGTCGCAAAGATTCGAGGAGACAGGCATTGGCAATCCCTTTGAATACACCTTTACAATTCTTATGGCTCGTTCCGCGATAACCTAACTCGATGGCTCTGCGTAACGAGTCCAGTTCACCGTCCGATTCATCAATGATAATTGCTGGTCCGGAATCCCAGGATTCTATCTCCTCTCTGACTGATTCGTGAAGAGCAAAGTCCCTGTGAATGGGTTGCTCAACAAAAAGTAAATGTGAATCACCAAGGAAACTCTCTAAGATCGGATCCTTTAAGAATTGTTCCCAATGTTCCCGGAAAGCCATGACATTTGGATACTGTTCATTACCGTCAAGAGTGAATTTAAATTCCGGAACCAATTGGCCAAGCATTTGCGCAATGTTTTTCAATCTCAGTAAATCAGATTCCAGATTTCCCGAAAGTTTCACCTTAAAGTGAGTGAGGCCATAATACCGAATCGCATCATCCAATGCCTGAGGCAATCCATCATCGCAAAGCTCCTCCTTCTCAATATCATTTGCAGTGAGAGCATCTCCAAGTCCAATAGTATGACGTGCAATTAGTGATTTTTCAGGTTCCTGGGGCAACCATTCTATAGGATCAAGTCTCCCCAGCTCAGGATGAATGGAATCTAATGCGATACCGAATTCATTGGTCCTAAGGGCCTCAGCAAAACTATGTCCTGTTCCCCGACAAAAAGCATCAATGAGTGCTCTCTCTACTAATGAAGTGCCAAGATGAGCAAGGAGAGGAGGGATCTTTTCAGCATTGGCCCAACTTTCCTGAAACTGATAAATCTTTTGCCATAATGAAAAAACCGATTCCGATTCTTGATTCAACCCAAAAGAAACCGCCTTCTCCAAGGCCCGGTGCATTTGAGGCAAGTCCTCTTCGAAGCGCGTTGATGGATTCTTGGTGAACCACTTGGGTGGCAATCCCTCTGATGCAATGCCATCAGTTCTTTCCCCGTTCAAGTTGACCGTAATATGGAGAAAAACATGCGGAAGCTCAGTCATAGCGGCAATTCCATATCGGAATGGGAACCGCGTTCTCATTGGACGGGTACGAAACTCGAAATTCTCTATGATAATTGACATCTTTTAAATGAACATGCGACTCAATTACAGAATCGACAATTTACTCATGTTCGTTTGAAATAAAAGATTATCAGACACTATGCCTGGCCACAAACAGCAAAAACACAGAACCATGGCTTTTGCCTTGGTCGTAATATTCCTATTCGCATTAGTGATGGGTCCGGGGCCCGGCTCATTAATGATTAATCCTCCGGGATCAGAGGCTAAATTTTGGTTCGGTATGCCTGCCCTGTACGTCTGGGCTGTTCTCTGGTTCTTTGTCGAAGCGGCAGTGATTATCGTCGCTGCACGTTTTTTATGGGGAAAGGGGCAAGACAATGAGTGATCTGATCATTTTGCTATCTAGTACTGATCTTGGGCACACTCCGAAAATTGTCCTAGTCATCTATTTATTAATCCTACTCGGACTGGGCATTTTCGGGTACCTGAAAAGCAAAGGCACTGAGGAGGACTATTATCTTGCGGGAAGAGGACAGGGATTACTGGTCACCTCACTGACAATCATGGCCACTTTCTTCTCGGGCGTTGCCCTACTTGGTTTTCCCGGTCTAGTCTACGAGAATGGCATCTCCTCAATGTTCCTTGCATTGAATTTACCAGTCGCTGGAGCAGCCGTCTATTTACTCGGAAACGGAATACGAAAACTCGGTCAGGCCAGAGGCTATGTGACTCCCGGAGACATGATAGCAGGATATTACGGTGGGACCGGAATCCGTTTCGTCGTGGCAGTTCTGGGTATACTCTATGTCCTTCCATACATTATCATTCAGATCAAAGCCGGTGGAATGCTCGCTCAACAACTGTTCGGTGAAAATATGTTCGACTTTGGTGCAGCTGCTCTCTCTCTAGTGACCCTAATTTACGTGCTGGTCGGCGGAATGCGTTCCGTTGCATGGACTGATGTACTGCAAGGTCTTCTACTTCTGTCAGGCGCTTTACTGGCCGGTGCTGCAGTGATGATAAGTTTAGGAGGGGTCGAAAAATTCTTTAGTGAGGTCGCTAATCTTGACTCTAAGCAACTCACAATGCATGACCCAGCAGAATCCAAGTGGAACCCATGGTGGATCCTCACTTTCTGCTTATTTGGCTCACTGGCGAGTATCGTTCAACCAGCACAATGGATGCGTTTTTACGCCGCAAAGTCTTCAAAAACACTACGTCAAAGTGCCGTGATTTTTGCCGTCGTTTTACCGGCGTGCTTCCTTTTCGGCGTGATGCTCGTTGGTTTGGTAGGCAGAGCGGTGCATCCACCCATTGATCCCAGTCTGGCACTGACAGCAGAGAATTTGCCTGAAGGGCTCAATAAACCAGATCAGATTGCAGTCTTTATGTTAAGCGAACAGTTACCCGCAATGCTTGGAGGCCTTGGAATCATCTTGGTATCAATCATCATGGTGGCAATCATGGCGGCCTCTATGAGTACTGCTGATAGTAACCTCCATGCCCTCGGAGGAGTCATTACGAGAGATTTTTACGATCGAATTAATCCAAATGCCAATGAAAAACAACGTGCATGGGTTGGCCGTGTTGTAATTATAATCACGACCGCAATAGCTCTTGGCATTGTTTCTCTTGGAGAAAATACTAACTTTGGAAAGGGCCTTCTTCAAACCATTGCCCAATTCTTTTTCCTCGCCATGGCATTCTCCTGTCAGTTAGTTCCTGCAGCAATTGACATCCTTTACATACGTAAAGGGACCCGGACCGGAGCCATCGCCGGCATGTGTACTGGCGGAGCAGTCGTTCTGGCAACTTTCATATTCTCTTCTGACAAAGACATTCAATACATTAAGCGCTTAATCGATCTTGGTTGCTTGGCAGTTACATTTAACGTGCTAGTCTTTGCCATTGTCAGTAAATTGACCCGAAAAGTTGAACCATCCCATATCGAAAGTTTTGAACGTGACCTTTCCTGAATAATTTATCCCATGAGTGCACCAAGTATCCTAACCACAACTGTCGGATCATATCCCGTACCGCAATGGCTGTCAGCCCTACCATCAGAGCAGGCCCTCATTGATGCGACTCGGGTCATTTTCGATACACAACGTTCCTCAGGCATCGATTTACCGACTGATGGGGAACTTTATCGTTTCGATGTGAATCATCCGGACACTAATGGGATGATTGAATATTTTCTAAAGCCAATGGGAGGATGTGATAGTGAGATCGGTAGGAATGACACCGAGGCGTTCAGAGACAAACAGGAAATGGGATTCCGGGCCAAACCGGCAGCAGTGGTTCGATCTGCCCTGAATAGTGGTTCACTTAACCTGATAGAGGATTGCTCGCGTGCAGGTTCCGTATCGGGGGGAGATTTTAAATTTACAGTGACTAGTCCTTACATGCTCTCGAGAACAGTTCTGGACAATCATTATAAAGACTTTGATGCCCTGACATTGGCAATTGCGGACGTACTGGCCGAGCAAGTCAAAAGTTGCCCATGCGAATGTCTTCAGGTCGATGAAGCCAATATACCCGGTAGCCCCGAGCATGGACCACTCGCAGCTGAGGCAATCAACAGAGTCCTCAACGCATTCGATGGAAATACCGCTGTTCATTTCTGCTTCGGAAATTACGGTGGTCAGACAATACAGTCAGGTAAGTGGAAGCCCCTAATCGATTTTCTTAATTCTCTTCAATGCGATCATCTGGTACTGGAACTTGCTCATCGGCCAGATGAAGATCTTGAAGCTTTGAAGGAGATTAAACCTGAGACAGGTATCGGTATTGGTGTCGTAGACATTAAAGTGAATCACATAGAGACTCCAAATGAAATTGCTCAATCAATCGAAAAGGCCGAGAAGGCCCTCGGTCAAGGAAGAGTCAAATACATCCATCCTGACTGCGGCTTCTGGATGTTAAAGAGAAGCATCGCGGATAGAAAAATTGCCGCACTTGCCAAGGGAAGGGATCTTTATTTGGGAATTTAAGATATCAAAAAAGAGGTGCGCTCCGGCCACTCTCTTTGAATTGCTCAAGTTTGCCTTTTAATTCTTTAACGATTTCTGGATTTTTATAGTACAGATTTTCGGTCTCTCCGGGATCACTGTTTAGATTATATAATTGACCAGGAGCCTGAGGCGCCTTTTCCGGAACGATGTACTTTTTCATCCCCCAACGACCGGCACGAGTATAGTTATTTCCTCCGGACCCTTTATGATCAAGGTACTTCCATGGACCACGCCGAATGGCCAACGCAAGACTGATTGTCTGATGCAATGTGTATTTGCGAATCTGTTCACCTCGGTCATCTGAGAGTAAAGCAGGTAGCATGTTTACACTGTCCTCACCAGCATTCTCGGGAATCTTGGCGCCGGTAATAGCAGCATAAGTTGCCATTAGATCAGTCAGACAAAGGGTCTGAGAACTTGTCGAACCGGGCTTAATCTTACCGGGCCATCGGGCAATGAAGGGGACCCTATGACCCCCTTCCCAGTTATCCCTTTTGACTCCTCTCCACGGCCTGGCACCGTCATGGTTGTAATCGTTACGCATCGATAGGACAGTCGGAACTTCCGGTCCGTTATCACTCGAAAAAATGACCAGAGTATTCTCAGCAAATCCGTGCTTATCAAGGGCCCCTAGAAGTTCACCAACAATATAGTCCAACTCAAAAATAAAATCACCATGCGGACCGGCCTTGGTTTTTCCTTTAAATTGATCAGCGGGAAAAGAAGGTAAATGGACGGCCTGAGTCGAGTGAAATAAAAAGAAAGGAGCATTCTCTTTGGCCTGCGCATGTTGTTCAAGAAATTCCAAACTCTTATCAAGGAACTGTAAATCGATCTCCTCCATCTTGTAGCCGGGAGCTATCATGCCTGGCCGATTATCCTGCGAATATGGATGCTTAGGAAGCGGACCTCGGTCAATTATTTTCGTTGGAGGCACGGGAATTCGGTCACCTTCTATGAAGGCATAGAGCCAGTCCGTCGTAGGACAGCAAACACTACCATAGAAAAAATCAAAGCCTCGGTGCACTGGCGCGTCTGGAATTGCTCTTGAATAATCAATTCTTTTAACCGGCTCGAGACCATTTTTATTAATTGGCTTTCCTTCCTTATCATAGAAAGTCATACCAACGTGCCATTTTCCGATGAGGGCCGTTTTATAGCCACGTTCCTGAAGCATTCCCCCGACTGTCATCCTACCCTCTTCAATCATACAAGGCCCCCCTGCTCCTGTAAAAACGCCCCTCATTCCCGTACGAAAAGCCATCCTACCGGTCAAAACAGAATAACGTGTCGGAGTGCATACCGTAGAAGGACTGTGCGCATCAGTGAACCGGATTCCATCAAGTGCTAGCTGGTCGAGATGAGGAGTAGGCACTTTCGACTCCGTATTATAACAACCCACATCGCCATAACCCAAATCATCGGCAAGAATAAAAAGTATGTTTGGCGGGCCTTCCTTGGCGGATAAACTGAAAGACAGGATAGAAGTGAATAAAAATGCAAATGCAGTCAAAAACATTGAATAGGATAGAATAAATAGACGGTAAGATCTTCTCATTTGTACTTGGCAAAAGTGAGCCGAAATCGCTTCTAAGGCAATACACAAAGCCTTACAATGAATCCATGAGACTAGATATCTCAATAGAAAGCCTCAGNTCATCACAGCAAATGCTCCTTCTAGGGCTCTCGATATGCTTTGGTCCTCTTTTAGCTTCGGTAGGTGCAATTTCATGGCGTGACTGCGCAAATCAGGAAAAAGACTGGTACAAGACTCCCGAGGCAATACGCATCGGNGATAACGTTCTCTACTTCCAGTCAGATTTAGGCGGATGGTACAAAAACGATGGAAGTATTCACGCTTCCGGAAATGCTGCAATTGATGTGCACAGTCAAGAAGATAAAAGGAAGTACAAAAAGTCACTGGAGCAACGCAAGTATCCTTGTACTCTCGATAATGACGCGACTTGGTCTGAGATGCGTTTTCTTGCAAAGGTTCATGCTGCGACGGNTAAGCAAAAGTACAGAGAAGGGTTTCTAAAGGGTGTTCAGTACTTATTGGAAGCGCAGTACCCGAGCGGTGGCTGGCCACAGTTCTATCCACTTCGCCCGGGATACTCGAGCCGGATCACCTTCAACGATGGCGCCATGATTGGAGCCATTGCGATCCTCGACGATGTCGTACAGCGAAGGGCACCTTATGACCTTGCTGATANCAAATTACGGGAAAAATGCAAAGCAGCAGTGGCGAAGGGACGAGATTGTATTCTTAAGTGCCAGATCATAGTGAAGGGGAAAAAAACTGTCTGGTGCCAACAACATGATCAGCGGACCCTTGAGCCCGCTCAGGGANGGATCTCTGAGAATCCGTCCCTGTCCGGGGCCGAGAGCGTCGGGGTAGTCCGCTACCTCATGTCAATCGATAGCCCTTCACCTAAAATTATCGCTGCAATCGAAGGTGCAGTAAGGTGGTTCAAAGAAGTAAAGATCAATGGAGTCCGAGTCCTCAACTTTGAGAACAAATCCTTGCCCGGGGGAATGGACCGCAAAGTCATTTCGGACCCAAAAGCTCCACCGATTTGGGCTCGGTACTACGAGATTGGAACTGACCGTCCGATGTTTATCGAGGATGGNATCGTAAAATATAAACTCTCGGAACTTAGCCATACGAAGCGCATCGGCCACTTATGGATTGGAGGGCGNTGGCCGGAAAATCTTCTGAAAGTCGAGTACCCTGCCTGGGTCGAGAAACACCAGGCCAAAGACTGAGAGTATGATACGGCAGGAACCGTGAAACTATTATCTAAATTTCAGTAATAATAATGAGAGATTAANATAATATTCCTTTACAGGTATATACTTATAGAGGAATATATTAAAATGAACTCTGATGAGTTGTGCCAAGTTTACCGCTGCCTTTGCGATAAGACCCGCTTAAGAATCCTTAATCTTTTAAGTGATGGAGATCTTTGCGTTTGCCATCTTCAGGAAATATTGAAAGAGACTCAGGTCAAGGTGTCCAAGCATCTCGCGTACTTAAAGTCCCATGGTCTGGTCGAATCAGAGAGGCGAGCGAACTGGATGATTTACCGAATCACAAAAAANGTAAATCCTATCCTCGAAAATAATCTTAAATGTTTACAGGATCTGACCAGTGAAGATCCCATTTTTAGGACTGACTTAAAGCATCTTGATCAGATGGACACATCGGCTGCCTGCTGTCCCACCACTAATTAATTTATNGTCCTATGCAAAAATCTAAAGTACTTATCTTATGTACCGGAAACTCCTGCCGAAGTCACATGGCCGAAGGCATTCTGCGAAACGCGGCATCAGATCTCATTGAAGTAGCAAGCGCCGGATCCGATCCTTCAGGCTACGTTCACCCGAAAGCAATAACAGCACTCGAAGAGATCGGAATTGATATATCAGCTCATACTTCGAAGCACATGAATGACTTTCTAGAACAGGAAATCCACACGGTCATCACAGTCTGTGGTAATGCGGATCAGGCCTGCCCAACGTACCCCGGTCAGACTCATCGTCATCATTGGGGATTTGAAGATCCGGCTCATGCTGAGGGCAGTGAAGATGAAATAATGGAGATTTTCAGAAAAGTGAGAGACGAAATTAAACTGGTCTTCGAAGCGTACGCGGCAGGCATAAGGTCAGCACATAAAGAATAATTATTAACAGAAATCATAAATAAGTATGCCGAAGTGGTTTGCCAGCGAAGTCATTGGAACCTTNATCATGGTCTTCTTAGGATTGGGCATTGTTGCCGGCTCNGTGACCAGCGATGCAACGGAAGGAATTTTTCAAATCGCAGCGGTGTGGGGACTGGGCCTTGCCTGTGCAATCTATTTAACGACCCATCACAGTGGAGCTCACTTCAATCCAGCCATTACACTTGCGTTCGCATTCCAAGCGGACTTTCCAAAGCGCCGNATCCCAGGTTACTTTGTAGCCCAATTGCTTGGAGCATTCATTGCTGCATCGGCAGTTTTCTTTCTCTTTGAAAGCCAGATCAGCGCTTTCGAAGAGTCAAGACACATCACAAGAGGAGAGCCTGAAAGTATCGCCACTGCGAGAATTTTTGGTGAATACTTCGCGGAGCCGGTATCACACATGACTGCTATTTGTGCGGAATTTTTAGGTACACTNNTNTTGGCTCTTGTAATTTTCGGGTTCACGGCCAAAGAAAATAAATCAGGTCCCGGCCCAATNACGCCAATCGCCATCGGCATGGCGCTAACAACACTGATATGCGTTTTTGCCCCACTAACACAAGCAGGATTCAATCCTGCAAGGGACCTTGCTCCTCGATTCTTTTCGGCCATTGCTGGTTGGGGAACGGTACCATTCTCCCATAATGGTGTGGGCTGGNTCACAGTCTATGTCCTTGCGCCTTGCGGAGGCGCACTGACNGGAGCATGGATTGGAAATTTTCTCTTCTCCCGAACTGAAGAATAAAGTAATATCCGGTCATGAGACCGTTTTTGATAATGATAGTGTTCTTTATTCTGGGCACTTGCTACGCCCAGGAATCTAAGCTCCGCACTTGGACTGCTGTTAACGGCAAAGAGGTAGAGGCTGAATTCGTTTCTAACGAAAAAGGAGTTGTTAAACTTAAATTGAAGTCGGGCAAAGTATTTGAAGTTCCTGCTAACAAATTATCCAAGGAAGATAATGAGTTTATTACAAAGATGCCTTCTGCTGATTCGGAAGAAGTGAAACCTTCAGAGATTGCCGCTATCGCGAGAATGGCCAAGGAGTTCAAGGAAAAAGTGGAGTCACGGCGAAATGATGGTGACCGTTATTATTATGAAAAGGGAACGGATAAGCTCTATAGCGGTAAATATTATGAAGTGGAGGGCAACCCAGAAGCCTATATTGAGGGAAACATTAAGGGTGGCCTGTTTGATGGAATTTTTAAGGGTTATCGTCCAAATGGCTTGAAGATNGTGGAAATCCACTTCAATGCCGGTGAAGAAATCGAGGAGTCTGAAAAATGGTGGAATGACAAGGGGGAGCCAGTCGAGTCCCAGCGACAAGCTTTGGGCAACAATGAGGAAGCTAAGAGGATAAGGAATCGAGCAAGTATAGCGGAATCAATTAATTCCATGAAGCAGCTAACATTGGCCCTTTTCTCTTATGCCAGAGATCATGACGAGCGTTTTCCAGCAAGTCTTGAGGATTTGATTCCCGACTATCTGGATGACAGGAGTGATGATAAGAGCTACTTAAGCATGATGTGTACGGATGGCAGTCGCAAGCCCTGGCATTATGTGGCAGGGATTACGACTGAANGCGAGGCCGACAAAGTTATCCTTTATTCCCCTGAACCGATTGAGGGCAAGTGGCTTGTCGGGTTTGTGGATGGCAGTGTCAGTACGATGGAGGAGGTTGAATTTAGAGCCCTAGTTAAAGACTCAAAAAAGNAATTAAAATACTCNGAAGTTGATGCATTACTTCGTAAGAGGAATGGCAGTAAGAAAGATAATCTTGAAATAGTNAAACAATACTTATCCAATGGTGGAAGCATTAACCAAAGAAATCAATTTGGAGGCACACTGCTGCATGTGGCTTCAGNAAATGGCAACAAAGAAATTGTACAACTGCTTTTGTCAAAAGAAGCCAAGGTAAACGTAAAAAATAATAGTGGCTTAACTCCCTTGGGACTTGCTTTAAAATTTAAACGCTCTGAAGTCTCAAAACTTCTTCGCGAATACGGAGCAAAGACCGGTGAGGAAATTAAAACAGAATAACCCACGATCAACCTCCTACCATTATTCCTTATCATAGTATCACNGCCCATGCTTCTTGGGATGGGTGTAGTGGCGATAAGAAGGAGCCTGAATTTTATACCTTTAGCGGAGAAAAATTANAATGGCGTGACCTTTTCATAGGCATTNAGGAAAAAACTCGATTTCTTGATCAGTGTATGTAAAACAATGAGCATGCGCATTATACTCTTTATCTATTTGGCCATGCTTTCAGCCGTCACGGCATCTGGTCCGAACATTGTNCTTATTATTTCAGATGATCAGGCATGGACTGACTACGGATTCATGGGCCATCCGGATATCAAGACACCAAACATAGATAAGCTTGCCAAAGAGAGCGTTCTTTTCAAAAGAGGATATGTCCCAACTGCTCTTTGTCGCCCTTCCCTAGCCACTCTCCTCACTGGCCATTATGCCTCTACTCATAAAATTACGGGCAATGACCCATCCCCCAAATATGCACAGCGTAATTCAAAACTTTATAATGAAAGACGGGCCCAAATCATCTCTTTCATTGATAATTTTGATACGTTGCCTGAACTGCTATCCAGCAAAAATTACTTAAGCCATCAGAGCGGTAAGTACTGGGAAGGAAATTTTAAAAGAGCAGGATTTACACATGGCATGACTAGAGGATTTCCGGAGCCTGGGGGNCGGCACGGTGACGATGGGCTAAGGATCGGACGCACNGGAATGNAGCCNATCAAAGATTTTGTTAAAATGGCCAAAGATGAAAAAAAACCTTACTTTCTTTGGTATGCTCCTTTTCTACCCCATACCCCACACAATCCTCCGCAACGGCTCCTCAAAAAATACANTAAAGAAGGCAGGTCGATACACATCGCTAAATACTATGCAATGTGTGACTGGTTCGATGAAACGTGNGGTCAATTNCTCGATATTGTTGATGAAANTGGTGATCGTGACAATACTCTCATTGTTTATGTCACTGATAACGGCTGGATCCAAAATCCGAAACGTGGTGGTTACGACTCAAGGTCCAAACAGACCCCTTACGAAGGAGGGGTAAGGACCCCAATCATGTTCAGATGGCCAGNGAAAATCAAACCTGCAGAAAGGAAAGAATTAGTCAGTAGCATCGATCTNGTACCAACGATCNTGTCTGCGNCAGGATCAAAGATCCCGGAAGAATTACCCGGTATNAACTTACTNCCTCACCTTGAAAATCAGAGCCCAATCAAGAGAGATACTATCTTTGGAGAAAGCTTCGCTCATGACATTGCTGATCTAAATAAACCTGAAGCGACTCTACTCTTTAGGTGGGCAATTAAGGATAAATGGAAACTTCTTCTAACCTATGATGGAGAAGTGAACCGGTACAAATCAACACATCCCCGGACCGAAAAAAGGCCNCAACTCTTCGACTTAATTTCCGATCCTCANGAAAAAACAAACTTAGCCAAAGACAATCCAAAGAAAGTGGCAGAACTGGTTAAAGAAATTGATGCTTGGTACCCCATCAAGGAGCGTAAAACTTTAACCTCATTCAAATAGCACCAATCTATTCNGAACNTTTCGGTTTAGCAGCACCGCTGGGAATNTTCGCAGGTTTNTNCCAGATGCGGTCCCAACGGTNCGTTGCCCANTTATCATCAGTCGCAACTGANCGGACTATNAATTNATCCTTCGCGTCCCCATCACGGTCAATTAATTCAACNTAAAGGAATCCGTGCTTTATCCCNACCGCCTTACCGGGGTTTTTNCGGTCCGTCTTTGCTGCTCCCGAATCATCACAATTAAACACATCAATTCCCCGCGGTAATTTCTTACCGAACTGTGTGCCGTTCCACTGTAACTTCCTCGATGGTGACCCATGCGTATGACCATGGAAAAGTGCGACCACGTTATGTTTTCGGATCGTATTCATGAAAGCGGCCAGATCCTCTTTCGGCCAATCATATTCCGAACTGTTAGGATGTAAGTGGAAAGAAATAATCACTGGCCTCCCTGAATCAGCCACGTGCTTGGCAAGGTCCGCCTGCAGAAATTCCAAACTGCCACGTGGAGCATAGTGATGACCTTCNCGGCGCGTCTCACCACCCCCAACAAACATACCCAAATTTACCAGATGCAAAGGACCCCATTCCCAACTGTAATGGAGTCCGTTCTTTGATCTGTTAACGACTCCTGCACGGGCACGGTTCCTCTCAATAATTTCTTTAATAATGAATGTGTCGCCTTGTGGACCATCATGGTTCCCATGCAACTCGTAAACGGGGAAANGGANTCTTCCCACCCTCACCGTTCAGTCCATAGTCAGATTTATAACGGGCCCATTCAAAGCGCTGCATNGCNGGATAATCACCACCATTTTTATCTGCACTNTCAATGAGATCACCNGCAACTAGNATNCCNANNATTTTATCATNAACTNCTCCACCTCCANAAGAATCNGGTATCTNGGTACCGGTAAAGGATTGCATNANATTNACAAANCGGGAATTTGCCTGATCTGAGAATGNATCCAACTTCTTTGGNTNCGGNGACTTCTCNGCTANGTACTGTGGATCAGCNGAAACNATGAANGAGTANCNANTCTCNGNTNNNGNNNNCTGAATTANAAGNACATTANANAAAANTAGAATNANTAAATATNGNANATGTCATACGCATAANANTTTTANATGAANNTNTCAAAATCATCNATGAAAGNNTTNATNTCNTCCATNAGAACAGCATCTGGATTGCATCNGAGAACCATACCATCAAGATACATTAAGCTGCGGACAATNGNNAAGATGCCCTGATCAAAAGACATTCCAGCCTGAACTCCAAGTTTAATTGTTTCCATCATTTGCCGCGTAAGGCTGATTTCGGAAACACTTTTCCCTGGAAAATTTTCATAGAGATTAATGAGATCTGACTGGAACTTTTTCATATCATCACCAGTGAGAGGGACCTCTGCCATTTCACTAAGAGAGTTTGCAGCTTCAGTAAAATCATTCTCCGTGAGGGCCTTGAAAAAATAGAAAAGTCCCTTCCTAATCTTAGGACCGACTCGGCCAATGTAGCCCGTGTCTATNAAATAGAAATGNCCCTGATCTTCATCGACAAGAACGTTTCCNGGATGCAGATCACCATGAAATATCCCTGCGCAAAACATGTAGTAGCCATGAATTTTAAAGAGCTCCAAGAGTGTATCATAATCGAGTTTCCCTTCATCGAGTAATTCATCAAGNCTCGGGCCAGGAATAAAATCACTGACCATGACATTCTCATTGCAGAGAGAACCATGAACTTTAGCAAATGACAACTTTGAAAAATCATACTGATCTTTGTTTTTATCCCTGATCAAGGCAAGGGCCCTGACTCCATCCACTTCCTTTCTCAGGTCAAGTTCACTTAGGGTGTACTCTTCAATGTCATTGAGAATGGCTTCAGGATTACCNACTCTCTTAAGTTTGCGGTAAAAGAACGANATAAAACCAAACAATCTGCGGACACTGGAAACATCAGCAATAAAATCTTTCCTGACATCTTTCTTAACGGCCTTGATGACGACCCGTGTTCCATCTTTCAGANTACCTAAATGAACTTGTCCCACAGAAGCTGAGGCGAGCGCTTCAGGTTCAATTTCTTCGAAATGACTGGTAAAGTTTTGGACCGCAGTGGATTCAATCAAGTGAAGAAAATCTTCAGCCCCCATTGCATAATTGTTCCTGAACAGCTTTGAAAGGTGCTCACATTTCTCTGGCTCGAGAAAGTCGGATCTTAGTGCATGCACCTGACCCAATTTAACAGCTAGTAGGCCGAGGCTCTGAATCCAGTCCAAATCAGGTAATTTCCCATTGTGGGAATAGATAGAGTGGATGAGCCGGCCGAATTGAATCCAGTTCATAAATTCATCCGCTAAATTTGAACATTCTTAGAAACATATTCCACCTCATGAAGGTTGGAAATTAAGTTAGCAGCGATGCGTCCTGATTCATAGATAGTAGGCAGGCCGCTTCCCGGATGCGTTCCCCCACCAACTAAGTAACAGTTATCCAGTTCCTCGAATTTGTTACGTGGCCGTAGATAAAGCATCTGATTCAATGAATGAGCAAGATTAAAAGTTGCACCGAACTGAATATTCATATCCATCCAGGTCTTCGGCGTGAAAACAACTTCCTCCCGAATGTGATCTCTCAAATCTGACATCCCTGCCCTCTCCTCCATTGCGTCAATGACCCGTTCCTTCAGTTTGTCCTTTTCCTTTTCCCATTNAATGTCCGCAGTGCAGTTCGGTACCGGAACCAGNACATATATTGAGGAGTGCCCNTCAGGTGCCAATGTTGGATCTGTGACACTTGCATTACGAATGTAGAAAGACAATTCATCAGACAGGACCTTGCCCTTGAAAATGTCATCTATGTTTGTCTTGTAATCACTTGCAAANAAGATGGTGTGGTGAGGCAAGTCGTAGACTTTATCCAGACCAAGATACAACATAAATGTTGAACAGGAATATTTCTTTGAATCGACCTTCTCCGGGCTGTATTTTTTNAGNACCCCGGGCGGAACAAGATTCTTCATNGCGTATCCAAAATCGGCATTTAGGACAGTCTCATCCGCNAGAATTTTTTCCCCGTTTTCAAGCTCAACTCCAGTNACCTTTTTCCCGTCAAGCATCAGCTGATTGACTGGAGTATTTAGTCNAACATTAACACCTTGCTCAATGCACACCTTCAACATCGCCTCAGAAATTTCGCTCAGACCACCCATGACATGATAAACACCAAAAGCATGCTCAACGTAGGGTAAAATAGCAAATGCGGCGGGACAGTCCCANGCAGACATGCCGAGGTACTTGGATTGGAAAGTGAATGATAGCTTGAGCTTATCACTCTTAAAATAATCTCCCAANACTCCGAAAAGGGAACGCCCAANAGATAACTTGGGAAGTGCCTTCATGAGGTCACTCGATAAATAACTGGTCAGCGTCGCGTAATCTTTCTGGAGGCAAGGATACATTAGCCTGAATCTCTCAGACTCTNTCTCCATAAAATCATCATAACCATCNGAGCTTCCCGGGAAATTNTCCTCTAACTGCTTAAGCATTGCCTCACGGACCGTCGTAGGCTCTATCCTAACATCATCAAATTGAAGCCTGTACATCGGCTCGAGCTTCACGAAGTCAAGATAATCATCAATGTTACAACCTGCCTCCTCAAAGACTTCATCCAGAATGAACTTCATCATTAAGAACGTTGGTCCCAAATCAAACTTGTAACCGTTCCGTACCANCGCAGCGTTTCGGCCACCAGCAGTTGATTCCTTCTCAAAAAGATTAACATTGAACCCCCTCTTGGCCAAAAGCATCGCANCGGTTAAGCCTCCTGGCCCCGCTCCAACAACATTGATATTTTTTTGATCTTTCACTTACGGTNGTTCGCGTGGAACCGATCTCATCTTTTTATCTATCAATCAATAATAAAGCAATAATTGTGATAATTATCCATGTAATTATAGGCCTTTAGTAGCAATAATACGGTACGCTGGTGATTCTGGATCCCAAATATAATAATGAATTAAAAACCAATTCCCATTGTCTTGCCGGAATCCTCAAAATCCCTAGAATTGATACCACATAATCAAGTCAATGAAGATAATAAAAATCTCCACCCTCCTGTGCATTTTACCGCTCCTGAGCCTCCANTCGAGAGAAGCTAAAGAATATGATAATGACGTCAATTACGATGAATCAAAGACACCTCATTATGATCTTCCGAAGTTACTGGTCACCCCCGAAGGAAAAAAAATAAAATCGCCGGAAGAATGGAATGAAATCCGCAGACCTCAAATTTTATCACTGTTCAGCAATCTAATTTACGGTCGCGTTCCTGAGCCTTCCAGTCCAATTAAAATTGATTTCAAAGTAGTCAAAGAGGATGAGAATTTCATGAAAGGTAAAGCGACAAGAAAAGATATTGATATCAGTATCGGAAACAGCAATGGAAACATGACAATGCGCTTTATTGTTTTCTCACCCAACAATGTTGAGGGTCCTGCACCTGCCTTCCTGAAGCACAGTTTTAATAATACCAGATCAAATGATTTTGACGCGTCTCCTTTTCGCAAAGGAAAATTAAAAAACGGTTGGCCCTTAGGTGAATTCTTTGATCGTGGCTACGGATTCTGTGCAGTTTACCATGAAGACCTTGTAAAACATAACGAGGTCAGTTTCGGAAAAAGTATTCATAAATTATTCTATCCAAAGGGACAGAGCTTTCCAAAGGCCAGTGAATGGGGCGTCATTTCTGCATGCGCCTGGGGAGCGATGCGAGCAATGGACTATCTGGAAAAAGATAATGATATTGACCATACCAGAGTTGCTATAATGGGACACTCAAAGATGGGTAAAACAGCACTATGGACCGCCGCACAGGATGAACGCTTTGCTCTGGCAATATCGGCACAGTCAGGTTGCGCAGGAGCTGCTCTATGGCGAAGAAAATCAGGTGAAACTCTCAAAAAAATGGTCACCCGTTTTCCTTACTGGCTATGCAGAAATGCATGGAAATTTGTAGATCAAGAGGATGATCTTCCTGTCGATCAACATATGCTCATAGCTTGCATTGCGCCCAGACCCGTATACATCCATAGCGGGGTCAAAGACACTTGGGCCGACGGCCGGGGAGAATACCTATCAGCTTATCATGCAAGCAAAGTCTATGAACTATTTGGTAAAGAAGCACTCAAATCTGAAAACTCACCTGATGTAGGAAAAGCGATTATTGAAAGCCATTTGGGCTATCACATAAGAGAAGGCGGGCATTCAATTGAAAGTTTTGACTGGAAAAGGTTCATGGATTTTGCTGATCATCACTTAAAATCAAAATAATCCAGATAATTCGATGCGGATAATTAACAAACTATTAAAGGTAAAAGTTTTCTGGCTTCTGCTAATTTCAGCAGAGGCTGACTGGCCCAAGTTCCGTGGTCCAACTGGACAAGGAATATGGAACTGCCCAGGACTGCCTCTGAAAATAGACAGTCCCAAAAAGGTATGGGAGCATAAAATAAATGGCGGATACAGCGGCATTACCGTTAAGGACGGGAAAGTTTATACAATGGATCGTCCGGAAAATAAAAATCTGGAAAGGATCCTCTGTTTTGATGAGAAGAGCGGCGAACTGATTTGGGAGCATCAATATGAAGCCAATTATAAAGGTCTTAGCTATGATGTTGGACCGAGAGCATCCGTCACAATCTTCAATGGAAAAGCCTTCACTTTTGGCGCAATCGGTCACATGCACTGCCTTGATAAGAATAATGGAAAAGTTATATGGAGCAAGGACAGCAGAGAAGCATTTGGCGCTAAGCGACCGACCTGGGGATTTGCCTCTTCACCCGCGCCATGGAATAAATCCATCATCTATCAAACAGGAAGCAGTAGCGGCGGTTACATTGCTTTGGATCCCCTCACAGGATCCAAATTATGGTCTGGTTCTGATGATCCTGCAGGCTATGCAACTCCTGTATTCATAAAGCATTCAGGCAATGAAATGATGCTTGCATGGACCCCCGAAAATGTACGCGGAATGTCGCCGGAAAACGGTGAGGTCCTTTGGTCTTTTCCGTACAAAATAAAATACGGGGTTTCAATAGCCATGCCGATCTACCATGAAAATGTGGTTCTGGTCTGCGGATATTGGCACGGTTCGAGGGCCCTCCTTTTAAATGAGGACGGTACCAGTGTTAAGCTTTTATGGGAAGATCAGGAAAATATCCGAGGTCTCATGGCTCAACCGATTCAGAAAGATGGTTTGGTCTATTTACTGGACAGAACGAATGGTCTGAGCTGCTTTGAAATAAGAACCGGTAAAAAGCACTGGGACGATTCCAAAAGTCACACAGTGACTCCATCAGGAAGAAACCCCCAAGCAACATTAGTCTGGGCACATGATGGGGAGCGTCAGGACCGCGCATTAATACTAAATGCAAATGGAGAACTTTTATCTGTCACACTAAATAAGGAAGGTTTTGAAATACATTCAAGATCACAGATCACCGGAAAAACGTGGGCCCACCCTGCCTACAATGAAGGACACATATTTGCCCGGACAGATAAGCAGATTGTTTGTTGGAAACTGAATCCTCAAAATTAAAGGTCCTCAATGAAATGTATAATACAATTAATAGAACGGTTCCTTTTACTGTTTTTTTTAATATTCATTTCAAATATCCAAGCCAAACAACCAAATATCGTTGTCATTCTGACCGATGATCAGGGCTGGGGCGATCTTAGCCTTAACGGAAACACCGACCTTTCTACTCCCAACATCGATTCACTGGCTCATGACGGGGCAAGGTTCGATCGGTTCTTTGTTTGCCCCGTATGTTCACCCACGCGTGCGGAATTTCTAACTGGAAGATACCATGTGAGGGGAGGCGTTTATAGCACCTCGACCGGAGGTGAACGCCTAGATCTGGATGAAATGACAATTGCAGACACATTCAAATCAGCGGGGTATGCCACGGGTGCATTTGGTAAATGGCATAACGGAATGCAATACCCTTACCATCCTAACGGTCGTGGATTTGATGAATTCTATGGATTCTGCTCCGGGCACTGGGGAGATTATTTCAGCCCTCCTCTCGAACACAATGGACAGATAGTAAAGGGTGACGGGTTCTGCATTGATGATTTCACAAACAGAGCCATGACCTTCATGGAAAGTTCTATCAGGGAAGGAAAGCCATTCTTTGCCTATGTCCCCTATAACACTCCTCACTCTCCGATGCAGGTCCCTGACAAGTGGTGGAATAAATTCAAAGACAAAGAAATTAAACTGCACAATCGAGACCCAAGAAGAGAGAATCTTCCTCACCTTCGATGCGCTTTGGCCATGTGTGAAAATATTGATTGGAACGTTGGGCGAATACTAAAAAAGATTAATGATCTGGGAATAACAAATGAAACTATCGTGGTTTTCTTCCATGACAATGGTCCAAACGGTGTGCGCTGGAACGGTGGAATGAAGGGTCGCAAAGGTTCAACGGATGAGGGCGGAGTACGCTCACCGTTACTGATCCGGTGGCCTGGTCATGTCCCAAAAGGAAAATTAATTAAACCAATTGCTTCAGCAATGGATTTACTTCCTACGCTAGCGGATTGCGCAAACATACCCGTGACCAGTAAAAAAGCTCTGGACGGAAGGAGCTTAAAACCTCTCTTGCTGCAGGAAAAAAGTCCCTGGAAGGAGAGGACCTTAATTAATTACTGGAAAGGAAAAATCAGTGCGAGGACCCAGCGTTTCCGACTCGATCACCAGGGAAAACTGTTTGATCTAATCAAGGACCCGGGACAGCAGAACGATGTTAGTAAAAATAAATCCATAATAGCCAAACAGCTACTAAATGAAGTCACAGAATGGAAGGGAAATGTACTTTCCGAATTAGTCAAAGATACGCGTCCATTTATTATTGGGCACCCGGACTATCTCTGGACTCAGATCCCTGCTCGGGACGGAGTGGCTCATGGCGGTATAAAGCGATCAGGCAGAGCCCCCAATTGTTCTTATTTTATGAATTGGAAGCGCACTGAAGATAAAATTACCTGGAACTGTGAAGTGGGGTCAACGGGCACTTATGAGGTATCAATCCATTATGCACTTCCAAAGGGAGACGAAGGAACTGTTCTGGAACTGAGTCACAATCAATCCAAGATTATATACACAGTTAGTCACCCTCACGAAGTACAAAACCGAGGCGACGAGAATGACCGTGTCACGCGTCGGGAATCTTATGTGAAGGATTTTAAGGAATTAAAAATAGGGAAAATAAAATTAAATAAAGGAAAAGGAGAACTTACTCTCCGTGCTGTAAAGATTCCAGGTAACACATCAATTGAATTCCGCCTAATGATGCTCAAGCGAATTCAATAATTATGGACTAGAGCCATTCTTCCCTATCTTCTTTACCAATATAAGCATCGGCTTCCGAATGACCCTTTACTTTCATTGCTTGCCCGTCCCACTCAATTTCTTTCTGCATCTTTAAGGCCACGATTCCGGAAAGGCCAATTTCCGTGAGATGTCCTCCGTGCTCAAAATCAGCAAAGGTCTTACCGTTCCCTTTGCAAGCATCGACCCATTCATGCATATGACCCCTTGATCTGGGAATGGTTTTAGGAACGACCTTCGCTGCATCGTGATTTCCTTCTCCTATGTACTTATCCTCCCCGTTCATCTTTATGTAGCACTGAGAGTTCCATAACCCTGAAGAGAGCATTCCTTTATCACCGATAAAAATACAACCTACCCTAGGTAAACTGCCGAAAGTCTTGACAGCTGCCTCCACCGCATAGTCAGGAGGAACGTCCTTTCCTCCACCAGTATAAATATTTAATGCAACATCATGGGACCGGTCCNTGTTCTTTGAAAAGTGATACTTGACCGAACATGATTTCGCAAAGGTTTCTGTTCCCAAACCTTCACCAGTAAAAGAAATCTTAGATGGATAATCCAAGCTCAAAGATCTGAGAGCCAAATTAAAAGAATGACAACANAAATCACCTATGAAACCATTACCAAAGTCATACCATCCGCGCCACTTCACCGGATGATAAATTCCCTCCTTATATGGTCGTACAGGTGCTGTTCCGCACCAAAAATCCCAGTTAAGCCCCTTTGGGACCGGATCTGACCCAGCAGGCCGGACTCCACCACTTGGCCAATTATGCTTAGGATGCCAAACATGAATCTCACGGATAGGGCCAAAAACATCAGCCGCAATTAATTCCATGCTACGACGCAGATTAGAGGATGCACTGCCCTGATTGCCGGTCTGAGTTACAACTTTCGAATCCCTAGTCAGCTCTCTNAGTTCTCTTGCCTCCTTAATTGTGTGAGTGAGTGGNTTTTCACAGTAAACATGCTTTCCCGACTTCATAGCGGCTCTGCAGATTGGAGCATGCCAATGATCAGGTGTTGCAATCACGACCGCATCGACTGATTTTTCCTTCTCGATCAATTCTCTGTAATCCTCATATTCCTTTACCTTATTAACCTTGTTCCCATGCCGTTTCTTCGAACTATCAATCTGCCTCTTATCAACATCACAAAATGCGGCAACGTGCTGCCCCTGATTAAGGATATTGGCAACGTGCCCCTGTATCTGTCCACCCATCCCGATAAAAGCCACTGACAGTTTATCCAAGGCCTTAGGCTCTTTACCGTAAAGGGTACCAGAGCGAAGAATATTGAGTGAGGTTCCTGCTCCTGAAGCAGCCAATAACGNACGTCTAGTCAGAGTCTTTTTAGCCATNCCCCACAGTATCACGAACTCATGTCCCGTGTCTTGTTAATTCGAACAACCCACTAATTAATGCATTTCAATATCACAGCTCCCTAGCCCACCCCGATAATAATTGAACTGCACGTTTGGGTGATCTGCCAGCAATGACATCGGAACAGCAGTATCAGGAATGCCTTTAGAAATCATTAAAGCAGTCAAACGCTGACCAAACGGATTATCATGGGTCCCTGCTTGCCAGATAGACACCTTTTCTGATTTCCATGTCTCAACAGGGCCCACAGTGATCGCTCTTTCAGGAACCAGAGTGATATTACCGCCGCCCGAGGTCCTGGCGTTCTGTGCCAATGTAATAGGATGCAGTTCCACGACCCGCGTTGAAAGTTTCCTGTATTGATCGGGCATTGGTGGTGATTCCTTATATTCTCCTTCACGGCGCGGAGGATCATTAAAAGCCCAATGCTTAATGTCACCCTGACCACCCTGCATNACTGCACATCGGNCCCCTTCCCATGAATCAATNTACTCCTGAGTATCAGCGGCAGGNAAATGCATATTTGATTCGGGCATTTGCAAATCCTCGGAAATGCGATCAAAGCACAACTCTCTGTCGGCTCTCTCAAAAGAAAGAGGATGTGCAATTGGCACTTCCTTTCCATCCTCACCTAACCATTCATCCATTCCCCAAAAATGTGCCGCGGAAAGATCCACCCTAAGCTCATTCACAAGCCGAGCCACGAGCGGTAATTGTTCTGTGGGACCTATTGGACCACANATCCCTACAGGATTATCAGGGGTAGAGGATTGCCATGCATTAATATATTCAAGGGCTTCAGCCAAATAAAAATCTTCCAGGGTATCATACATAACTACCTTGAAACCTGGACGGGAAAGTTGTTCCAGGTCTTCCATACTTAGTGAAGCGGCATCACGNATCAGTTCATCATCAAGTGTAGTATAGTCCCACCANTCCGGGGCAATTGTGCTTAGTTTTCTAGCCATCTNAGTTCTAATTATNCAAATTATATTCCGGGTTTAAATAGTACATTTCTCCGAGAGCTTCTGAAAGAGGATCCTGCTCATTTTGGCTAAAACCAAGATGAGATCTTCTCCTCCAACCCTCCGCATAATCAAACTTTCCAGACATTTCTCCTAGCTCACGGGACATGCTTTCCATCGACATGAGATAAGAATTCATGCCCTGACTAGATTCTAGCCAGGAATGCTGACTCTTGTGCTCTCCAAGAGCCNCTCTCTTATTCTCCATCACTGACGAGATATCAACAAACGATTCGGGAATTACTTTCTTTCTCAGCCCATCCCGNAAACCATGGGGCATGGCATGATATACGGTAACCTGATGCCCTTCCAGATGATCCGAAGGAGGATCAGTGACAAAGTTAGGCATGCCGTGGGTAAAAGATGCAGTGACAGCCAAACGGGACGTTTCCATATGATCGACCATGTAGTCTTCTGGGGAATGTGTAAGAACAATATTTGGCGCCGCTTTACGAATCACTGAGCACAAGCGCCGGAGCAAATCCACGGAATAGACAATCTCCAAATCATCACATAAGGGGGGATAATACTTAGCGCCCAATTGATCCGCTGCGCGTTGCGCCTCATCTTGACGAACTTTTCGGGTATCTTCAGCATTCATTTCAAAAGAACCGCAATTACCNCTNGCAATAGTNATGTAATGNAGGCTCCATCCGCGCGCAGCCAATTGAAGCATAGTGCCCGCAAAAAGAAATTNAATGTCGTCCGGATGGGCAACTATTGCGATTGCATTTTTAGTCACTTCTAATTTCTGAAATTTTAACCGGCCTACCAAGCTCAGCTGATTTGTCAGCGGCAAAAACAACCTCGAAGCTCTTATAAGCCTCATTGATAGAGGTCAGAGGCATTTCCTCGTCCCTGGCCATTGAATCAAAGAATGCCTGAAACTGAGTCGTGTAGGGATGATCACTCACATCACCAGAATCCAGCATTTTCATTGATAAGGAGCTCCAAGATCCTTTGTCAGTAGAAAGTTTTTCGGAATGAAACTTATTGTCCAGTAAACTTCCTTCAGAACCGACAAGATGGGTATGAAAGTAATATGGCTGGAGGCAATCGATGCATGAAGTAGCTTTACCCACACGCCCATCAGTGAACTTCATTATGGTCGTCGTCGTCGTGGGATATTCGTAATCAGAAAAAGTAGGGCTTGCTGAAACCGTAGCATATGAATTGACCTCCTCCACATCGCCACCCATGCATAATAGCAAAGCGTCAAGTGCATGGCACCCAGCCGAAAGTAAACTGCTTCCTCCATGCTCTTTTCCGGTATTCCAGCGAAATTGTCCATACCAAGGTCCGATGCCATGATAATAATCCACTTCACCATAATGAATTTGGCCCAGTAACCCATCATCAATGACTGACTTAGTCGCAAGGAACTGACTTGAAAATCGGCATTCAAAACATACACATGTGCGAACATTCGCTTCCTCAACAGCTGAACGAATTTCAGAACAATCTTCTATGGATAATGCGAGGGGTTTCTCAAGAATAAGATGCTTTCCGGCCCCCGCGGCAGCAATCGCATGTTCCTTATGCTGACCCGGATAACTACAAATTGAAATCACTCCAATGTCATCTGATGAGAGCATTTCTCCGAGGTCCTGAAACGCCTTGATAGGTGAACCNTGCTTCTTTGAAAGCTCATCTTCATTCTGAGGACGAGAAGAANATACTGCGGTTACCTGAACCCCATCAATCGAATTAAGTGCATCAATATGGGCTCCAGCGACCCAACCATATCCAACAATACCAACATTCATGTNTCNAATTTACCAAAGCCTTCGAAATTCGGAAAGCCAATAATGACNTTGATGAATGTTAGAAAAAATCAATTAGATTTCTTTTTTGCAGGCATGAAACTTACAGCNCCAGGTGAAAAATCCCAAGGATCTGTTTTTTCTCCGAGCCTTTCAAGGAATGCACCACTGGAGAAAGCTATGAAAAAGTTATTATCACCGGGCTCATGGCGCGTCTTAGAATAAATTTTCTTCATCGTNTCNANGACTGGTNTTGCCTTCGGCCCTAACAATTCAATAGCTCGACACGCCTGCAATGCGACTGCCCAGTCAGGATGCTCAAGATCTTTGACTAATCGATTAAGAGAAGCTTCCCGATTTTCAGGAAAAGATGCCAACCATCCGGCAATCTCAATACGAACAGANGGTGCAACGTCCTGGATCCATTCGGATGCGATTTGTTGGATAGCCTTATCTTCAAAGAACCCATTCCTGAGAGAAACTGCAGCCCAATACCTCTCATTCACGTTCCCGTTCTTGAGTAGTCNCAGAAGTTCCTTTGAGTCAGACGTGCCTACCTTGTCAGCAGCGGCCCAAGCTCTCTGCAGATCCGGAGAATGTGCCGTCTTGCCCATTACAATGTCCCTCATTGGNCTACCTTCAGTTTTGATCCAACGCCGCATCTCACTTTCTGGCAAAGCGCCTAAGTCCCGGACCNCATTGCGGTTTTCAACTAAGCTTAGCCGTAATCTCTTTAATGCTTTTCCAGCCTCATCTGACAACTGTTCAGAAATNAAATTACGTGTGTTATCNGGATCAGCCTCACAATCGTACAATTCTTCTGATGGCCTTGTTGNACCAGCATAATGCCTCTGTGCAACGCTAGAAGAATCAGGATTCTCTCGGAAGACCCTGAAAATCTCATGCCTTATTTCACCAAGATCGGAAAATACTGATGGCTGNCTCCAGGANAGATGAGGATGATAATTACGGATATATAACCATCTCTTGTCTCGAACTGATCTGGAACAATCAAANACTTCATCGACCCTATCTCTATTACCAAAAACAAATTTCCTTTTCTGGTTAGAGCCAACACCCAAGAAAGGAATCCCTTGCATATATTTTGGTGATTTGAGATCAACTAATCCAAGAACTGTCGGAGCAAAATCAACAAAACTAACTAATCGGTCCGTCACCGAACCGGGAACAGTCGGACGCAAATGTTTCCATCTTTCAGGAACATGTACCAGCATGGCAACTTTCATCCCGGAGTCATGCAGTAGCCTCTTGTGCCGCGGCATTCCGGAACCATGGTCAGAGAAGAAAAAAACAATAGTANTATCTGCTAACCCATCTTCACGTAATTGATTCATGATTTCACCGACACGTTTATCCATGGCCGTGACGCAATCATAATACCGGCTGATGGTTTTTCTTATGAGAGGCGTGTCAGGATAATAGTCAGGGACCGGAGCCTTCTTTGGATCATGAATTTCGGAAGCTGATAATTTTGATTGTACATGTTTCTTGAAAACAGGATAAGGCCAAACCATTGAACGGGACTGATGACTCGTCATGATATTAAAAACAGAAAAGAACGGCTGNCCCTGCCTCCGTTTAGAGTTTCGCCAGTGAGCCTTAGGACTNGATTCATCCCATGATTCTTTGATTAGGCGCGGAGCATCACTGCTGTTATAATCAGTTTTAACGTTATTAGTTGTGAAATAACCTGATTNCCTCATGTAGGCCGGGAATCCTTTGACACCAGTGGGTAAGGGAAATCCGGATCTCATTTGATGGGTACCTGTAGAGACATTGTGCATTCCGGTAATCAGGACTGATCTTGAAGGGGAGCAGACCGGAGAAGCAGCGAAAGCGTTGGAGTACCTTGTCGAGGATCTGGCCAACTGATCAATGTTCGGAGTAATCGCATATTTATCTCCATAACATCCGAGTGTCGGACTCATGTCTTCAGCTGTAATCCACAGGATATTGGGTCTTTCTTGAATCTTTTGTATCACTTTTTTATTCGAGATTTCACGGGCCCTTATTTTTCTGAAACGAACGGTTCCTCCTTTACCGTGATGCTGAACACCAAAATAACCTTTTAATATTTTTCCGTGTTTAATGTCTGATACAGGCGTTCCGTTTAACCATGTTTGGATCCTGTCTCCGACGGCTCTGACTCTAAAATGGTTCCAATCATTCTTCTTAAGGTTGCCANGTATCTTGTCGGCAAATTCCTTNCCCTGACCCTTTCCAGGATAAATCCAGCCACCGTTNCCGATCCCGTAAACTCCGGCCGGTTTTTGCCGATCAATCTCACACTGATATCCTTTNGGACGGCCCTTACTTCCAATGCACCGAAAAGCTANTCCGGAATTAAATCCTTCTTCCTTGGGCATAAGAACCTCAATTTCCGCCTCAAAATCACTCATCTGAATCTCAGTGGTNACCCAACAATTCGTCTTGGAAAGCAAATGAAGTTCACCTTCCTTNGCTTCGAAGGATATGACNTCAGATCGCGGATTCCAACCCTCAGTAGTCTTGCCATCAAAGAGGTCAATCCAATCAGCGATGGCGGTGAACATCGTCACCAAAAAGCAGGAAACAACAGATATAAATCTCAAATAATAAATCATAATGTAATTATTGTTTTTAGCTCGTTGAACAAATCAGAATCTTTCAGATCATTTATATTAAGGGACCCTATTTTCAGTCCCGAGCAAATCATTGAGTGCACGGTTCGCAACTCTCAGAATATATTTATTAGGCTGNCTCGTNCTTAGGACCTCCTTAAGATCCTTAACGACTTTCCGGCCCGGCTCACCCATCTCGTCAATGACGATGGCCGCTGCTAACCTGCCCCACTGATGCTCAGACCGGAGCTCCTTNCTTAAAACTTNAAGTGCTGAATCCGTATCNCCAAGACGGGCCACTGCACGGGCAGCGGCGATTCGCACATTAGGCGATTCATCCTTCATTGCTTTCTTTGACAATTCTAATACCTCATCCTCAGCAACTCCAATATTACCAATGCCAGTCAAAGCCCAATAACGTATGACGGGATCATTATCAGTTATGGCACTTATCAATTCGCCAAGAGCCGNATTTCCTTGTGATGCTTTTGTGGCAATTGATACCAANCGCTGAACCTGATTCTTGTCAGANAATTCACCATTCATGATTTCAAATCTGGAGCCGGTCTTCTTTTCTCTGATTTCAATTTCCGCTTCTGGAATGAGGCCGATATCACCTATTTCAGACTGCCATTGCGCCAAATTGGAACGCATTTTCTTTAGGATTATTGAATGATCGGGATCACTGGCCAAATTGCGGATTTCATGTGGATCACTTTTAAAGTCATAGAGTTCTTCAACGGGCTTTTTATCNGTTGAAAAAATCTTACCCGTTTGAGTCAGCGTCCCCTCTTTCTCGGCTCGCCTTATCTCACGCATAGTGGCTCCTTTTTCCGGCGTNTTCATGTACTGATAGTATGGCTTNAGAGGCTCAAAGTTCCGAATGTATCGGTAACGCCCATCAAAAATNGAGCGGATTATATCGTATCTCTCATCCATTCTGTCCCTGGCACCGAAAACAAAACGGCGAGGAGCAGATAATTTNTCACCAATGAATGCCCTGCCCTGTAATTTATCAGGAACCTCAATGCCTGCCAANTTCAATACTGTAGGNCCCAGATCAACTGAACTCACCAATTGNGTATCAATTTGCCCGCCTTCTTTTCCGGGGACACGAACGATCAGNGGTATATGTGTTCCAGAACCATAAAGCCACCGCTTAGCACGAGGCAAACCCACACCATGATCGGCCCAAAAAAATATGATTGTTTCCTCGTAAAGCCCAGCATCTTTAATTTCTTTGATAAGAGATCCTGCCCAGGTATCCATCGCCGTAATCAATTCATAATTCCTTTTCCAGTCCTCCCGGACCACAGGAGTATCCGGATAATAGGGGGGCAATGTATCTAAATTTGCAGGATCCTGCCTCTGTTCGGGTTTTAGTTTCCCTGTAACAGCCCTGTACTTACCTTCGGAAGTAATTCCGCTCTCGTGACATCCGGTATAATTGAATACCGCAAAGAACGGCTGACCCTTTTTTCTATTCTTCCAGTGAGCTTTTGAACCGTTCTGGTCCCATATTTCTCCAGTCGACGGTCTTGAAAACTGATAGTCGGTCTTTGAATTATTAGTGCAGTAGTAGCCGGATTGCCTAAGAAGAATCGGAAAAGGTTTAAGCCAGGAAGGCAGGACCGCATTACATCTCATATGATGAGTGCCAATACTGTTCTGATACATACCAGTTATGATTCCACTGCGGCAAGGCGCACAAACTCCTGCAGTCGTATAAGCATTAGTGAAACGTGTGCCCTCGGAAGACAACTGATCAATGTTGGGAGTAATTGCATGCTTATCACCATAGCAGCCAAAATGAGGGCCGATGTCCTCCGCGGAAATCCAAAGTATGTTTGGTCTAGCGCATACCTGCAGAACTGAAAATAGTGAAAATAAAACACCTAATAAAAGTATCTTCTTAATCATCGGTAAATTCATTCGTAATTGGTTTTTAGGATAAGAAAGGTTAGAGATCATTTAAATATGAATACCGAGTCTTCTTCAAGGATCAGATTGCAATTAATAAAAATAGGCATCCAAAGAAATAAATTGGCCAAAAAATAATTTTATGAGGCAGATCCACTCATATTTAATCTCCGTTTAATGTAGCTGCTACCTGATATTTCATTGAAAAAGAAGAAAACCATAATGTGGTTCAGGCTGGACCTGAGACTCAAAGATAATCCGGCACTGACAGCGGCATGTGATCGGGGTGACGTTATTCCTGTTTATATTTATGACACTTTTAATGGAGGAAAGCATGACCCTGGCAGCGCAACTCGTTGGTGGCTACACCAATCGCTCCTTTCGCTTAATGAACAATTAGATTCATCCCTCATAATCATGAGCGGTGATCCAAAGATCTTATTAGCCGAACTAGTAGCTAATTCAGGTGCAGATAAAATCACATGGAACCGAAACTACGAGCCGTGGCAAATAGCCAGAGACAAACGTATCATAAAGGAACTCAAAGGGCCTAACCTAGATATTTGCACCTATAATGGGAGCCTTCTTTGGGAGCCTTGGGACATACTAAATAAGTCAGGCCAACCATATAAGGTGTTTACTCCATTCTACCGAAGGGGCTGCTTGGAGGGACCCGAGCCCAGAAAACCGATTCCGGTTCCTAATGAGAAAAGATTCTTCTACTTAAATGAGATGGATAAAGGAATTGATTCTCTGAAACTTATTCCCAAATTTCGATGGCATGAGAAGTTCTCTAAAACTTGGGAACCTGGTGAAAATAAAGCCAATATAAAACTCAAGAGCTTCCTAAAGGCCCCAGTAAATGATTACAGAATAAACCGTAACGTTCCAGGATCCGAGGGCACTTCTAAACTGAGCCCTCATTTGCATTTCGGAGAAATATCACCTAATCAGATTTGGTACACTTCACTCAATAAAGTAAAAAAAAATCAATCTAACAAAGACATGGATTGCTTTCTAAGTGAAATCGGCTGGAGAGAATTCAGTTATTATTTACTCTATCATTTCCCAGACCTTCCACATAAGAATTTTAACTCCAAATTCGATAATTATCCGTGGTTAAATGATGGCCCACCACTCGAGGCTTGGAAGAAAGGCATGACCGGCGTGCCTATCGTCGATGCTGGAATGCGCGAGCTGTGGCAGACCGGATACATGCATAACCGAGTACGAATGATTGTTGGCTCTTATCTGGTCAAAAATCTAAACATCGATTGGCGTGAAGGTGAGGCATGGTTTTGGGACTGTCTCTTAGATGCTGACCTTGCATCGAACAGTGCCAGCTGGCAATGGGTCGCCGGATCAGGCGCGGATGCGGCCCCTTTTTTCAGGATCTTCAACCCAGTGCTGCAAGGAGAGAAATTCGATGAAAATGGAAATTATGTTATTAAGTATTGCCCTGAACTTGATAAGCTTCCCAAAAAATATATCCATAAACCGTGGGACGCTCCTGACGATGTATTACGAGGGGCCGGAATCGTACTTGGTAAAAACTACCCATACCCGATCGTTGATTTAAGAAAGTCAAGGTCTGAAGCGCTTGAGAAGTATAGCCTTGTCAAAGTCTCATAGATTAAGATGCCAAAGACTTTGAGGTTGGTTCTGGGAGACCAGCTCTCCCAGAAATTGGAGAGCTTAAAAGACATTGATAAGGACAATGATATGGTTCTCATGTGCGAAGTCAAAACTGAAGCGACTTACGTAAAGCACCACAAAAAGAAAATCATTCTCATTTTCTCGGCCATGAGACACTTTGCTCAAGAACTCATCAGTCAGGGCATTCGCGTTAATTATGTGAAATATGATGACCCAAAAAATACAGGTTCGTTATTGGGCGAAATAAAAAGAAATCTTAAAAAAGAAAAGTTTGAACTGATCGAGGTTACTCACCCCGGTGAACATCGCCTACTTGCCGAGATTCAAGACCGGGAGAAACAAATCTCCGTGCCTGTTAAGATCTGCGATGATACCAGATTTCTAAGTCCTCTAGATGATTTTAAAAAATGGGCAACGGGGAGGAAGCAACTAAGAATGGAATTTTTCTATCGAGAAATGAGAAAAAAAACCTCCACTTTAATGGAAGGGGAAAAACCAGCAGGAGGACAATGGAACTATGATAGTGAGAATCGCAAAACAATACCCACAAACATTAACATTCCTGAACCGATTCGCTTCAAACCAAATGCAATTACAATTGAAGTAATTGAACTGGTTGAAAAAGAGTTCAAAAATCATTTTGGATCCTCTAAAGATTTTCACTTTGCTGTTACTAGGGAGCAGGCAACTAAAATTCTAGAACACTTCATTGAGGAGAAATTGAAATATTTTGGTAATTATCAAGATGCAATGGTTGAAGGAAAGCCCTGGCTATTCCACAGCCACATAAGCTTTTATCTAAATTGCGGCCTACTTGATCCACTGGAAGTTATAAAAGAAGCCGAAAGAGCTTACCTTGAGGGCAAGGCCAAAATCAATGCAGTTGAAGGCTTCATTCGGCAGATACTTGGTTGGAGGGAATTCGTTCGCGGTGTTTACTGGTTAAAAATGCCGGAATACGCAAATTTTAATTACTTCAACGCAAAGCGACCACTACCAAAATTTTTCTGGTCCGGTAAGACCAAGATGAACTGCCTGTCTCAATGCATAACTCAGACTAGCGATAACGCATACGCCCATCACATACAAAGACTCATGGTTTTAGGTAATTTTCTACTCCTATCTGGCATAAGTCCGGAGGAAGTTAATGAATGGTATCTTGTAGTCTATGCAGATGCTTATGAATGGGTTCAAATGCCCAATGTGAGTGGAATGGTCCTCTTTGCTGATGGGGGCATATTAGCAAGTAAGCCCTATGCGTCGAGTAGCGCTTACATAAATAGAATGTCAAATTACTGTAAGGGTTGCTCGTATAAGGTTAAGGAGAAAAATGGCCCTCAAGCATGTCCTTTCAATTATCTCTATTGGAACTTTCTTGATCATAATAAATCGAAACTCTCCAATAACCCGAGGCTCGGTATGCCTTATAAAACTTTATCTAAAATGCCTGACGAAAAAATAAAGCTCATCAGAAATGACAGTAAAACATTTCTTAAAGCACTCGAAACTAATCAGTACATTTAAAAATTTCCAAATATCCACTGATCTTGACAGGATATTCGAAGTGAATTGACGTTGATGAATATATTACTCTAAGGTCATCTATCATCTTAAATCATTACGAATATATGAAAACGTTTCCATTGATTGTAACTTCACTGATATTCATCAATCCTATCATTTCACTTTCAAAACCAAAGCTACGGGTAGGTCATGCTCAAAAACCAGAACAGGCCTCAGCGGAACTGGAATCCATTAGGAAAAACACAAAGGACCTTGAAAATTGGAAAAAAAGAAAAGATACAGTCATAAGAGGAATCTTAAAAGGT
>PAPL01000028.1 GCA_002708885.1 Verrucomicrobiales bacterium | reverse complement strand
AATCAGCGTTTTATAAAAATCGAACGCAGTTTGGCATGACAAGTGCGTAATAAGCCTACGCACAGAAACATCTGTGACATTGAACCAAAACACTTTAACAAAATGAGTAAAATCTTAGGCATTGATCTTGGAACAACAAACTCCTGCATGGCCATTATGGAAGCTGGAGAACCCACTGTCTTGGAAAATTCCGAAGGAGCACGCACCACTCCTTCCGTAGTCGCCTTCACTAAGGGAGGTGAACGCGTAGTCGGACAGGCCGCAAAGCGTCAGGCAATTACCAATCCGGCAAATACTATCTTTTCAGCTAAGAGGTTAATCGGACGCAAGTTCTCAGAACTTTCAGACGCTGATAAAAGGGCTCCCTATAAGATCGTTGAAGCCGAAAACGGAGACGCTCACATTGAAGTGGAAGTCGACGGTGAAAATAAAACGTTCAGTCCTCAGGAAATCGCAGCAATGGTTTTGGGGAAATTAAAATCCGACGCGGAAGCCAAACTCGGAGAAACCATCTCAGAAGCGGTCATCACTGTTCCCGCATACTTCAATGACTCACAAAGAAACGCCACCAAGGCCGCCGGTGAGATTGCAGGACTCAAGGTCCGCAGAATCATTAATGAGCCCACTGCCGCTTCTCTTGCNTACGGACTCGATAAGAAAAGCGATGAAAGGATAGCCGTTTACGATCTCGGTGGTGGAACTTTTGATATTTCTGTCCTAGAAATAGGCGAAGGGGTCTTTGAGGTACTCGCAACGAACGGTGACACTCAGCTAGGAGGAGANGACTGGGACAATGCTATCATTGACTGGGTCGTTGAAGAATTTAAATCCGAGAGTGGAATCGACCTCTCGGGCCAACCCGATGCAATGCAGAGGATCAAGGAGGAAGCCGAGAAGGCCAAGATTGCCCTATCGTCGGCACAAACATACGAAATTAACCTGCCATTCGTTACTGCTGATCAGACAGGACCAAAACACATTCAAAAAGAACTGAGCCGGTCCAAGCTTGAGCAGATGACCGACGACCTTTTCAGCAGAACAAAGTCCCCAGTGGACAAGTGCTTCGAGGAAGCAAAGATCAGCGCCTCAGACATCAGTGAACTTGTCCTCGTCGGCGGAATGACCCGCATGCCAAAGGTCGTGGAAATTGCCAGGGAAATTGCCGGGAAAGATCCTCACCAAGGCGTGAATCCGGACGAGGTCGTNTCAATGGGAGCCGCTATTCAGGGCGGAGTACTTCAGGGAGACGTTAAGGATGTGCTNTTGCTTGACGTGACTCCTCTGAGCCTCTCTATCGAGACNGAAGGCGCCATCGCAACTCCAATGATAGAGAAAAACACGACCATTCCAAAAAAATACAGTCAGGTATTTTCCACCGCTGCCGACAATCAGCCTGCCGTTGATATCCGGATATGTCAGGGAGAAAGATCAATGTTCAGTGATAACAAGCTTCTTGGAAATTTCAGACTGGACGGCATTCCTCCCGCACAAAGGGGAACTCCCCAGATNGAAGTCACCTTNGACATTGATGCGAATGGTATTCTTCATGTTTCCGCGAAGGACAAGGGCAGTGGTAAAGAACAAAAAATATCCATTGAGGGGTCCAGCGGCCTAAGTGAAGAGGAAATTGAAAAGGCAAAGCAAGAAGCTGAGAAGCACGCCGAAGAGGACAAGCAACGCAAGGAATCCGTCGAAACCAAGAATCAGGCAGAATCGCTCGTTCACGAATGTGAGAAACAACTCAAGGAACATAAAGACAAACTGACTGAAGAGGAAACGAAGCCGGTCGAGGATGCGGCCAGCAAACTCAAAGAAGCGATTGAAAAGGACGACACTGAATCGATCAAGAAGGGCCAGGAAGAACTGCAGAATGCATTCATGCCATTGGCTCAGAAATTTTACTCTGAGCAGAACCCTCAAACATCAACTGAAAGCACTCCTCCTCCTGAGGGAACGGATGACGAACCCAAACCAGCCAAAGGAAAGGTCGTAGAGGCCGAGGTCGTTGATGAAGAAAAGTAACACCAATCTCCGNCCGCCGTCCGCCGGCGAACGAATCTAAACTCCGCCCATGCGGATCCAATCAAATAAAATAAATAAAACAAACAAACNAAGTAACTAACAAAATGGCTACTAAAATCCAACCACTCGGACCACGCGTCCTAATCAAACGCCTGGAAGAGGAAGAACAGTCCTCAGGTGGAATCATCATTCCCGATACCGCCAAGGAAAAGCCTCAGGAAGCCCAAGTCGTAGGACTCGGCACCGGCGGCAAAGACGAAAACGGGAACGACTACAAGTTCACCGTGAAAAAGAAAGACAAGGTGCTGATCTCCAAATATGGCGGCACTGACATCAAGATAGACGGCAAGGATCTCCTCATTGTTAACGAGGTAGATATTCTGGCAATCATCGGATAAATAAAATCTAAGAGAACCTCAACAATAACTTAATTTAAATAATAAAAAAAATGGCTAAACAACTGCTATTCGACGAAGCCGCACGCCAGGGACTCCTGCGCGGTGTGGAAAAACTGGCCCGAGCGGTCAAAAGCACGCTCGGACCTGCCGGGCGTAACGTGATTTTGGACAAAAAGTTCGGATCACCAACAATTACTAAGGACGGTGTGACCGTTGCTAAGGAAATCGAACTGGACGATGAATACGAAAACATGGGCGCGCAGCTCATTCGTGAAGTTTCCTCCAAAACTTCAGACATCGCCGGTGATGGAACCACCACAGCGACTGTCCTCGCTGAGGCTATTTATAAGGAGGGACTTCGTAACGTGACTGCCGGNGCAAATCCGATTTCTCTACANAGAGGAATCCTGAAAGCTTCAGAGGCACTCGTCAATGAACTCCAGTCCATCTCAAAGCCAGTCAAAAATACCAAAGAAATTGAACAGGTCGCCACAGTTTCAGCGAACTGGGACCCTGAGATCGGCGGTATCATTGCTGAGGCAATGGACAAGGTCGGTAAGGATGGCACNATCACTGTCGAAGANGCCAAGACCATCGACACTACTCTCGACGTTGTTGAGGGAATGCAGTTCGATAAAGGTTATCTNTCACCATATTTCGTGACTGATCCACAGACTCAGGACTGCACATTCGANGATGCTCTTATTCTTATCTTCGAAAAGAAAATCAGTAACCTCAAGGACATGCTTCCTCTCCTCGAAAAAGTAGCGAAGGCTGGTAAGCCTTTACTTATCATTGCCGAGGACGTTGAAGGTGAGGCCCTGGCAACATTAGTCGTCAACAGCATGCGCGGAACCCTCAAAGCGGCNGCCGTCAAGGCACCAGGATTCGGTGANCGNCGCAAAGCAATGCTTGAGGACATCGCCATCCTGACTGGAGGCACATTCATTACTGAGGACTTAGGAATTAAGATCGAGGGCCTTGGCATCAAGGAACTTGGTTCTGCTAAGCGTATCTCAATCGGCAAAGAGGACACCACAATCATTGAGGGTGGTGGAAAGTCCAAAGAAATACAGGGCCGAGTCAACCAGATCAGAAATCAGATCGAAGAGACAACTTCTGACTATGACAGGGAAAAGCTTCANGAGCGCCTTGCCAAACTTGCAGGCGGTGTCGCAGTCATCAATGTCGGTGCTGCTACTGAAACTGAAATGAAAGAAAAGAAGGCCCGGGTCGAGGACGCTCTTCACGCAACTCGTGCAGCGGTACAGGAAGGTATCGTTCCTGGAGGCGGAACTGCTCTGGTCCGTGCCCAATCCGTACTCANNACAGCANCNGCTCTCAAAAAACTCAAATTAAAGGGTGATGAAGAGACCGGAGTCGCGATCGTGGAAAGAGCCATTGAGGCTCCTCTCCGCCAACTCGCCGCTAATGCTGGCCGCGAAGGCGCTCTNATTGTTGAAAATGTCAAAAAATCAACAACTAAGGGCTACAATGTTGCCACTGACAAGTACGAGGACCTCATCAAGGCAGGAGTCGTTGATCCAACGAAAGTGACGCGTTCAGCACTTCAAAATGCCGCCTCCATTTCCGGATTGCTTCTCACTACAGAGTGTCTAATCACTGATATTCCAGAGAAAGAAGAGCCTGATGCCGGTCATGGACATGATCATGGCATGGGAGGAATGATGTAATTAGGTAAATTCTTAATAGAATTAACACAATCACAAAAGGCACGTCATGAAAATGGCGTGCCTTTTTTGTCTTCACAAAACCCTCAAATCTATCTCAATATGTAAAAAATCGGGTTTTAACAATTTATACCTGTTAAGAATCTGTTAAGAATTTAGACGATGAGGACATTAAACACTTAAGTCTGACCCTTNGCGGACAACTAACTAATAANAATTCACATCAATAANCAACAAATCCATGACNAAAAAAGCTGCCAAAAAAGCAACGGCCAAAAAGAAGGCCGCTAAGAAAGCACCATCCAAAGCCGCGGGCACCAAAGGTGACCTGCAAGCAATAAAAGATCTCGGTAAAGCCAATGATAAACTCAAGGCTGAACTCCACAAAACCATTGTCGGCATGGACAATGTTATTGAAGAAACATTGATAGCAATTTTCTCAAAAGGACACGCTCTGCTCGAGGGAGTTCCCGGTCTCGCCAAAACTCTGCTAGTCAGCTCAATAGCGGAATGCCTTTCACTCTCCTTTAAGAGAATCCAGTTCACTCCTGACCTGATGCCTTCAGACATCACAGGTTCAGAGGTGCTTCAGGATGATCCTGTTTCAGGAAAGCGCCAGTTCCAGTTCAGTAAAGGACCAATCTTTGCCAACATGATCCTGGCAGACGAGATNAACAGAACTCCTCCAAAGACACAGGCAGCGCTTCTCGAGGCTATGCAGGAAAAGCAAGTATCGGCCGGTGGTGATGATTATACTCTGGACGCGCCTTTCTTCGTGCTTGCGACTCAGAACCCTCTCGAACAGGAAGGTACTTATTCACTCCCCGAAGCCCAGCTNGACCGGTTCATGTTTAAAATTCATGTCGATTACCCAACGTTCGATGAGGAAATTGCCATCATGGATTCTGTAACATCAGGGGCAAGCGAAGCACTTACATCTGTTCTCAAGAAAGCTGAAATCCTCAAGTTACAGGACGTCGTTTCTAGAGTCAAAGTTACTCCACATTTGTATCAGTATGTTGCNACTCTGGTCCGTAACACCAGACCCGACGAAGACAACAATATCGATGCCGTGAGAGACTATGTGTCTTGGGGATGCGGACCAAGGGCTTGCATCAACCTCATCACCGGAGCCAAGGCCAGGGCCGCNCTCAACGGAAACATTCATGTGTCATTGGATGACATTAAAGCTCTAGCCAAGCCGGTCCTTCGTCACCGCATGGGATTAAACTTCCTTGCTCAGTCAGACGGAGAAACGACTGACTCAATAATCGATCAACTCATTGATGTGACACCTGAGGGCGAAGAACTCCATGGCGCAGCATAAGAAAAAATACCTAGACCCCGAAAAGCTCAAGAAGATCGGNAGCCTCGAAATCGTTGCGAGGCAGGTCGTCGAAGGGCTAAGGATCGGTTCACACAAGAGNCCCGCTAGGGGCATTAGTAGTGAATTTTCAGCCTACAGGCAATACGTGGCAGGCGATGAGACCCGTCACATTGACTGGAAAGCCTATGCCCGCTTCAATCGCTATTACATTAAGCAGTTCGACGCTGAGACCAACTTCATCGCAAATCTGCTCGTTGATGGTAGCAAATCAATGACTTACGGTTCAAATCCCAACGGACTCACAAAACTGGAATATGCCAAATTCATGGCAGCTAGTCTGGCATATCTCACAGTCAGTCAGGGCGACTCGGCCGGCGTTGGCATGTTCGATGGTGAATTGAATAACTACGTCAATCCAAAGAGTAACATGAGTGTGCTCAATGACATTTCAGACCAGCTCGAACTTCTTGAGCCGCGTCCGCGCACAAATGTTGGAGGAATCTTGCACGACTTTGCTCACCGAATGAGTAAGCGAGGATTTGTAATGCTCTTCTCGGACCTATTCGACAACACTGATGAGTTCATGAATGGCCTGAGTCACCTGAGATATGGAGGACATAATGTGATTCTCTTCCACATTCTGGATGACTATGAGTTGAACTTCCCTCTGAATGGAATGTGGAAATTCTTAGGCCTCGAAGGAGAAGGTGAACTCGTCACTCAACCCGCAAGAGTCAGAGAAAATTACCTCAATGAACTGGAATCATTCATTAGTGAAATAAAGAGCGCCTGTGCCAAGAACGAAGTCGACTATGTACTAGTTAACACTAAGGACCCTCTGGAAAAAACCATATCTGATTATCTGCTCCGCAGAACGGCAATGGCTAAATCCAGATAAAAAATAGAGTGATTAAAAACCTGACCATAATTGCGTTGGTCATCGCCACGCAATGCNTTTCCACTTCCGCGAAGGAAGCGGACGATCCGACCTCTTCCCCGCTACCTAANGGTGACCTTCTTATCACTGACTTTGAGCAGAAGGATCTCGGAAGAATGAGAGCATGGGGTTGGCAGTTTCATGGCGATGCATTCAACCGAGAGTACAGCCATGGCACTAGAAAATTAAGGGCCAGGGTGGGCCGCTACGAAGGTAAATGGTTTTTGACCAGTGTNACGGAAAATCCAAAGTCAGTTGGAACNCTCACTAGTCCCCCNTTTCAGATTCAGAAACCTTTCATTTCTTTTCTNCTGAGCGGCGGATCCTCAGAAACTAAGTTACAGGCCAACTTAATTATTGAAGGAAAAGTGACCAGAACCGTGACTGGAAATGATTCGGATATTTTCGAACCGGTCAGCTTTGACGTTAGGGAATTTATCAATAAGGAAGGCAGGTTTCAAATCATTGATAATGCGACAAGTATCTGGGGCCACATCAATGTGGATCAGATAACTCAAACTGATCAGGCCAAGGGAAAAAGAACCATTTCCAATCCCCCAACGCCGCCAAAAGTTGATTCGGGATTTGCCCAGCTCATTGATTCAGGAAAAAGAATCAGTGGACCCTTTAATCTGAAAGAAGGCAATATCACCAATGACAAGAACGAATCAACCCCATTTGAAAACACCTTAAGTATTTTCACCAATAAACCCGTTAATTTTCAGGCCAATGCCGATTTTATCCGACTAAGAAACGGTGAATCCTGGTCCTGCAAAATCACAGGACTCGAAGACCGAAAAATAAGCGTTCAAACCAGTTTTGCAGGTACCCATTCCATTCCACTGAGCCAAATCCGGATGCTTGAATTTAACAAAAAGGAAAAGGGTCCTGATAATGGCAAACAGCCCGGCACACTCTATAGAATTCAGGGAGAACCCATACCCGGCAAACTGATTTGGATCAGAGAAAAAGACATCGCCATTGAAAGTCCATTAGGAATAATACCCATACCAAGGCAGGGCATTCGACGCTTCGTAGTGAGCGATCAAAACTCAGAGGAAACTAATACCAGGGACGAACTGGCATTGACTGACGGTACCAGAATACGCGGAAACGTTGTCATTGATGAGGCAGGAGATCATCTTTCCGTGACGCACGACATCGTTGGAAAACTTCGGTTCCCTCTTAACGGAATTCATAGTCTCAAACGCAGACCAAAAAATGTTGCTTGGCTGTCCGACCTCAGAGCCAAGACCTATAAGGCCACTGGTCCAATCATAGCTCCGCCATCACCGAAACTTATAAAATCTTTAAAATCATCAATCACTTCACTTAAAATAAATCCGCAATCACAGATAATCTATTCCGTTCCTGAACTGAGCCCAGGACAAATTATATTCCGCTCAACAATAGCTCCCGGACAAGGGAACAGAGGATCAGTGGTCACATCACTAGGGTCGCTAAACAAAAACACTACAACTAACGTTGATCCTGACTCAAAAGAGCAACTCGTACAAATAATGATCGATCCGGGATCCGAACTGGAACTCAAAGTCAATTTTCAGGGCAGATTAATATTTCCCTGTGCAATTGAGTTAAGGGACGCACACTTCGTCTCCTTATCGGCAAATCAAAAAACCACTCAAACCAGAACCAAAGGCACATAATTTAAATGTTTTCATCCTTAAATCTACTATCAGTATGGGGAACGCTTGCCGCAATCGGAGTAGCCGTTCCGATCATCATACACCTCCTTTACAGGAAGAATAAAAAAGAAACGGACTGGGCCGCAATGGAGCTCCTAAGAAGAGCCCTAGTTGTCAGGTCGGGCCAGATCAGACTAGAAGACTTCATTATTCTTTTATTGCGCTGCCTCACGTTACTCTTGCTTGCGACCGCATTACTCAGACCCATTCTCAAGGATTCGTCACTAGTAGGCAACCAGAGAGTAGGGATGGTAGTTGCAATCGATGATTCCTTAAGTATGAACCATGGAGCCACCACAAGGTTCGAAACAGCCATAGAAAAGGCCCGTAAGATTCTTGAGACAGCATCGCCCGGAGACAAGGTCAGCATCGTCTTCCTTAACGAAAGAGAAATTGGCGACCCAAAGAAAGTTCCACTAAGAGCAGCTGACTATGATACAAACAAAATCAGTGAAATCCTCGACAATGCTAAAAGGGTAGGCGCATCTACCCATCAAAGTAACATCGAAAACAGCATTCCTTTACTCAAAGAGATGTCTGATGAGATGAAGGCAGGAACAAAGGAAATTCATATCATTACTGATGCTCAACAATCGGACTGGAGTAGCCTCTCAACTGAAGCCAAAACAATGCTTGGGAAAATTGCCGCGAGCATCTATTTGGTACCAGTAAATTCCGAAGGCGATGAGAATCGCAGCGTCACCTCACTCAATTATGTGTCAGGTTCATTAAACAATTCAGGAGTGGCCCGTTTCGAAGCGACAGTTAAGAACTTCGGGACAAATGATGCGGATGCGGGCAACATCGAATTTTATCAGAACAGTAATCTTGTAAGAAGACAAACACTGGGAACGATCGGTTCCGGAGAATCAAAGGTAATTCCTTTCCTGGCAAATTATGAAAATCCCGGAGACCTGAGTATCACCGCAAAAATCTCGAAGGACAGTCTCGGGGAGGACAATTCACGACACACCGTCGTTAACGTTCGGCCCAGGGTCCGAGTCCTTTGTGCCACGGATTCCATTGATGGGGGCATAGGAACACAAAACAACGATCTGTTTTTCCTCGAAAACGCTCTCAGATTGAGCAGTGGAGACGAAGAGAACGGAATCCAGGTCACTTCTGTAGATTCATCCGACCTGACTCTGGAAAAACTCAATGACTACGACATCATCATTCTCGCAAACGTATCAGCACCTTCCGCGGAAATTGCACAGCGCCTGAAGGACTTCACCAGCAATGGTGGAGGACTCATTGTTTTTGCAGGTGAAAATATTAATCCTGAAAAATATGAACAAAGCTTTGGTAATGGCGAGGAAAGTATTTTGCCTGGAAAAATTGGTCCCAAGACCAGTAGCGGAGAGGAAAATCAAGGTCAATGGTCATTGGCATTTCCTGACTCCGATCATCCTCTGGCTCGGGTAGTAAAATCCATGACAGAGGAAATGGTCAATGCCGCAAAAGTTAAAAGTATAAACAGTATCGAACCGTTACCGGGATCTCAGGTCATTCTGAGCTTAGTAGAAACAAACGCACCGGTCCTCATATCAAAGACCGTCGGTGAAGGGTCAGTGATCTTATGTGCAACGAGCGCGGACAGATCCTGGAGTGAACTGGTACTTCATCCTGTCTATGCAATCATGATACAGCAGGCCGCAACCACAATGACGAGCAAACCTGATTCAAGATTGGCAAGAATAAATCAAACCAAAAGCATCAGCATCGCAGGAACTAAACCCGCCACCGCCTCACTAGGTAAATTAAGCACAGATCCTGACGAGACCGGTGATACGGACAGGCCATATGTTGAGTTAACCTCACTGACCAATGAAAGTTTCAAAGCTGAAATCAAGGCTGAGGACATAAATGAGAGCGGAATCTATCAAATCATAGGCGCACAGGACTCGGTCCTCGGCGCCATCGCTGCCAATTCCGATCCGAAAGAATCCGACGTACGAGTCGTTGCTCCCGCTGTGCTGAAGGAAACAGTAGGAGCAATGACAAATGCTAAGATCCTTGAAGGGGAGCTTGGTCAGAAAATCCAGAATGCCCGGAAAGGAAGTGACCTGACCAGCTGGTTACTGGGTCTATGTATTTTATGTTTCGTACTGCAATCAATACTCGCGAAAAGATTCACCAATAAAATAAGTCAGGGCGAGACAGACATCGCCACTTCACTTCAACTCAGTAACGTGGCTGCGGCCCGCAGAACTTAAGAAAAATCTTAATAAAAATGTTCGAAAAAATTCTTGGACTAGACAGCGATCAGAAAATCGACTCGCTAACAATCGGGTGGAGTCATGGACCTGTCGTAGCACTTTCGCTTATCATACTTGCTGTCATCTTCTCCATTTACCTCTACAGATCAGAAAGTCAGCTGCCAAAAAGCAGGAAGGTCATAATGATGGTATGCCAGGGCCTTGCCCTATTGATTCTCATCATCATTTTCATGGGCCCGTTCGCACAAATCACTCAGTCCAATTCCTACAAAAGGAATATGCTGGTACTTATAGACACCTCAAACAGCATGGCCACTGAGGATCAGAGGAATGCCAACTCCATTGAGGAGGCGGCCAGGGCACTCGGAGAAATCAAACCGAACGATCCATTTGATCCCGGGAAAGCAAATGAAATACAAACCAAGATTGGTAATCCGAGCCGTATCGAACTTGCAAAAGCAACTCTCGAGAACACGAATGTGATCAGCGAGCTTCAGGATAAATTCAATGTGAACATTTTCACCTTTGATAGCCAGCTCAAGCCAATCGAAGAAGATCAAAAATCAGAAGAATCCGAAAGTTCTGAAGAAACAGAAAACCAGCCCATCAGTCTTAATCTGGCCGCTCAAGGAGAAAGTACCGAGATCGGATCTGCGATTAATGAAGCGGTGGGAAAATTTGCGGGCCGGGAAGTGGCGGGAGTCATGGTCCTCAGTGATTTCATCTCTGTCAAAGGAAAGGACCCGGTCGAATCTGCCAGGTCATTGTCGACTCAGGGAATCCCGATTCACACATTACCCATTGGACTCCCCTCCCCTCCAGACATCCATGTCCGAAAGATCATCGGTCCGGACGTGGTCTTCACGGGAGATCGCGTGCCTTTGAGAGTTCAGATCGAATCAAAAGGTTACAATGAAAGGACCGTCAACATTACTCTTAAAATTGATGGAAATGAACAACCATCACAACAGGTCAAGTTGAAGGATGGGGTCCAGTTCGCGGAATTGATTTTTGTTCCTGAACAGGAGTCAGGGACCGTTGAGCTCGAAGTTACAGCTGCCGCATTCAATGATGAGACTACAGACAAAAACAACTCCGCATCTCATAGTGTGAGGATCCTCGATGAAAAAATAAAAGTCCTCTACGTTGAGGGCATACCTAGATGGGAATTTCGTTATCTTCGATGGGTCCTGTTGAGAGATCCTAGACTCGATGTCAGATTTCTTATGACACAAGGTGATCCTGCCCTGGCAGGATCCTCTCCGCGTCACATCGCTTCATTGCCTCCAAATAAAGAGGACCTATTCAAGTACGATCTCATCATTTTGGGAGACGTTCCGGCCGGTTATTTCAATACGGAACAATTAGAACTCATTGATGAACTGGTCAAAGAGCGTGGCGGATCTTTAATGATGCTTGCCGGACCACGATCCGCTCCCGCATCTTACAAGGACACCGCAATTGCTGATATTCTGCCAGTGAAAATTGGCGCGGGAAGTTGGACCCCAGTCCCTAATGGCACTCATCCGGTAGTGACCTCGGATGGCCGCCTCAGCCAATCCACATCCCTCTCATTGTCAGATGACACGACTGACAGGATATGGCAAAAAGTTAACCGAATGCACCATCTCCCATCAGTCGATGGAGCAAAGGCAGGAGCAACTGTTCTTCTCACTCATTCCGGATCACCTGATGGATTTGATCAGTACCCGCTCGTAGCATGGCAACGCTATGGTACCGGTAAGAGCCTGTTCGTTGGAACTGAGGATTTATGGAGAATGAGACTTGAAGTCGGTGACCGGTACCACGCAAGGTTCTGGGGCCAAACCATACAGTTCCTTACATTGTCCAGACTGCTCGGGCAGAACAAACAAATCGCCATTGAAACGGACCGGGCCAGTTTCAGTGAAGGTGACACGGTGCAAATTTATGCCAACGTGCTGACAGAGTCATTTGAACCTGTCACAGACATCGAAGAATATACGGTCCTCATTGAGCCTAAAGGCTCACCAGACTCTTCATCAGAAATACAATTGAGCCCGGTACCGGGAACTGACGGACTCTTTTCAGGTGCTCATGTGGCAGGTAAAGACGGTACCTACGTTCTTAAAGCGGGCCCTTCCGATGAGAGCCGGGCAAATAGTCCGGAATTTGAAGTGTTGACCATAAATCCAGAAGACAGGGAAACTGGAGCCAGGCCTGACATTGCTAAAGAAATTGCGGAAATCTCTGGCGGCTCGGAGTTGAATCAGCAAGCCATCTCAGGTTTCAAGAATCAGTTCGATAAAGAAAAGCCGAGAGATAACGAAGTACAAATTATCGAAGAACTATGGGATAAGGAATTTTTATTTATCCTAGTGCTCCTCTTTGCGGGGACCGAATGGTTCTTCAGAAGAAGAGAGAACCTCGTATAAAACTTTCCTTAAAATAAAATGCAAGAAGGATATCAAATAACCATAGATGAAAAGCTCAAGGAAGCCTGGAGCAATGAAAGACGTTTCATCCACACTAGAGGCGCCATAAGATCACTGATTTGGATCATCGCGTTAATTATAACGGACCTGATTGTGGATCTATTGATCTGGAAAGGAATAGGCGATAATCAATTTGGTGCGGGCCTATTAATCATCAACATTGGCATTATCGCTTTTGTTCTTTATCATGAATGGTTACGGCATCTAAAGCCATATGATGCTGTAAAAACGGCCCTGCAGGTCGAATCCAAAAACCCTAAATTATCCTCAATCCTTATTACTTATACGGAACTCTCAGAAGAGTCTAACACCAACACTTCTGAGGAAATCGTTCAAGCCATCAGAGAAAAAGCTAACGAGAAGACAGAATCTATTAATTTTCAGGAAATCGTATCCTGGGGACAAATTCAAAAGGTCCTTGGGATCAGCGCCGCAATTATAATTGTTTTCATCTTGATAAGTATTAATTGGAAGGAGCAGGTAGCGACTCTATTCGACAGATTAACGTTAGGAGGATCTAACTATCCAACTCAGACAGTTATTAAAAAAGTGCATGTCGAAGGACAGCAAATGGAGTCCGGGAAACCGTTCAAGGTAAAGTTCGGGGAGTCCTTAAACATTAAAGTGTTCACCCAGGAAAAAACAGTTCCACTGGGCGAACTTTATGTAAGGACCAAAGGTTCAAAAAAATGGCCTTCCATAGCTCAGAACATGGATCCTTTAGCTAACGACAAGCTCGTCTATGAGAGGATCCTAAAGGACATTACCGAAGACACTGAATTCTACGTCAGGGTCAATGATGATAAGGATAAAATTTACGACATTGAAGTCATCAAGTCCCCAGTGATCGATAGTTTTGAGATCGAACAAATCTTTCCGGATTACATAAATAAAGATCCGGAAACCGTATCCGAGCTGACTCTGGACACTCCTCAGGACACCACTTTGAAATGGACAATTACCACAAATACCAAAGTTAAAGCAATGCAGGTCAGAGTCGGGGAAGATGAGAAAATTGATGCTGAGGTCAGTGAGGACGGAAAAGTAATTACTTTTGCAAGAAAAGCAGACAAGGCATTTAATTACTCATTTCAATGGACCGAAGGCGAGAGCGGTAAGGACTTTGAATATGGTGACGTCCAAAATAACATCAGGGTTATTGATGATACTTTACCTGAAGTTCAACTCATCAGCCCAAGTTCAGACGTCCTTGCCACAGATAAAAAAGTGGCCACCCTCAATTACAAAGGCACTGACGATTATGGTCTAGGAAAAGCTCACCTGATCTACACGATTAAGAGAGCTGACAGTGAAAGTGACGGAGAAACTGAAAGCTCCAGATCAGAAATACATAATTTTGAAGGAAAATCGTCAGGAGAAAATACATATCAGTGGAAAATTTCAGACCAGATCAAAGAACTGAAGCCCGGTGACCAGATTTCATACCAAATTGAGGTTGAGGACCTATTTCCCGGTGAAAAGAAGCATGTTAGGCAGTCAGCTACCCGGAAAATATCAATTGTCACACCCGAAAGGTATCTGCAATGGTATAGAGCTGAGTTAGCAAGTCAGCAGGATGAAATCAAAAGGGCACGTGACAGTGAAGAAACTGCCTCAACTCAGGTAAAACAACTCATAGACCAGGAAAGCGAAGAAAAATGAAAAATTCCAAAATGAATCCAGTCTCAATCCTAATAGCAATCACGTTTTTGTTGTGTGGCATTGCTCACGCACAGGACGAGAAAAAAGCTAACCCCGAAGAGCCTACCCCTAAAGAAGAGGCCAGCGCTCCTGAAGTTCCACAGCGGCCCATTGACCCAAACGCTGACCTTCTACAGACAGGCCCAAGGCTGTCCAAAGAAGCACGTAGACAAGACAATGTGGGAAGAAGAACAAGAAACATTGCCAAACGAATGGAATGGTTACTCTCAGAATTAAAATCTAATGGATTAATTGAAGAGGGGAACGGGGAAGAATTAGAGAAAACAGGAAAACTTCTTCTCACTGTCGCAAGGAAGGATGTTCCTGAAGTTGCAGGCAAACTCCGTCAGGCCCAGGCAAACATTGACGGTGCACTTCCACACATCAAAGGAGCCGATGAGGACATCGGTAAAGTCATTGCCAATCTTGACAAGGTAATTGAAGGAGCAAAGTCAATTCTGGTTGATGATCGTCTGCTCAGAGAATTAGCTGAAATCATCAAAGCAGAGGAACTCCTCAAGAAAGGGTCAATTGACTGGATTCGTAAAATGCAGGTTAATCCTGATTCAAAGAATCTGGACCGGGGCCGGCTCTCCAGAGTTCAGGAATCAGTCATTGACCGGTACGCTGAATTCTTTGACCTCCTAGTTGAGTCAAAAGAAGCTTCCAAAGGAACAGCTGCCGGAGAACGTTTCGCAGCTACCGAAAAATCACTCACTGAGACTGACCCCGAGGCACTAATGTCCTCGGCCGTCGACAATATATTAAAGGATCAGGCACTCGCTGCAGGAACTGATCAGGGCAAAGCAATAGACGCTCTGCGAATAGCACAAAAAATTCTCAGCGCCGAAGAGGACAGTCTCGATGACCTGATCAATGCTATCCAGCACCTCATTGCGGTGCAAAGAGAATTAAAAGAGGACACAGAGCCTCCAGTCGCTGATGCGAATGCTCCAAAACCAAACCTATTTAATGATAATAAATCCGAGCTCGAGGCCAGACAAATCGGCATAGCCAATGAAATTACCGATGTAAGGAAAACGAATTTACCTGATTATAAGCCAAAAGAAGAACCCGAAGGACCTTCTGGCGAGACGCAAGTGAATGACCCGGAAAAGGAAGAGGAAAAAGACATTTTCGAGGCAGCCAAAGATGATCCTTTCGCTGATGATGATCCTTTCGCTGATGACGATCCTTTCGCTCCCATCCAGCCAGGAGAACTTCCGTTCGGGGTCGGACCCGAAGCCACCTTTGAACAGGGAATCGGAGATGCCCTAGTAGAGGCAGGCAAAGCCGCTGTCAAAGCACACAAATCAATTAATGAAGGAAAGCAACCCGAATCAGTGAACTTTCAGGAACAGGTAATTGCGGCATTAGAATCTGCTCTGAGTTCAGCTCAAGCAGCTGACGCCTATGCCGAAGAAAATTCAGAAGAGAGTTTCGGCGACGAAGGTTTCGGCGACGAAGGTTTCGGCGACGATGGTTTCGGTGACGATGGTTTCGGTGACGATGGCTTCGGTGACGACGGTTTCGGTGACGACGGTTTCGGTGACGATGGTTTCGGTGACGATGGTTTCGGTGACGATGGCTTTGGTGATGCAGGTGCTGGTGAGGGTGCCGGTGAGGGTGCCGGTGA
>PAPL01000027.1 GCA_002708885.1 Verrucomicrobiales bacterium | reverse complement strand
ATAAGCGGAAACTTCATCAAATACCGCACCCGCAATTTCGCCCTCGATCGGAAGAGCAGACCTGAAGTCCTGGTCCCTGAAATCCGCTTTACTGTAACGAGTCAACCAACTTTCAAGCTTCCGCTGTATTCTTAATTCTTCTCCGGAACGTACAGCGACCTCACCTATCTGTTTGAGTGCCCGGGTAATTCCAACTGAAACGAGCCCGAAAATGGCAAGAGCAAGGATAACCTCCAGTAAAATGAAACCGCTACGTGAGCGTCTAGATCTGGAAATTAACTTCATTCTAAATCATCAATGTTCTCAGCACCAAGAACTATCGTCTTATTTAAGGGNTCCTGAATCTGAGCCGTCAAAGGATTGAACTCCATNGTCACCATNCCNTCTGANCCNTCNTCNTCNCAGATCAACTTNATGCCNANCGGCTCACAGATTCCNCTNGANTCAAAGACCCANCGNTAAACNTCNTCNTCATCANNNNGGACCTCTTCNGGTGGNCGGAAGTACTTATCTTCCCANGAACGGACAAGAANTCTCATAAANTCAGGCANTTCAAAACTNTCAATGACTCCNGGTTCNGGCCCATCATCAAAGATNGATCCAATNGATCCGGACCGAANCCTNGATTCCTGCAAGGNNANTGAGTTCTCGCTTATGGCAAGGACAAAGGGACGACGGTTAGTGATTGCCATTTGCATGCCTCTCCTCGCCAATGATTGTAACTCATTGGCAGGCTCCACGAGCTTTTTCTTGGAGCTCTGAGCAGACAAAGAATAGGCACCGACACCAATAATTAAAAATAAAAGACAGAAACCAACTAGTATCTCTATGAGGGTAAAGCCCCTCAAGGAAGATTTGGCCGGTCCTTTCATTTTATCCAATTATTAAAGTCTAANAAATTATTTACTGAGTCTCCCAATTACCGATATCATCTTCGGTATTTTCCTGACCATCAGGGCCCTTTGAAAAAACATCAGGTTCAGAACTTGTTCCCTGGTTCTGTCCAGGAAAGCGGTATCCGTATTCTTGGTTCCAAGGGTCCGTTATTGCTCCACCCTTGAAGTANGGACCTTCCCAAGCACGCACATCTGCCGGCTTTGTAATAAGCGCAGACAGACCCTGCTCAGTCGTGGGATAGCTTCCGGCTGAAATCTTATAATTAAGTAACGCGGTCTGAATCGTTCCCAAGTCAGATTTTACGCGGGCCTTTTCTCCGGTCTTCATGACGCCACCGAGCTTGTAGATGGCAGTGCCGGCTAGCAATGCTATGATTGCAAGGACAAGCATTATTTCAATCAAGGTAAAACCACCCGTTAAGTGGCGACGATTTGATGTAATGTTAGTTTTCATATTTTTTAAGTTCTGATGAGATTGTTATATTTGGTTTCTATGTATTGAGTCCTGAAATAGTTTCGAAGATTACTGATATCATCATGTAAGCCATGATACCTACCAGTAGAGCCATAGTGACAACGATGACCGGTTGAATCAGGGCACTGATCTTTGAAATATCTTTTTCCAATTCTTTATCGTATCTGGTCGCTGCCCGCTCGAGACTCTCACCTATCTGACCTGTCTGCTCTCCGACAGCCACCATGTCCAGTAATAACGGAGGAAAAAATCCCACCCTTTTCATGGTCCTTGAAAGGGCAGCTCCATCACCAACATAATCAATTATGCGAGATATTATTTTCTTCAGATAAAGGTTCGGCGTCGCTTCACGACTCAATTCAAGTGCCCTCAGTAAAGTCAACCCATTGCCAACCAGATTGGCAAGAGTCTCGAGAAACTGCACAAAAAATCTGGTCTTCAGAACCTTTCCAAAGAGTGGAATTTTTAATTTCGTCTCGTCCCACCACTCATGATTGTTGGGATTCTTAATATATGAAACAAAAGCAAATATCACGGCAATCACTATGCCCAGAATGATCCACCACCAGGCCCTCACAAAATCACTCAGATCAATCATGAGCTGCCCAATCGCCGGCATTTCCGAATTGGTGTTATCAAGTAATCCCATGAGCTGGGGAATGAGAAAAGTTATAAAAAGCACGACCACCGCTATACCGGATGCTATCAAAAAGAAGGGATAAATAAGCGCCATCATCACCTTACTCTGCAGTTCCTGTATGGCAGTCAAATAAGTAGCCTGCCTCTTAAGAATAGTAGAAAGGGCTCCACTCACCTCCCCTGCACGGGCCAAGCTACAGTACAGGTCTCCAAAGCTCGGCGAGGCCTTGGCCAGTGCTCCTGAAAAAGATGTCCCGTCGCGCACTTCCTGCCTCAGAGTCTTCGTTAGCCTCTTGAGCTTACCAAGTTCTTCACGGTTCTCCATGACTCGGAGCGCAGGCTCTAACTGAAGGCCGGCCCCAAGTAGCTCTGAAAGCTCTTCAGTGAAAAGAACAATTTCCGCTTTTTTGAGACGCATCGGCCCCGTCATCTCCACTTCTTCCTCCTTGGACTTAGAACTGGCTGAGGATTCTCCGTTCTTGGCCTTATCCGTTTTGAGGTCCAGATTCAGTGGCTGTAATCCTCCCCTGTCCAATAGATCCATGGCGCCATGACGGTCACTCGCATCAAGTTCACCGCTGGTCTGAGTTCCGTCCGCCTTGAGGGCTTTATAGGCAAAAGTAGGCACCTTATTATAAATTAATTACTTGGAATTTCTTTTAAGAATTTTCGTCAACCTTCCACTTTTAATTCAACGGTCGTCGCTGACATCACCTCCTCAAGAGTCGTGTCTCCGGTCAGGACCTTGTACCAACCATATTCCCGCATGTTAATGAATCCTTCTTGTGTTGCTTTTTGTTTTATCTCCGCCGATGAGGCGCCGCTGACGATCAGATCTTCGATGGCCGGTGTGACTAGACAAATTTCATAAATTGCAAGACGCCCAAGATAACCACTGTTCCTGCACCGGTCACAACCTGATTCATTGGCAATGAACATCTGTCCCTCTTCGCCCTTCGGAAAACCAATTCTATCTAGGTGCTCCTGTGTATATTCATGAGGCACTTTGCATGAAGGGCATAGTCGACGAACGAGCCTCTGAGCAAGGAAAGCGCGGACCGAAGCCGAAACCAAAAACGGCTCTACCCCCATGTCGGTGAGTCTGGAAATACCGCCAATGGCATCGTTCGTATGCAACGTACTGAAAACCAGGTGTCCAGTGAGTGAAGCCCTAACAGCAATCTCAGCAGTCTCAAGGTCACGCATCTCACCAATCATCACAATGTTCGGGTCGCCCCGTAAAATACTACGTAATCCGCGTGCAAAGGTCAGGTCAATTTCAGGTTTGACCGCTATCTGCATCACTCCATCGAGCTTATTTTCGACCGGATCCTCAATCGTAACGATTCGAGTCTCAGACTTATTCAGTTCCGAAAGGAACGTGTAAAGAGTCGTCGATTTACCTGAACCGGTAGGGCCAGTAATGAGTATAATGCCATTTGACATGGACAAGAGCTGGTCAACACGAGATCTGGTATGTTCAATGAGTCCGAGACGGTCCAAATTAAACTTTTCCTGGTTCAGTAGCCTAAGACTAACGCTCTCACCTTCGACGGTAGGGATCGTAGCTACACGCACGTCAATCTGCTGATCTTCGAGTGAAAGATTAATTCGTCCGTCCTGCGGCAAACGGCGCTCGGCAATATCGAGCTTGGACATAATCTTGAGACGTGCAATGACGGAACTCTGTAATGCATTGATGTTCTCAGGAACAGCAACATCATGAAGCATTCCATCGATCCGGTACCTGATTCTCAGATCAGAATGTAACGGCTCCACGTGTATGTCCGTGGCTCGCTGATCGAGAGCTTCACGAATTATCTGGTTAACGAACTTAACGACTGAAGCTTCCTCGTCCTCGTCCTCGTCAAGGACATTCGCCTCGTCCTTGTCTACGTCTAGGGATTCCATGTCAAGGTCACGACCAGCTAGAATCTGTTCAAAAGTGTCCGCACCTACTCCATAGAGCTCCTGAATGCCCTGAATGATCCTTGTCCTCGAAGCCATGGTCCATTCGATTGGATAATTGATGGACTGACTCGCTGCCTGACGGGCAAGATAATTGAAAGGGTCATAGGTCGCAATGCGCAAGCGGAGCTGATCACTGGCAGGCTCATTAACTTCTTCTTCATCTTCCCCACCAGGCTGCTCAGGCAATGTGTTACTGGCATCATCAGGATCTTCCTCCTCAATCAATTCAGAACCGTCTCCGAACGAAAGGGGAAGTAATCGGTGTTTGATGGCGATCTTTGCCGAGCAGATCTCTCTTAACTTCCGTTTATTGATGGGTTTAAGTTCATCTTCCCAACCCAAGTGAAGATCCTCGGCAAGGCTTTTGAGAAATTCTTCTTCAGGGACCAGATCACGGTTCAGTAATTCTTCAATGACTGGGCGCTGGCCGGTCGATGCTTCATCGATAGCTTTTTCAATGTTTGTATCTCCCGTGGACTCGAAACGTTTAGCTGTATTTGCAAAAATCTTGTTCATTGGCATGTTCCCGACAACAGCTCACCGCATTCACAATCCTCGGGCACGTTCATCGGCTTCATTTGAGGATCGGATTAATGGAAAGGTTGAGGGGTGGAAAAGATGCCACAAATAAGTGAAAATCGCACCTATTAATCGTCGTATAATAGTCTTTTTTTAGTCTTTTTGGATAATCTTTCCATAATGTTTGCAACTTTCTCATCTGTTTTAAATGACATGAATTGCAGAATTATTTCGACAATCTTGAGGAAAATCTGCAATTACGGCTAAAATCCTCTGTAAAAGTCGATATTAGGAAACTTTTTTAGATAATAATTAGAGACGATCCAATTCTCAGCCTTCGCCTGATGCCTAACATTATCTCAGGAGAGAATAAATAAAAGCCGCCATCAAGAAAATGGCTTTAAATAATCAATCAGAAACAGGTTATTCCTTGGTCTGAGGCAATTTGAATAATTTACCAGAAAATGGACACCTCAAAACGGAACCTGCGGCCTTGCCTCGGACATCGATGAGTTGGCCACCGAAAGGACTCATAACATAACCGACTCTCTTNGACCAAGCTGCGACAGGAACAGTTTCCTTTTTCTCCTTGGCAGCTTGCGACATTTGCGAATCTTTCTTCTCCTTCAGAACACGAAACTCAATCTTGTCTGAAATGGATGCAATTGCCTCATCAACAATATTTTTATTTTGTTGATTTTCCGGGCGCCCGTCCTGCCCCTCTTCTGGGATGACAAATATCCGGCCCGTGTATGGACACCTGGCCTTATCACCAGGCTTAAGACCAGTAACATCAACAATGTAATTCCTTTTAGTGTACGGACTAAAGACCTGATTCTCTTTGCCTCTTACCCTTATCGCAGTTAATCCATCAGGTCGCGACTCTTCCACAAACTCCTTAACATTAGCACCGGCTCCTGACCGGTCATTCTTATCTTTGGAAATTTCACCGTCCAGATCTTCAGTAATTTCTGTCAGCGGCATCCCTGNCGGCATACCATTTGAATCCGCGATGAGGACCGGTTCCACATTATCAGGAACAAGAAAAGAAAGTCCTGTGTGTGGNCAAATAACTTCATCTCCGGGAGAAAACTTTTGNACATTAACTANCATGCCNGGCGCATGCGGCGAGAGGACCAATCCTGGTCCACCAATGACTGCTTCAGCGATGATTGAATTACTCGAATTTATTTGCTCGGTATCAGGATCCAAATCAGATGGTTTGACTGACCACAAAAAACCGGTAAGAAACTCCGTCGGTTCACCGGCAGGATATTTGGCCTCCTTAGCGACAAAAAGTCCCAGAGGCAAACTCAGTATCTGACGAATGATTCCCGGNTTNCTANTATCCGANCCGGCCACTGTTTGTGCTGATTTGCATGACGGAANAATTAGCGCCAATAAAAAGATCANCGAAACACGGCTCATGAACATTTTCATTTTCATNATCTNCTATAAAATAATTTCTTTAAATCTANATGTATCAACAAGCTCAAAATATGCCATTTAGGACAAGTATCTTAATATTTAAGAGAGCTTTAACATTTATCTACATCTTATTGCCCTATTTTCCAGAGAAATATNGCAAAAAAATATTACAAGGAATTAATCATCTCGCGCCGATCCTGTTAAACCGACGATCAAGTTTACCTAGGACCACTTCTTCAAGAGAATCGTTTTCCAAACGGTNAACTGACTCCTTAACAAAACCAAAGGTCAANAACTGNCTGGCCNCTGGCTCCTTGACTCCTCTCGTTTGCAAATAAAANAGCTCGTCNTCGGAAACGGGATTAGATGTTGCTCCGTGGCTACACTTGACCTGGTCCGCTTTGATTTCAAGGCCAGGCATAGAGTTTGCCTCACAGGTATCGCTCATCAATAAATTTCGGCAAGTCTGATACGCGTCGGTCTGGTGCGCCTCATCTTCAACGACTATCATGCCCGAGAAAGTCGTCTTCGAATTATCATACAAAGCATTCTTATATAATAAATTACTCGAAGTATTTGGTCGTTCGTGCAATTGAAGGGTCCTCATATCAAATTCCTGAGAATCTTCAGGAACGCTCACGGCCAACATTTCGCTGTCTGCCCCTTCCCCAACTAGGCGGCTAACAGATTCGTTNCTGACCCATTCACAACCCAAGTCCAAATTGAATGTTTTCAGTTTGGCGTTTGAAGCGGCCCGAGATGATAAAAGATGAATGGACTGGGCTTTCTCGCTCAGATTCTGCGTCCTNAAATAAGTGAGTTGAGAATTTTCCTCCCCATGAATATCAGAAAGTCCACAACAGAAACTCATTTCATCATCCATTGAAGCAACATATTCAGCCAGCACGGCAGAGGAACCTGATTCGGNCACGATTAAACTGTGAGGAAAGATAGAAGCNGAATNTCCNGANACCCAATGAAAAACCTCAACNGGAACAGTCAATTCAACTCCTTCNGGAACATAGAAGAAAAACCCGTCCNTNAGGCGGGCCCTGTGCAACGCTGNGAACTTAGCGGAACCGAGACAAGGCGTCTCCTTCATAAAATAATTCCGGACCAGTTCACCGTGATCGACTAAGGCCTTTGAGAGAGGTTCAAATATGACACCCTTCGACGAAAACTCTTCATTTATTGAGTGGCTCGCAATGACTCGGTCATTGATAAATAAAATCTGGCCCGCGTTTTCTTTCAAGGACATGGATCCTTGCAAGAGCCCCTCGATATCATTGAAATCACTTTGTCCGGCATCATGAAGGTTCTCATATGAGAATTTTTTCAGATTAGCAAATCGCCAGGCCTCATCACCGCGCTTTGGCCAATCAATTTCCTGAAAGCTCTTCCAGGCATCTAGTCTGGAATTTCTATACCAGTCAGGGAACTCCTCTCCTGCAACTTCAGGAGAATCAAAAAAAGAACGGGACAGTGGATTTTCTTCTAAAGGCACAGCAGTGAATAATTCGGACTAACCCACAGATCCTTCCATTTCCAGATCAATTAAGCGTTTCAGTTCGACTGAATATTCCATTGGAAACTCCCTGACCAGATCATTAACAAACCCATTCACGCTTAGGCTCATAGCCTCAGCCTCACTCAGGCCCCTCTGTTTCATATAGAATATCTGCTCTTCACTGACTTGGCTGACACTCGCCTCGTGCTGCGTGGAGTGCTTATTCCCACGAACGGTAATGGCCGGATAAGTATCCGTGCGACTGTTGCTATTAATTAACAATGCATCACACTCAGTGTTATTCTTGCAGCCCTTGAGATGCTTGGGAATGTGCACTTGGCCGCGGTAAGTTGAACGTCCCTCACCCACACTAATCGATTTAGAAACAACGTTAGAGGTGGTGTTGTCGGCCGCATGTATCATCTTGGCTCCAGTGTCCTGGTGCTGGCCATCATTAGCCAAAGCTATCGAAACAACTTCTCCCCTCGCTCCGGTTCCCTTCATTACGACTCCCGGATACTTCATGGTTAACCGGCTACCAATGTTACAATCAATCCACCTGACCTCCGCATTCTCATGCGCCAAACCACGCTTTGTGACCAGATTAAAAACATTAGCGCTCCAATTCTGAACAGTAATATATTGAATCTTGGCATCTTTCATCGCCACCAATTCGACAACTGCACTGTGCAGAGTACTAGTTTCAAATTTTGGGGCAGTGCACCCCTCCATGTATGTGAGTTCAGCCCCTTCATCAACAATGATGAGCGTCCTCTCGAACTGTCCAAACTGCTCGGCATTTATTCTAAAATACGCCTGCAAAGGATGCTTAACTTTAACGCCCGGCGGAACATATATGAAACTGCCTCCAGAAAATACTGCCGAATTCAATGCCGAAAATTTGTTATCTCCCGTGGGAATCACCTTACCAAACCATTTACGGAAAATATCAGCATGCTCAGCCAGACCCTCTGAACTGTTCACAAAAATAACACCTTGCTCCGCGACCGCATCTTTGACATTCGAATAGGCAGCCTCGCTATCAAACTGAGCTTCCACACCTGCCAGAAAACTGCGTTCTTTTTCCGGTATGCCTAGCCGCTCAAATGTCTCCTTCATTTCATCAGGCACATCATCCCAGCTACGCTTCGGCGCCTCACCAGCAGACAAATAATAACGGATCTCATCAAAGTTGATGGTATTAAGGTCCTCACTGGCCCAATGCGTGGGCATTTCTTTCTTATTGAAAACACTCAAAGCTTTCTTCCTAAAATCCCTGATCCACTGGTCCTCGCCTTTGACATCTGATATGTAGTCAATGGTCTTTTCGGACAAGCCCATGCCCGCATCATGCTTGTATTCAACATCATAATGGAAGTTGGCTTCTTCCCTATCAATTTCGATCGTGTTTCCAGAATTTGAATCTGTGCTCATTTGTACCAAATATTAACTTTTAACCAGTTCCTCCTCCTTGAGCCAATCATAGCCCTTCTCCTCTAATTCAAGGGCCAGTTCCTTAGGCCCGCTACGTATGATCCTGCCCTCATTGAGCACATGAACATGATCAGGTACAATGTATTCTAACAATCTTTGATAATGAGTTATTACCAAAAATCCCCGATCCTCTGAACGCATTGCATTGACTCCCTGGGCAACAATTTTCAAAGCATCAATGTCAAGGCCACTGTCCGTCTCATCTAAAACAGCATACTTCGGCTCCAGCATCATCATCTGAAGAACCTCATTTCGCTTCTTTTCACCACCAGAAAACCCCTCATTGACAGAACGTCCTGTGAATTTTTTTTCCATCCCGAGCTGAGCCATTTTTTCATACATCTCCTGATAAAAGGCAACAGCATCAATTTCCTCACCATCAGGTAACCTTGCCTGCCTAGCTGCACGTAGAAAATTAGCATTACTCACTCCCGGAATTTCCGCAGGGTACTGAAAAGCAAGAAAAAGGCCCGCACGGGAACGCTCATCAACTTCCATTCCGAGGAGGCTCTCACCGTCAAGGAGAACATCACCGGATCCGACCTCATAATCCTGATGACCGGCCATCACTTTTGCGAGAGTGCTTTTACCTGAACCGTTCGGTCCCATAATTGCATGAACTTCTCCCTTGGGAACTGACAAACTGAGGCCATTGAGAATTTCCGTCCCATTGATACTTGCATGAAGATCCTTGATTTCCAAAGTGGACATTTATTTAGATGAAAATTAATTGGTTCTTTTATAGACTATTTTTCTGTTTTTCTTTGCGGACACATTCTGGGCACTGACCCCTGACCGCGACTTCAACTTTTTGAATCTTTGCTCCTCTGGGCAGTCGGACTGATTTGGTCGGCTCCTCCTCATCCTTCAAATCAATGTCCATTACTGTAGTACATGTTTCGCAGTGAAAATGAGCATGCGGAGCAAGATTGCCACAATATCTTGAAGGCTCCCTGTCCACATTGACCTGCTTCACAATTCCCGCCGCGGCGAGAGTATCCAAACAATTATATACCGTGGCCAATGATATGGACGGCATTCTGTCCTGTACCCTCATGAAGACTTCTGTGGCAGTCGGATGGTCACGACTATCCATGAGAATTTCATAAACGATCCGTCTTTGAGGAGTCATGCGGTGACCTCCTCCAAGATCAATACTTTTAGATGATTTTCTCTTATGCGCCGGCACTGTTGAGACCAGTACCTCGAAGCTTATTTTTATCAAGAATTATTCTAAATAATATTTCTTATTTAATCTCATCGTTCGACACCGGCACTCAAATAACTTATATTAAAAGATGAAATTAGGGATAATAGGATGCGGAAAAATGGGATCGGCCCTCGTCAAAGGTGCTGTCAGAGAAGGCTCAATTAAAGCAGATTCAGTCAACGTTTTCGACGTTATCGATTCAGCTTCAAAGAGACTCGCCGATGAAATAGGAGCCGCTATCGCATCGTCCAATGACGATTTAATAGACAGTTCAGATGCGGTCCTGCTTTGCGTCAAGCCCCAGGACACCGTGAAAATGTTAGAGGGCCTCAGCTCACCGGCCCAAAGTAAGCTATTCATCTCAATCGCTGCGGGACTCAAATTGCAGGATCTTGAAAAGTCCCTCGGTGAAAATGCACGTGTCATTCGTGTCATGCCTAATACTCCTGCCCTAGTTGGAAAGGGTGCCTCAGCGTTTTCTAGAGGAACAGGAGCAACTGATGAGGACGCCAATTTCGTTATGAATCTTCTTGGATCTGTAGGTCAGGTTCTAGAGGTTCCTGAAAAGCAAATTGATGCGATTACCGGACTGAGTGGGAGCGGGCCCGCCTACATCTATACAGTCATTGAGGCTCTTGCGGATGGGGGGGTCCTGGTCGGACTGCCAAAGGACAAGGCCCTGCTATTAGCCGCACAAACAGTCGCAGGCGCAGCTGAAATGGTAATGCAAACAGGAGATCATCCGGCCTCGCTCCGTGATCAGGTAGCCAGTCCCGGAGGAACAACTATCGCGGGGCTAGCGGCGCTCGAGTCTGGGAAATTAAGGGCCACACTGATCGATGCGGTAAAGGCCGCGACGGTCAGATCAGAAGAGCTCGGGAAAAGTTAACCCTCTGTTATGAGTGGAACCCTCTTGACAGGTTCTGACATTTTAAAGCCATAAAGGTTTGCAGCGTTTGAGCCCAGGACAGCAGCCTTATCCTCGGGTCCTATCGAATCATCTTTAAAGATAAAATCAAGGCTCTGCCTATAGGTAAAGTCCACCATGGTCCGGGGCCAGTCTGAACCCCACATTATTTTATGAAATCCTATCTTCTGCCCAGCGGACCTTAACGCATCAAGGCCACCCTTAAATGGGTAACCTTCTGAACGATAGAGCCAAATAATGCCGCCACATTCGATATATACATTTTTGTAGCGGCACAGTTCAAGTTGTCCGGGCCAACCGCCACGGTTAGGCATACCGAAATGACCAATCGCCACCTTCAGGTTCGGGAATGCTTTCATCACATTTTCAAACTCAGGGACTTGAGTCTCTCCCTCAGAAAAATCAACGGACAGGATCAATTCTTCACTTTCCATTCTTTCCCATACCGGAAAAAATCTGCGGTCATCCAAAGAGACTTTACCTAGCAAATGTCCACCACAAACTTTCAAACCCCTGAAACCACGATTAAATAAATCCCCCGCCTCATCTTGCACCATATCAGGATCAAAGAAATTAGGCAGAGCATGCATAAAGAATCTTTCAGGATGTTGCGATGCAATATCCAAAAGATAATCGTTCTGTGGACCATCCAAGTACTCCTGAACAACGACCCCAGCACTGACTCCAGCCGCATCAAACTCTGCTAAGACATATTCAGCAAGAGCCGAACAATCGACAAATGAAGCCGGCATACCCAACATTTCCTCATCACCTATACGGATCTTTCCAGAGCCAAGGGCCAGGACCGGCTGTTCATTCCTGACGCGACCTTTTATTCGCTTCCAAATATGCATATGTGCATCAATAATCATAAAAATATATTATCAAAAAATAGATCCATTCCTTATCATTGCTATAAGTTAAATCACTTGAGAATGAAAGTCGCAACCGCTATATGCTTCGCATTGATTGTTTTTCCATGTGCAAAAACAAACGCAGGGGTTGACTTCGCTCGCGATGTAAGACCCATTCTGAATGAGCATTGCACAAAGTGTCACGGAGGAATCCGGGCAAAATCCGGACTCAACCTAATCAACAAAGAAAGCGTATTCAAAGCCGCTGAGTCCGGGCTCATTCCCGTCGTGTCCGGAAACTTGGAAAGAAGCGAGTTGATCAGGCGCATTAACATCGCAGACGAGGAGGAAAGAATGCCGCCAAAGAAACCGTTAAATAAAGAACAAATAGAAACTCTTAATCAATGGGTCGTGGAAGGAGCAAATTGGCCCACTCACTGGTCCTTCAGTTCCATCAAGAAAAAACCAGAAACAAACCAAACCATTGACAGCATCATTAAAACAAACCTCAAAGATTCAGGATTATCAATTAGTCCAGTCGCAGACAAAGGAACCCTGATCAGAAGACTCTCATTGGATCTCCTTGGACTACCACCCGAACCTGAAAAAATATTATCTTTCAAATCAGATAAATCACAGACCGCATATGAAAAGTTAGTCGAAGAATTAATCAATTCCCCCCACTTCGGTGAGAGGTGGGCCAGGCACTGGTTAGACGGGGCCCGGTACGCTGACTCGGACGGTTATGAAAAGGATAATAATAGGCCGAACGCTTGGCGTTGGAGAAAGTGGGTCATCGATTCGATCAATTCTGATATGCCCTTTAATCAATTCACGATCGAACAGCTCGCTGGTGATCTTATACCAAATGCGACGCCCGAGCAACGGCTCGCGACCGCCTTTCACCGGCAAACCTTATTTAATCGAGAAGGAGGAGTAGATGCCGAAGAAGATCGAACCAAAAGAACGATCGACCGTTCAAACACTACCGCATCGGTCTGGCTAGGACTCACTCTTGAATGCGCCCAATGCCATGACCACCCATATGATCCAATAAGCCAACGCGATTTTTATCAGTTCTATGCATTCTTCAATGATACAGATGAAAGCGAAACAGAAGTCACAAAAGGTTCTGGAGATGGCACAATGAAAGTAAGAGTCATGCGGCAAAAGGACCGTGAGACTTACATTTTCCGACGAGGTGATTTTCTTCAACCCATAAAAGAAAAAGGGGAAATTTTGCCTAAGGGGCCTGATTCTTTGCCGCCGATGACAATATCCAAAAACAAAAAACTGAACCGGCTGGATCTTTCAAAGTGGCTAGTCAATGAAAAGAATCCGCTCTCGGCAAGAGTAGCTGCCAATGACATCTGGTATAGACTCTTTGGAAAAGGTCTGACCGAACAAAAAGCTGACTTCGGTACAAGGTCGGCGCCTCCCCTTCATCTCGAACTACTTGATCATCTGGCAGAAAAACTCATAGAGATGAAATGGAGCAGGAAAAGTCTAATTAAGTATATAGTCAATTCTGATACGTATCAGCAATCATCGACCCGAAGAGCAGAGTCTGATCAGATTGATCCTGCTAATCAATTATTTCACAGACAGAACCGGTTCCGTACCGAAGGAGAAATTATTAGAGATTTATTCTTATCAATATCATGGCTCCTGAAACACAAGGTAGGTGGACCAAGTGTATTTCCTCCGATACCGAAAGGCGTGGCCGAACAAAGTTTTGCGGGAAGCTTTAAGTGGAGCACTAGCAAAGGNGACGATCGTTATCGCCGGGGAATGTACACNTTTTTCAAAAGAACTGCACCTGATCCCAATCTGATTACTTTTGACTGCCCCAACGCCAATGTAACTATAGCAGAACGAAACAATTCAAATACTCCGATCATGGCGCTAGCAACGCTAGGCAATGAAGTGTTTCATGAATCGGCTCAAGCATTTGCAAAAAGGATACTCTCAGATAAATCATGTAATNATGATCATCAAAGAATCGAATCTGCTTTTTTTCTTTGTGTTGCAAGGANACCATCGNNTCAAGAATCCGGCAACGTCATCAAACTCCTCCAAAAGAGCCGGTCCTATTACGAAAAGAACCCGGAAGAGTCGACAAAAATAGTAGGGGCACATTCTTGCGATATGATAAACGACAATGANACCGCTTCCTGGATCACAGTGACGCGTATCCTTCTAAATCTTGACGAAACCATCAGCCGAGAATGAACTCTTATCATCAATTCGTGAGAGACACGAGACGTGACTTTCTGACCACTGCGGCTTCAGGAATTGGAGGCGTCGCACTNCACCACATGTTATCCGAGGACCTAGTTGCAGNTTCTGCCATAGAAAAAATCNATGGACCAAAACCTCANTTTGCNCCGAGAGCCAANAACTGCATTTTCATATTTATGGCCGGGGCCCCTTCACAACTGGATCTGTTTGACTACAAGCCCAAACTCAATGAATTGAATGGTCAAAAAATGGACGCTGATCTACTGAAGGGAAAACGCTTTGCCTTCCTTCAGAAGGAATCGGCTGTCCTTATGGGATCTCCAAGAAAATTCAATCAGCATGGCGAATCAGGAATGTGGTTCTCTGATCTTCTTCCGAGAACAGCAACATGTGCAGATGATATCTGCATGGTTCGATCAATGCACACCGATCAGTTCAATCATCATCCGGGACAATTGCAAATGCAATGCGGTGAAGCGCGATTCGGCCTTCCATCAACCGGGTCATGGTTGAATTACGGACTAGGCACGGAAAACAGAAATCTTCCAGGATACATCGTATTGACTGCAGGCCGAGGATCGAGCGGAGGGGCTACCCTGTGGCAGAGCGGGTTCCTCCCGTCAAATTATGCTGGAGTTCAGTTCCGCAATGGCACGAACCCACTACTGAATCTTAAGAATCCGNAAGGACTCCCCACCGAACTTCAACGCGCGGGCCTCGACTCACTAAAATCACTCAATGAAGCCCGANACAACATAAAAAAAGATCCTGAAATTTTAAGTAGAATTGCCAACTATGAATTGGCCTTCAGGATGCAATCCGCCGCGCCTGAACTTGTTGATCTATCAAAAGAGAAAGCCAAGACCCTTGATGCATACGGANTCAANAGAGCACTGCCAAAGGGAGGAGGACGCGGCAAAGGCAACGGAAACGCATATGCCGATTTTTCTAGGAACTGTTTATTGGCAAGACGAATGGTCGAGAGGGGCGTCCGCTTCATCAATATAATTCATGCCTCATGGGATCATCACTCCAATCTTAATTCAGAACTTCAGTTCAATGCCGGAATGTCAGATCAACCCGTAGCNGCACTCATCAATGATCTGAAAGAGAGGGGCCTCCTCGATGAAACTTTAATCGTCTGGGCAGGCGAATTCGGCAGGACCCCTCTAGGGGAAAATCGCAGAGGAAGAGAAGCAAATACTGGCAGGGACCATCATCCGAACGCCTTCACTATATTCATGGCCGGAGGAGGCGTTAAGGGAGGACTGACTTATGGAAGCACTGATGAAATAGGATGGGCGCCCGAAGAGAACCCGGTTCATGTTAATGACTTTCAAGCCACATTATTACACCTCTTCGGTCTGGATCATGAGAGACTCACGTACCCACATTCCGGATCCGAAAGAAGACTCACAAGTATTACCCGCCAGTCCAGAGTGGTCCGTGAACTTTTCGCCTAATTAATCGTTATTCTTGCAATTTCCTTTCGGTTCGCAGCTAGCTGGTAGCAGCTGAAAGTGCCTGATCAAGATCGGCCAAGATATCATCAACATGCTCAATGCCTACAGACAAGCGAATGAGTTCGGGAGTAATGCCACCTTCTGCCTGCTGCTCAGCATTTAACTGGGAGTGCGTCGTGGTAGCAGGATGAATAGCGAGACTCTTAGCATCGCCAACATTCGCAAGGTGAGAAAACAACTCACAACTTTCAATGAACTTCTGGCCNGCCTCGNCACCACCCTTGATACCAAAAACAACCATTGCACCGCCCTTGCCCTTGAGATACTTCTGGTTCTTCTCAAACTCAGGATCAGATTCAAGACCAGGAAAACGAACCCACTCCACTGAATCATGATCCGATAAATGCTCTGCTACTCTCTTTGCATTTTCGCAATGACGCTCCATCCTCAGAGGCAGGGTCTCTATGCCTTGAAGGAACATCCATGAATTATCAGGCGAAATACAAGCGCCCAAATTGCGTAAAGGAACAGTACGCATTCTTAAAATATAAGCCAAAGGAGCTAGCATATCAGGCAAGTCATGGCCCCATCTAAGACCATGATAGGACGTGTCAGGCTCATCAAATAATGGATGCTTGCCAGCTGACCAGTCAAATCGACCACTGTCAATAACTACGCCTCCGATGCCCGTTCCGTGACCCCCAAACCATTTGGTCAGTGAGTGCACTACGATGTCAGCACCGTGAGCAAGAGGATTAGTTAAGTAAGGAGTTGAAAAAGTGGAATCTACAACTAATGGGACCCCACACTCCTTTGCATGAGATGCTATTCCTTCCAAATCAGCGACTTCGAGTGCCGGGTTAGAAACTGTCTCAGTAAAAAACGCACGGGTCTTATCATCAGCGGCGGCCGCAAAATTGGCAGGATCCTGTGAATCAACAAAACGAACTTCAATACCTAAAGAGGGAAGTATATCGTTGAACTGTGTATAGGAACCACCGTAGAGGTTACGGGCAGAGACAATATTATCACCTGCAGAGGCCAGATTAATAATTGAATAAAAAACTCCCGAAGTACCGGAAGCGAGTCCAAGTCCAGCCATCTCATGCGCCCCTTCCAGTAAAGCAACACGCTTTTCCAGCACGTCTGTGGTTGGATTCATTAAGCGGGTATAAATGTTTCCTAATTCCTTGAGGGCAAAAAGATTCGCAGCGTGTTCAGTCGAATCAAAAACAAAAGAAGATGTCCGGTAAAGTGATACGGCCCGTGCCTTGGTCGTTGGATCAGGCGCATGACCACCGTGCAAACATAGAGTGTCAATTTTCATGGGCGCGAGAAATACTGCAATTAACAACGAATTACAAGTTTATCTGATCAAATTTTAGCAGATATTACAGAAGATNTCTTAACAATCAGAGCTACCTAGATAAAAAAAGACAAACTTTGAGCAATTTAGCGTTTAACTATATAAGCAATTGTAGAAAACGCGTCTTATAGAATATATTACGATACAGCAAATTATGAAAACGACTCAATTAATTATGTTCATGGCACTGTCCTTTGTTCTGGGACTGGGAGTCATGGCCCTACTCAGAACGGATAAGGAAAGTCAAAAAGCAACCTCTTCCAATCAAAGCTCTTCGGAAATCGAAAATAAGGGCAAGAAGACNGGTTCCAATTCAAGTACATCAAATCTGATCAGCAACGTCCCGAGNAANCCGAAAAATACACCATTTAAAATAAATGAAGATTTGGAAGATCCGGAAGATGAGGAGCCTGAAGGGCCAGAAGAAGCATTCGCTCAACTCCTGAACAGTCCCGAGGCAAGGAAATTAATGAAGGGTTTTGCTGGAGCCATGAGCAGAGGAGCTGACAGAATGATTTCCTCAGAAGTAGAAAAACAAAAAGAAAAGCTCGGTCTCTCTGACGATCAAGCCGAATCAATTCAAGGCAAATTAGTCAGCATGGTTCAAGATGAAACGAAACGGTTCCAGAGCCAGCTCGATGACGAGAACCGTTCTTTCGGTGAAATTATGGAATCTCAGGGCGAGTTCTGGTCACAAAACGAACCGAAAATTGATGAAATAATGAAGGCAGAACTTAATGATGATCAGTACGCACTTTATGAAAGGGAACAGCTNGTTGAAAAAACGACCCGCGTTCAGAGACAGGCAACTTCTGAATTAGATAGATTAAACAGGACCTTAGAGCTGACTGAGGAACAAGAAGATCAGGTCTTTGGNATACTGGTACAGAAATCCTCAGAGTATGATGAGTCGATGGCCATCGAAGGAATCTCAGCAACCTTGCCCGAATCAGCAAATGCAGAAGACATTTCAAAAGAAGATGCGATCCGTTCAGTTCTAAATGCTGATCAGACAGAAAAATATAATGAAAGACTCGAGAATGGTGGATTCGGACGTCGCGGAGGATGGGGCCGCGGGCAATGGAACCGCCGGGGAGGTTTCGGAGGATAGAATATCCTAAATAATAAGCTTTTTAGAAAAANACCTTAATGGCAAGGATCGCTACAATGTTAGTGACCTTTATCATTGGATTAATAGCAGGTCCCGAAGTGTCCTTGTAAGGGTCCCCCACAGTGTCACCGGTAATTGAAGCNGCATGAGCTTCTGAACCCTTTCCTCCATAAGCTCCATCCTCAATCATTTTCTTAGCATTGTCCCAAGCTCCTCCGGCCGCAGTCATTGATAATCCCACAAACAGACCAGTTACGATAGTACCAACAAGGACACCACCTAGCGCTTTATAAGATAGGGCCGGAATGGCAGAGACAACAAAAACGACAACGACAGGTAAAAGGGCCGGAATTATCATCTCCCGAAGGGCTGACTTTGTCACAATGTCCACGCATCTGGCATATTCGGGTTCGTCCTTACCTTCCATGATNCCAGGGCGTTCACTGATCTGACGCCTNACTTCGGCGACCACAGCACCGGCCGCACGTCCCACCGCATCCATGCTCAAAGCCGTAAAAATAAATGGCAATAAACCGCCAATGAACATCCCAATAATCACTTCGGGATCCTTAAGCGAAAATGTCACTGTCTGTTTTATATGATCTTCTAATTCCAGAAAATAAGAACCAAAGAGGACCAACGCAGCGACACCTGCGGATGCAATAGCGTAACCTTTCGTTACTGCCTTCATCGTATTACCGACAGCATCAAGCGCGTCAGTCCTTTCACGAACGATCGCAGGCAAGTCACCCATCACAGCAATGCCTCCAGCATTATCTGTTATCGGACCAAAAGCATCTAGGGACACGATAATTCCAGCTAAGGCAAGCATGGCCATTACAGCAATAGAAATCCCATACAAACCAGCCAATGAATGGCTAATCCATATCGCAGCACAGATGAGAGCTACCGGAAGGCCCGTTGCCATATTCCCAACACCAAGTCCCGCAATGATGTTAGTCGCGTGGCCTGTCTGGGAAGCCTTGGCAATTTTGTTCACGGGCCTGTACTGCGTCGCAGTGTAATAATTTGTGATAAGAACAATCGCAAACGTCATAACGATCCCAACTAATGCACAACCAAACAAATCAAGGCCGCTATATGTATCACTCTTCATTTCAAGCCCCCCTTCGGGCACTATCCATGTGCAAGCAGGCCAATAGACCAAAGCTGAAAACAAAGAAGCAACAAATACCCCCTCCATGAGGACCCTAGCGGCACCTGCTCTGCGAAAATTAACCCAAAGNACACCAAGTATAGAACCAATGATAGCAATNCCTCCTAGCAAGAATGGTAATGTCAACGCTGCGGCCTGAGCTCCTTCAATGGAAGTATTTAAAGTGCCCAATAATAATGCTCCGATGAGGCTCACTGCATATGTTTCAAAAACATCCGCAGCCATTCCCGCACAGTCACCCACATTATCACCTACATTATCTGCAATGGTTGCGGGGTTACGTGGATCATCTTCATCTAGTCCCTGCTCAATCTTACCTACCAAATCAGCACCGACATCCGCGGCCTTCGTGTAAATGCCGCCGCCTAGCCGCGCGAACACGCTGATGAGACTAGCACCAAGAGCCAACCCAACTAAGCTGTCCACTACCGCCTTCGGATCGTTAGGACTGATTTTTCCCATGACTAGATAGAAAATACCGACCGACAAAAGGGCCAGTCCAACTACCAAAAGACCAGTCACAGCGCCTCCATTGAAAGCAACATTTAGTGCTTTGTGTTCATCTTCAGTAGCGGCCTGAGTGGTCCGGACATTCGCCATAACAGCAATCCNCATCCCTATGTATCCGGCCGCTAATGAAAAAATCGCACCTATCAAAAATCCAACAGGCATAGAGCCATGAACTTTTTCGGCNTGCGACATAAGAAACAGAACCAGAGCAATGCCCAAAGAAATAATACTAATAGTCCTCACCTGGCGGTTCAGGTAAGCCTTTGCTCCGTCCTGAATGGCACCTGCCACTTTTTGCATCAGTTCTGTGCCAACGGACTGTTTAACAACTGAACGAATCAAAAGAATGGCAACGACAAGTCCTATCGCACCCAATACAAGTGAAATTGGTATGCCGCCATCGACAAGAAAGTTTGCTAGTATCGAAAACATTTGCTTAATCAATCCTAATAGAGTGGATCTTAAATACTCCATCGTAGATCTTTTTCAAACTCCTTCAGAAAAAAACCTAATATTATTATAAATCGAAATATCGAAACAATATCTCCACCTTGCCCATTTTTATATTTAGGTTATCTTAAATATTTATTTTATTTAATTTATAATAAGCTTTGCAAACGAAGACCCGCCTCATCCAATACTCTCAAACTCTCATTATCGTTTGGTTTTTCTGTCTAAAATTTGCAGATGCAAAAACAGTCATCTTAGATGCCGGGCACGGAGGAAAGGACAAAGGCGCTCACTGGTACGGTATTTCTGAAAAAACTTTAACTCTTGATGTCGCAAAACGAGTCGAATCTCTATTAAAGAAGAAAGGGATCACGGTCGCAATGACTCGCAAAACAGATCGATTCATATCAATCAAAGACCGGGCATACCTAGCCAATAAGTATTCAGATTCTATCTTCGTAAGCATTCACTTCAATGCGCACACAAATTCTTCGGTGAAGGGGATCGAAACGTTTTATATTAGCTCAAAAGGAAAAAAACTGGCCAAGAGCATTCAGAACCGTTTAGCCAGACGCATTAATACCAATGATCGCGGCAGTAAAAAATATCATTACGCAGTCTTAACTAAAACGAAAGGTGTAGCTGCTCTCGTCGAATGCGGCTTTATTAGCAATCGGTGGGAGGGGACCAGATGTGCCTCGAGCTGGTTCAGAGACATTTTGGCCCAAGAAATTGCTAGTGGAATCGCCTCATATTGTAATAATAGCTAAGAATATTACCCGTGCTTGACATAAGCAGAATAAAAGAGAATCGATTATTATGGAAAATGCCGTCGAGAAACACCTCTACGTCATCATGTGGCCGAACTATGCTCTAGTAGCTTCGAACCTGCCACCGGATGAATTTGGAAAACACTATACCCTTGGTAGCTCACGCTACTTCCATGGTCAGGTCATCTTTGCTGAGATTGATATTAATTATAGGCATGATTTCCTTAACATAGATAAATACATTGATGAGGTTAAGCCTGACGCATCAGGGGCACCAAAACGAACCAAATTTTTGGCAACTTACAGGGTTCTTGAGCACATTGATCTTTCTGCATTCAAGGAACTCTATGTCACATCGACNATCGGCAAAACACTAAGATTGGAAAGTGCCCCTTATGAAAAAGAACATGACCCAGGCTATCTAAGGACCTTCCAAGAACTTGCACCAATGAGATCGATCGTTCTTTCCTGGATGACACCCCTAGAATTTGGCGAACACATCACTGATCCCAATCAGCCGAAATCGGCTCCTAAAGTTTTATTCAATCAGATCGATTTTGATATTGATGAGTTCCTCACAGAACTCGAAGCAGATCCTTTCCACAAATCTCCTATACCCAACGTCCACGCACATAAACTCCGCGAACAAATTCTTGAGGCAAAATCAAAACCTGAAAAGGGCCTAAAAGGAATCAGCTTGGATGCTGCTTTCGGACGGATCCCCTTCACAAAACACCGCACNGGTTTTTGGATAGCTCATCACAAAGAATTACTATTTTTCCCCATACCAACGATAGAGCAACTCAAAGAAGAGCACTGGGATTGGTACAAGTCTCTCGATTGATAGATCTGAGATTATTTAGTGAGCTGCGACCTTACCGGTCTTTGGCTGACCGATAGACGACAATAATTCGCCAAACCAGGGCTCATCAATATCAAATGGTTTGCCACCAGCGATCCTTTGAAAATCAATGATCGACATTTCCCCCTGATTGTCAGCATCNAGACCAGCGACTCCGCTCTGTCCAGCTAACGCTGCTGTAGCTGCTGCAGCGGCGCTTTTCTTTATCAGTTCAAGGTCCCTTTCATTTGGCCTTGCTGCTCGTGCAAAATAACCGCTCTTCTGCACCAATACTTTATCAGCTGANAGAGAATCCTTAAGCCTCGCAGCGAACCATTTCCCAGGATTCAGCTCGTCGAGCCTCACGTGACCAAAAGCGTCCCTCCGCAATTCTTCTCCAGCGGCCTCTTTTTCGCGAATAATAGCATCGGTTCCCGCACCCTCGCTTAAAAAAATATTCACACAGTCATTATCGTCCATGAGCCGATTGAGTCGAACGAGCTCGGATTCAAGATCGAGTTCCATTTCCGGGATCCAGACCGCATGCACATCCCACCTCTCTCTACACACATTAATTTCAGGCAACCACCTATAATNATCCAATCGCTTCCTATAATCACTAGCCGCGGCAGCCGTGAGCCATCCACAATGACGCCCCATTACTTCGTGAATTATGAGCTGACGCGTACTCGTGGTGTTCTCATTTGCAACATTCTCAAAAAATAATGCACTTTGCTCTGCTGCTGTCCATGCGCCAAGTGTCTGATCAATTGGGAAAACATCATTATCGACTGTCTTGGGCAGACCGACGACTGTCAGACCATAACCATTATCCTCCAAATACTTTGCCAAATCCGCAGCNGTCGTATTCGTGTCATCTCCGCCAATCGTATGNAGGATATCAACATCATCAGTCTTAAGTTGCTCAGCTGCAATCTGCAGAGGGTCATCCCCCTCATTGACCAGACCCCTTTTCGTGCAGTCCTTAACATTGGTTAACTTCACTCTACTGTTTCCAATGGCACTGCCGCCAAAATTAAAAAGAACATCATAATTTTTTTTCACCTCTTCGCTGAAGGTAATGGACTTCCCCAGAAGAAGTCCCTGGTACCCGTTAAGATATCCTATCAGTTCGGCATCAGGAATAAGTTCATTGTACCGCTCAATTAGAGCACCAATGGATGAAGATAAGCAGGGAGCAATGCCTCCAGCAGTTAAGAATGCGATTTTCTTTGACATATTAATTGGATCTTTCTACTTCAAATTTGCTAGTAAATCCGTGCAGATTAGCCGTCTTTTTGCCATGCGCAAGCTTATGCATCTACCTAACCTTGACGCGAAGGGAACAAACCACTAACTTCGCGGCCAATATGCCTATAGCAACCCCATCACAATTCGCAACCATGTTAGATGCCGCCCAAGAGGGTGGTTACGCCTATCCAGCCATTAATTGCTCAAGTATCACAACACTAAATGCAGCGTTAAAAGGATTCGCGGACAATAAATCTGATGGTATCATTCAGTTCTCAACTGGTGCCGGACAGTTTGCCTCTGGATTAAATAATAAAGACGCAACAAAGGGCACTATTATTCTTGCAGAAGCAGCTCATGCTCTTGCAGAACAATATGACGTCCTCATTGGACTTAACACTGATCACTGCCAACCTGAAACTGCAGAATCCTTTCTAGATCCATTAATTGAGGCGACCGCAGCTAGAAGGGCAAAAGGAGAAAATAACCTATTCCAAAACCATATGCTCGATGCGTCTATTCTCCCGTTAGATGAAAANATGGCCATTTCGCAAACCTATTTGAAGAAATGTGCAGAGCACGAAATCATTCTTGAAGTCGAAGCCGGGGTCGTGGGCGGTGAAGAAGATGGAGCCGCTGGATCAGAAGACACTCCTGACGAGGACCTTTATACCACTCCTGAGGACATGGTTGCTGTTCATGAAGCCTTGGCTGATCTTGGACGCTTTACTTTTGCTGCCACGTTCGGCAACGTTCATGGCCATTACAAACCCGGCGCAGTAAAACTCAAACCGGAAATATTGAAAGATGGCCAAAGTGCTGTTCAGGAAAAGTACGGAAACAGTTCAGAATTTGATCTCGTTTTCCATGGAGGATCCGGAAGCCTCTTGTCAGAGATAAGAGAAACCCTTGACTACGGAGTAGTAAAAATGAACGTGGACACGGACACTCAGTACGCTTTCACCAGACCCATAGCTGGACACATGCTCAGTAATTANGATGGGGTCCTTAAAGTNGACGGAGAAATCGGNAACAAAAAAGTATACGATCCNCGNTCCTACCTCAAGGCAGGTGAAGAAGCTATGTCTGCCAGAGTCGGACAAGCATGTGATGATTTGTTGTCTGTAGATAAAACAATCATCAAACAAGCATANCACTAATAAAAAATTCATTATCCGATGGAAGGATCGGCTCATTTCGTCGGATTAGATATCGGCGGCACTACAGTAAAAGCTGCACTGCTCAATGAGAGTGGCAGACAAGTCGGTGATGGGGTAGAGGTTCGTTCACATGGNAGNGANGGNTACAAGGCAACNTTCAANCANTTACGNNCNGCCATTGATCAGTTATGCGAGGATAATTCCATTGAACATTCCAATATTACAGCTGTAGGGATAGACGTTCCGGCCCCGTCCTCTGACGGAGTAATATGGGGACAGGCGAACCTGAATGAAGACTGGGTAGGCACGAACATTCGAGACGAATTTTCTAAGGAAATNCACCGTCCATGTTATATGACTAATGACGGTAACGCTGCGGCNTACGGTGAATGGATCCTGCGTCCNGGGCACGGCGGCCCGTTGCTTTTTGTGGCACCGGGGACCGGGCTCGGCGGAGGATTCGTACTTGGAAAAGGACAATTATATGAAGGTTGCAATGGCTTGGCGATGGAAATAGGAGCCATCTCTGTCCCTTTCAGGGAAGAGGANGGGAGTCTCCCAGAATGCGCAGGCAAGGGACCAGGCTCCCTCGAGGCCTGGGTATCACTGGTCGCTCTTAGAAGGCGCCTCAAAATTGAATTGGAAAAAAGCGAAAATTCTAGCCACCCACTCGCACAAGAACAAATTAGCATTGAAGAAAAGGCTTTTCAGTTACGNGACTACTGCGAAAATGAAGATCCTCTGGCCAGATCTCTTTTTCAGAGACAGGCATACATATTAGGATGGGCAATGGGCGACCAAGCAAGTGAACTGGATCCTGGCCTCATTGTGATTGGCGGCGGTTTGGCGGAGACTGGGTTCCGTGACTGGTATCTAGAAAATGTCAGACTCGGGTTCGAGGAAAGGGCCCCCGCCTTTTACGTGCATTCACCGATACCTCCTCACGGAGTCACTACCAGATTCGATTGGGCCATTGGTGGAGACTATGCCGCAGCAATTGGCGTTGCTCATAAAGCAATGGAACTCGTATAATTTTTCTTCAAAGAACCTTTCCCCTTAACGGTCACCTTTGATCCGTTCAAACATCTGGTTGAATTTCTCATCTTCCCGCTCTGCCCAACGGGCTCTGGTCTCTTTCCACTTACGAGAATATTCTCCAGAAAATAAACGAGGGCCTTTTAATGCCCGGTCAGGAGGAATGCCAAACTCATTGTCTTTTGTTTTACAGTTAGGAAAACAAAAGAGGCAAGCCAAACTCAAAAAAATGTATATTAATTTCAATTATCTGCCTTGAGAGGATAAATAAAAATACAGTCTTAATTAAACTTCCCAANNCTTGCGGTACTGCCTCTTGATGATTGAAGCCGCTTCGGGTGCGTTCGTGGCACGGAGGTTCGGCCCGTCCCATTCAATTCTCTTGCCGAGCCTGACTGCAAGATTACCCAAGAGCACCGTCTCCGTGAAAGGACCAGAATGCGCAAATCCTGAAAGAGGCTCGCTACCTACTCCACGAATCGCATCGATCCACTCCTGATCCTCATTCTTCACTCTCGGTATTGTCTTGTCTGGATTAACGCTCTCAATGAGGTCTTCGGGAGTTGTTTTCCACTTCTGACTGTTACGGTTAAATAGGAATTTGCCCTTATCTCCAATTAATATGAGATCAAATTTTTTCGCATTGGATGGATTCACAATGGTTCCCTCAAAGACAGAAGCCTCAGGCATATGACCTCCATCATACCAAACATAAGGCATTTTATGGTTATACTTACCTTCAGGAAAAGTATAAGTAACAACTGATTTATTCGGTCCGGCATGNATTGAATTTCCCTGTTGCTTAGCTTCAACGGCAACTGGGTGCTTAAGATCAAGGGCCCAGAAAGGCATGTCCATGATGTGACACCCCATGTCCCCTAATGCGCCAGTGCCAAAGTCCCACCAGCCCCTCCACTTGAATGGAGCATAGCCTGAATTATAATCCCGCATAGGAGCTGGTCCTATCCACTGATCCCAATCCATGCTCTTTGGTATCTCCTGGGCAGGAAGCGCCTCCTTAAGGCCCTGAGGCCAAATGGGCCGGTTCGTCCATGCATGAACCTCCTTAACCTTACCAATGACTCCTGCCCTTATAAGTTCAACGGCACGACGAATGGGCTCCCCCGCGTGGGCCTGATTCCCCATTTGTGTTATGACTTTGTTTTTAGCGGCCTCAATCGTGAGTGTTCTTGCTTCCCATATAGAATGAGTCAAAGGCTTCTGAACATATGCGTGTTTACCCATCTGAATCGCTCTCAATGCAGCATGAAAATGCATGTGATCGGGAGTCGAAACAGTGACCGCATCGATGCTCTTACCCAACTCATCAAGTAATTTCCGGTAATCTGAGAACCCCTTAGATCCTGGGTATTTTTTTACGGCACCATTGAGCCTACCGGCATCAACATCACACAGGCCCACGATGTCTGCTCCTGCCCCATTTGCACCAGCTATATCACTGGCTCCTTTTCCACCTGCCCCGATCCCTGCAACAGCAACACGTTCATTGGCACCGAATACGCGGCTAGGAACAACTTGAAAGGCAAAAGCGCTCAAGGCACTAGACTTTAAAAATTTACGACGAGATAATCCGGAAGTAGAAGGCATTAAGTAAAATATGTTAAATTATTGCCNACAGAATGACCCATGAAACTATTAATCTCAATACTGAATGAATAATCTCTTCATTAAAATTCATTCAATTAATGACCTCACTGAATTCCAATCGTCCAAAGTATCCACATCATTGAATTGTTCCAATAAAGTATATTCCAAGCCCAGTGAAATGGCTTGATCAAGGCTCTGCCTNAGGACCTTTGAAGTGCTCCAGGAAATATTCCTAAATAAAGGAATACCTAAATGGCTTCTCATTCCAACAAGATAATAGCCCCCATCATAAGATGGTCCTAATACTATAGATCGCTCACTAGACAAACTGACCAATGCTTGTTCTATGGTCGTGGAATCCAGCTCAATGCAATCAGTGCCTATAGCAACTATCCTCTCATAGTTTAGGGAAAAGCCCCTTTTAAAAGCAGTTTGCAAACGGTCACCCAAATCACCGCCGGATTGGGACCAAAAAAAATGGTTCTTTGGATCACTAATANCNGTGTTTTTCAATTCTTTATCAATCCATCCCCGAATTTGNTCTTCTTTCGCAATAGGATCAAATACCCAGCAAATTTGGCCTAATTGATTAAAAGCCGGTGAAATTCTCTGAATGATTTTTCGAACNAGAATTTTATAAACTCTGCACGCCTCATTAGCCCCGACATCAATGGCTAGGCGCGTCTTAACACGGCCAGGTTCTGGCCATTTTAGGAAAATTAAGAGTAAATCAGTCAAAATATAATAAATGTTAATTATTATGAAAATCAGATATTTTTTGATTATTATCTAATTTCGCCTAATTTCTATAAAGGATTAGCAAATAATTTATAAAATCGGCGTNAATCCNCAAAGGTTTTAATAATTTTTAATGGCAAATACCAAACGTAAACGGCGCAAGGAATTTGAACTTTCAAATTCNCACTTATTGAGCCTCGGCCTAATAGGATTTGGTTTTCTTTATCTTTTGTCACTCGTCTCATTTTCATTAAACGATCTGCCCGCATGGGTCCCCTTCAGCCACAGCGCAAATCCAACAAGACCGGCAATTAATTACTTGGGACCTCCGGGCGCAACTTGGGCNGGAATGTCATTTTATACAATTGGAGTGACTAGCTATCTGATACCAGCAATCATGATTTGGTTTGGAGTTGCACGATTGCTCAAAAAAGCGCGTACATCTAAAATTGCACTCTTGGGATTAGGTATACTCTTAGTATCAGGTTGCTGCCTCATGCATTACCAGAAATGGTTCCTTCAATCTGGACCCTTCAACATTTCAGGGACCGGAGGAATCATTGGAGAATATGTTGGTGACAAATTTGTCGGAATGACCGGCAACGTTGGCTCTTTCATAATAATGTCAGCCGCTTACTGTGCCGCGGCATTATTGATCACGCGAGTCCATCCTGGCCAGATCCTTCAAGCACTCGTATCCTTATACAAATCTNTAGAGAAGTGGCGTGAAAACAGGACCTATTCCAAGGCCAATGAAAATGACCGGCTCTTGATACAGAAAAAGAAGTTGGAAAAAGAGCAACGAAGAATAGAAAAAAAGATAGGGAAAACCATTCAATTGGATCAAAAGGAAAAGTCAAAAGAAGCAAAGAAAGAAACTCCGCCCCCAGAAGATTCTTCTGAGGAAACCGTGACGGAAAAAANTGCGGATATAGACACTGAGGAAGAAGTGGTAATAGCCGAGCCAAAAATATATGATGCTTCAGTCAGATCAGCAGAACAGAATACAGAACGTAAGCCATCAATAGCGGAAGTCCTAGCNGCAAACAAATCGGCAGGGAACCGGGTCAATGGATCGGACTTTTCAGCGCCGAAAGAAGTCGAGTTTCCCGGATACAAGCTCCCCGACATTGACCTACTCAATTACGAAAGCCAGTCAGACCGANAGCCCACTGATAAGAACCTTTTAATTCAGACCNAGAAAACAATAGTCGAAACATTAGATAATTTTAACGTGAATGTGACTGCGGGGGACATTACTCGNGGACCAACAGTCACTCGATATGAAATCTATCCAAGCAAAGGACTAAGAGTAAATAGAATCACAGCACTTGAGGCAGACATCGCAAGAGCAACGAAGGCAGAAAGAATCAATATTCTTGCCCCTATTCCAGGGAAAGACACAGTGGGCATAGAAATAGCAAATAATGAAAAAGTCACGGTCGCGCTGAGAGAACTTTTTGAAGATCCTGGATTCACGGATCCTCAGCATAAAATCCCAATAGCTCTGGGCAAAGATGTTTACGGAAAAACGGTAATCGGTGATCTTGCAAAAATGCCGCACCTCCTTGTGGCAGGTGCCACTGGAGCCGGAAAGTCGGTTTGCATTAATGGAATAATAGCAAGCATGCTTTATAGATTCACTCCTGACGAACTTCGNTTCATAATGATCGATCCTAAGGTCGTCGAAATGCAGATCTATAACGATCTGCCCCATCAGATCGTTCCGGTAGTGACGGATTCGAAAAAAGTATTATTAGCATTGCGATGGGTAGTGAACGAAATGGAAAGGCGGTATCAGTTATTTGCTAAACTTAATATCCGAAACTTTGACGCCTTCAATTCGAGAGATCAAAACAGTGAAACCGAAGATGATCATGATGAGTTTTTCGATGCTAGCGGCCAATCCAAATTGGATTTTAATACAACAAAAGAGATAGCCNAAAGCAAAGATCCAGAAGAAGGCGGTGAATGGGAATATGAATATGAGGAGGTCGANGTCGAGGTCGAATATGAGGAAGGAGAAAAGNCAGGAGAATGGCACGAAGTGAACACCGAGGATCAATCTAGCAGTGAACCTGACGAATCAAAACCTCAGGTGCACAGTGATGACATAGTTGGCGGTGACTCAGCGGTCAGTAAAGAAGAGCATCTCAGGAACAAGGACATCGTAAATTCTGTAGATGATGCAGTTGAGGAAAAAATTCCTGAAAGACTCCCTTACATTGTTGTAATCATCGATGAGTTGGCTGACTTAATGCAGACTGCTCCGGCAGACGTTGAACAGGCAATTGCAAGAATTGCTCAAAAGGCAAGGGCAGCTGGAATTCATCTGATAATAGCAACGCAGACCCCCAGAGCGGACGTTGTGACCGGAATAATCAAAGCAAATATTCCGTCAAGAATAGCTTTTCAGGTATCCTCTTCTCTAGATAGTCGCGTCATTTTAGACAATAAAGGCGCAGAAAAACTTGTCGGTAAAGGAGACATGCTCTACTTGCCACCGGGAAGCGCCCAACTTCAAAGGGCCCAAGGCGCACTCATCACGGACAACGAGTGTACTTCAGTCGTCAATTTCTGTTCAGAGCAAGCTAGCCCCATATTCGCACAGGAAATCGAAGATAGCATAAATGGCAACACTGGAGAAGATGAAGAGGTGTCCGAGGAGGATGAAGAAATCATCGAAAAATGCCTAGAAGTCATTCAGGTTGAACGCAGAGCATCAACTTCCTTGCTACAGAGACGACTTCGTCTCGGTTACACTCGCGCAGCAAGAATGATGGATATTCTGGAAATGCGAGGCATTATTGGTCCGGGTGATGGAGCTAAGCCAAGAGAGATTTTAGTCGATTTGGCAAATTAGATCGTATAGGATCATCTTCCCGGAGATTATTATCCCCCCACAACGAAGTGGCATTCAATGTTTTCGGGTCCAAGGAACCATGAAAACCAGTATCGGCAGCAGACTGACCGAAGCTCGAGAACGTCTCGATCTTACGATCGAGGACATGGCTACACTTACACGGATCCCCGCCAAGAGAATTCAACAAATTGAAAACAATGATTATTCCTTGTTTCCAAATAATGTTTATGCAGAGAGCTTCATAAAACTTTATTGCAATTCATTAAAAATNGATTTCAAGNAATGTTTCCATGAAATAAAGGATCTCTTGCCTCCGAATGACCAGAAAGCAATTTATCTTAATGGAGCAGCGGCCAACAAAGACTTTTATGATATTGAGGAAANGAAGATTGAAGCTTCTTCACCTATGAGCCTGGCCGTAGCAATCACTTTACTGCTCATTGGTATTCCATTAATTGTTTTTATTAATTCTGATAGGGGGCAAAGTGCCAAAATGGTTAATCCTGAGCTTTACGCTCCGGCAAAGTTTGATTCAGGAACTGGCCCAGAAGAAGAATCCTTTGCTGAAACGTTAAACACAGAAAGTGAGCAACGGGTCCCCCCAAATTCATCGGAATCATCTGACTCCCTCCAAAAAAATGAGGGAGAAACAAAAAACCAAAAACCTGCCCCTAAGGCCATACCTGTGGAAAAGAACCCATCGACGAGACAACCAGTCGCTTCTTCCTCCTTTGAGTGATTTATTCTTCAATAATCTGCACTCATTTAAGGCTCTAAGTTAATAATTTCCCAATGAACTCCTCTTCCATTTCCCGAGTTTCAGATCTGAACGTGGATTCTAACGTTCCTCTACCAGCACCGGCATTACTGTGCCATGAAATTCAAAGAACAGATGAGCAGGCCCAGTTCGTGGCAAAATCACGAGAACAGATAAGAGAAATAATTTTCGGCAAGGATCCAAGATTACTTGTCATTCTTGGCCCATGTTCAATTCACTGCCTAGAGTCCGGGGAAGAATATGCGGAGAGGCTATCTTCTTTGGCGGCTAAAGTTGCGGACAAATTACTCTTAGTGATGAGGGTCTATTTTGAGAAACCAAGGACCACCGTCGGCTGGAAAGGTCTGATCATGGATCCTGACCTCGATGGTACCGATAATATCCCGGAAGGACTTCGGAGGGCTCGCTCATTCCTGAGCAAGGTGATAGATTGCGGAGTACCCACAGCCACAGAACTTCTCGATCCTATAACTCCCCAGTACATTGCCGATTTGATTTGCTGGTCAGCGATCGGTGCACGCACCACAGAATCTCAAACGCATAGACAAATGGCATCCGGTTTATCGATGCCGCTAGGATTTAAGAATGCGACAAATGGATCAGTCGTGCCTGCTGTTAATGCAATAAAAGCCGCAACGAGCCCCCAAACTTTCCTTGGAATCAGCCGGGAAGGAATCGCGTCTGCCGTTTCTACCAATGGAAATCCGTACTGCCACATAATACTGCGCGGAGGGGAAAACGGGCCCAATTATGAATCCGAACACGTTAAAACCGCCGCATCACAATTAGAAGAAAAAGGCCTCCAGCCGGCAATAATGATCGACGCGAGTCATGACAATTCAGGAAAAAATCATGAGAACCAACCTGAAGTATTCAGAAATATTATTTCCCAACGTTCGGCTGGAGACAAGAATGTGATTGGATCAATGTTGGAATCTAATCTTATCAGCGGTAGCCAAAAATTTCCTCAGCCAGTAGATTCATTAACGTATGGGCAATCCATCACTGACAAATGCATTGATTGGAAAACGACTGAAGAAATAATATTAGATGCGGCATCTGAATTATAAAATTTCGGCTACTTGCTCTCTGTGCTAGCACTGGAAGGCCAGTTGGTCTAGAATCTATATATGGTTAGATTTCTGGAACATGCCATTCTTATATTATTTCTAACATACCATTCGGTCTGTTTCTCACAAAATGAAGAGGAGGATCCTTTCGGTCTCAACGAGTTGCCGATCATAAAAGCTGAAGACAAAACAGCAGAATTATTAGCAAAGGAAAAACGCTCATCGATAGTTGTTATCACACAAGAAGGGAGAGATGGAAAAGTATCCGGAACCGGAACCGGATTTGTGATCTCAAAGGATGGGCTAATTGCAACATGTGCACATGTGATTGGAGAATCCAGACCAATTAAAGTCCGTTTCGAGGATGGTAAAGAATATGAAGTTACTGAAATATTTGCTTGGGATCGGAAACTCGATTTGGCAATTCTTAAAATAGAAGCAAAGGATCTAATCGAGCTGGCGCTTGCTAAAGAGGACACTGCCAAACAAGGGACTAAAGTCATTGCCATGGGCAATCCGCAGGGCCTCGAATTCAGCGTGGTTAGCGGAATTATATCCGGTCTGAGAGAAATCGAAGGATCTTCCTTAATACAAATTGCAATTCCGATCGAACCAGGAAATAGCGGCGGACCGCTGATGGACACGAAAGGAAACGTTCAAGGTATTCTAAATATGAAATCAGCAATCACTGAGAATCTTGGTTTCGCCATTCCTGTCCGAGATCTTATCCGACTACTCGAGAAACCAAACCAAATAGCCATGAAGAATTGGCTGACAATCGGTCAATTGAATTCAGCAATCTGGAAACCCATGATGGGAGCTAATTGGAAGCAACGTGCAGGAAAAATTATGGTTACAAAGCCAGGGAGCGGATTCGGAGGCCGATCACTTTGTATTTTTCAAAAGGAAATCCCTAAATTACCTTATGAGGTTAAAGTCGAAGTAAGGTTAACCGAACAAAGCGGTGCAGCGGGTTTGATCTTTGAATCGGACGGAAATAACAAACATTACGGTTTTTATCCTAGTGAGGGGAACATCCGCCTAACACGTTTTGAAGGACCTGATGTTCTGTCCTGGTCAATATTAGATCAGGTGTCTACGCAATTGTATCGTCCTGAAGAATGGAACAGGCTCAGGGTCAGGGTAGAAGAGGAAAAAATAATTGGTTATCTGAACGGGGAAAAAATCTGTGAACTGAATGATACCGTGTTGCGTGGAGGAAAAGCAGGCCTCGCAAAGTTCCGGTCAACTGAGGCAGAGTTTAAACATTTCGAAATCGGTAAAGACCTGTCACCAAAAATAACACCAAAAGAAACAATCACGGAATTGAACCGGCAAATTGATATTTTGATACAAGATCCAATAAATAATGAAGCAATCTCAGAATTAGATAGTGATGTGATTGCAAGTAAATCCCTGTTGAAAAAGAAAATTAAAGAGCTCAAAAACACAACTGAATCATTAAAAAGAATCCACGATCAGGTACACAGAAAACACATCACAAAAAAAATAATTAATGAACTCTCAAAAGGCGCGAAATCAGACCTTGCTCTCTGCGCTCTGTTAATTGCTCAACATGACAATCAAGAACTCGATATCGAAATTTACCATAGTGAAATCAACCGCATGGCAATGGATCTTAAGGATATTATCAACCCCGAAGACAGCAAAGAAAATAAAGTTAATACCATTAGCAAATATCTTTTCGAAGACAATGGTTACCACGGGAGCAGAACAGATTACTATAATCGATCCAATAGTTATCTGAACGAAGTCATTGATGACAGAGAAGGAATCCCAATAACCCTTTCCGTGATTTTTATAGAACTGGCCTCAAGAATTAATCTGGAATTAAAAGGCCTTGGCCTTCCTGGTCATTTTGTCGTTTTCTACAATGAAGAAGGAAAAAGAAAAATTGTTGATCCATTTAATAACGGAAAAAATATCACTTCGGATGAAGCTGACCAGATCGTCAAAAATCAATTAGGGTCCGGGTCAGCAAGTGAATACAGCGCAGCTGACAATCTATCCATTGTTAAGCGGATGATCTATAACCTCAAAGGGATTACAATAGATAATAAAGAATATTCTGATGCTCTAAATTATGTAAATTTGCTGATCGAGCTAGATCCGGATGACCCTCAAGAAAGATTAAGCAGAGCAATATTGAATATTCAAAACAAACAGGAACAAAATGCAAAATCGGATCTAGAATGGTTGCTTCAAACTAAGCCTGAAGGAATTCATCTTCAAAGAATCCAGGAATTATATAATAGATTATGACTGTCCTGGCACTGTTGCCATTGAGTAATAATGCTTCAGTGATTCTATAAAACTAAAAAGGGGAAACAGTCATATTGCACTATATAATAATGACCGTTTCCCCAAAAACCCGAAGAATAACCGCTACTTTAGACTGCCGGGTTCATGTTTGATACCTAGTAGAATATTCCCATTTCCCATTGAGAAAATCTTGTTTGGTACTATTTGGATTCAACAGCAAATATAAGACTAGAGCTAACGGCACCTTGTTAAAACATAATGCAATTTTATCTTATTAAGACAAATTATTGGATGTTCCAATCTAGGATTTGGATCGACTCAAACGTCTAACAGTAACAGTATCACCCAGTTGCAGGCTACGCTCAGGCCCCACATAAATCGTTACATTGGTAACGTTATCAGTTTCTGATGAGTTGACACTACACTCCAGAGTCACTTCATGAAAGTCACCTCTAAAGTTTGAAGAAACGACTTTTCCAACAATATGCCCATCGCCTGAAGAATCCTTAGTAATCTCAAGGTCAGCTGGTCTAACAAGAATTTCTGAGACCCCACTAGGCGCATCATCGCCCTCTAATAATTGGCAAGGTATCCGGTTAACTTTTCCAAAAAGGCTTGCCGTATATTCACTTGTAGAATGAAAATATACCCGCTCAGGGCTGCCTACTTGTTGTAATTTTCCCTCCTTTAAAACTGCCAACGTATCCGCAACGACAAGAGCGTCTCGAGTATCATGTGTCACAATGAGTGCAGAAACACCACTCTGTTTAACTATCGTCCTTAACTCATCTCGGAGCGTCTCTTTTCGCACAGGATCAAGATTACTAAAGGGTTCATCAAGTAAAATAAAATTAGGTTCTGGCGCCAAGGCTCTGGCAAGAGCAACTCTTTGTTGCTGGCCTCCAGACAGCTCATGTGGGTACCGCTTTTCCAACCCTTCAAGTCCAGCCAAAGCAACAATATAAGAGGCCCTTTCATGTCGTTCGGATTTTCGAGTGATCTTATGTAATCCATACAAAATATTTTTCTCTACACTCAGGTGAGGAAAAAGAGCATAATCCTGAAAAACAAATCCTATATTTCTCTCCTCCGGCAACACCGTCTTTGAGTCTGATCCAAAGACTATTTTACCACCAATCGTAACTTTACCGCTGTCTGGCTGTTCAAGCCCGGCTATAATTCTCAGCAAGGTCGTTTTTCCGCTACCGCTCTCACCTACCAGCGCCATTATTTCACCATCATCTAATGAAATGGATACCTTATCCAAAGCTGGACGGTTGTTTCTCGGGAAAACCTTAGTTATTTGCTCTACTGTAAGGGACTCCGGCATCGTCTTTTGTTAATATAAAGTTCGCCGACGAATTAAGCCATGTAAAGCCAAGACACCTAGCGACCCGGCAATAACTAAAATCAAAGCAGGGAGTGAACCATCAGCAATTCTTTCTTCCTTTTGGATTAATCCATAGCAAGTCGTCGCCAAAGTCTCAACATTAGGTGGCCTCAGGACCAATGTAAGAGGCAATTCCTTAAGGACATCAACAAATAAAACAATTAAAGCACCAAGCAAAGGCAATCTCAGAAGAGGTAAATGTACACGGTAAAATCCTCCCCAGCTCGAACGACCAAGTAATGAGGATGCCTCATCCATACTTTTGCTAACTCTTCCCATTCCCGCTTCTATAGGAGCCAGTGCCGGAGTCATGAATCTTACAGCATAGGCCACAATGAGCCCAATCGGAGTCAAGGTGAACATGATTCGAGTCAAAGAAATATCACTGCCTGTTGAACCTATTAATTTTCCTATGTCAGAGAAATAGATGAGTATGGAAATTGCAACAACAGCACCCGGAACAGCATAGCCCAGCATACATAACTTACCAAGTAACTTCATTAGCATATTCGGAAAGAGCCTCTTCGCATAGGTAACAATTAGTGCCGCAGCAATAATAACCACACACGCAATTCCAGAAACCAAAAGACTGTCACCTAGAGGGCCGCTAACTAATTTCCATATATCAATTTCACGCCAACCATGAAAAGCATTCAAAGCCAATCTGAATAAAGGTATAATAAATGACAGAAGCAATAGGGTTGCACAAAAGGCAAAAGCAATGAAGGAGCCAATGGACGTCTTCGTCGGTCCTGACAGGTTACCATATGAAGCTCTGTGCGCATGAAATTTTGCTCTGCCCCTCAACACGCGTTCAACAACAATAATAAAAAACACGACGACCATAGCAACACCCGCTAAACGTATGGCTGAATCTTTATCCCCAAGATCAGTCCAACTCACAAAGATTCCGGTAGTTAATGTTTCTATTCCGTAATACTTCATTGCACCGTATTCATTTACTACTTCGAGAAGCGCTAAGAGAAGCCCCCCGACAATGGCCGGACGGGCCAGGGGAAGCCCCACACTAAACATGCTACGCATAAGACCTCTTCCCAAGAGTCTAGAATTCTCAATGTATGCACCTGAAATTTCAGCAAATCCGATCCTAGCTGCAATATAGACATAAGGATAAAGGGCAAAAGACAACACCAGTATCGCCAAGAAATGATTAAATGCTTCCGTTGACTGGGACATGATATTTGAGCCCCAATGGTCTCGGACCCATATCATTAAAGGATCCCGCACATCGTATTTAACAAATGAATAACCATAGGCCATTACATAGGTCGGTATGGCCATCGGCAACATAAGAGTTAAAGAAAAAAACCTCTTACAAGGAAAGTCCCAGACAGTTACTACCCACGCAGAACCAACCCCAAAGATCAGAGTCAATGCCCCAACGCCAATGATCATAATCAATGTTCCTTTGATATAGTCTGCTAACAACAAATCTGAGATTAATTTCCAACCCTCTCCCGCCTCTGAAATTAAAGATTTAGCTATAACACTAAGAGGCGCAATCAGAACCAAAGAAACCAAAACTGCACCTATTAACCACCACGAAGCAGATAAACGTTTACGGTTAATATTTTGGCCAGTTCCAATCATGAATGCATATCGCCACAATAGCCTCCACTATTAAGTGGTATAGAGCAATGTACTAATACTAAAAGGAACCGATTACGTGAAAAACTACTTCCAGTTTGCCAACGCAAAAGCCTTAACTGCCTCAGAATTCAATTCCCCAAGCTTAGAAAGAGATAAAGCGTCGGCTTTAAATTTACCCCACGACTTTAACAGATCCGAATCAGTCGAGGAAATCTGAAGAGGAAATTCATAAGTTGTTACCGGAAACTTCTCCTGAGCCGCGGGGCCAGTTAAAAACTCAAGAAGCTTTATCGCATTGGACTTATTCTTTGACCACTTCACCAGTCCTCCACCACTCACATTCACATGAGTTCCTCTGCCCTTTTGATTAGGGAAATAGACGCCCACCTTTGATGCTACTTCTCTGTCCTTAGGATTTGATGAATTTACCAATAGTCCTACATAATAAGTATTAGCAATAGCCACATCGCCTATGCCTGCCGCCACTGCTCTCATTTGATCACGGTCACTTCCCTCTGGTGGTCTTGCCATGTTCTTTCTGACAGCAGAAGCCCACTTTATGGCTTCGGATTTTCCGTTATTTGCAATTATTGATGCAAGTAACGATTGGTTATAAATATTTGAAGAGGACCGAGCAAGGAGTCGGCCCTTCCATTTTGGATCCGCCAAATCCTCATAAGTACTTAAATCGGAAGGCTTAATTCTCTCCTTCGAGTAAATTAAAACGCGAGCACGAACAGTAAAACCAAACCAGTGCCCAGAATCATCGCGCATGTTTGCTGGGACCTGCTTATCAAGTATCTTACTTTCAGCTTTCTGTAATATTCCAGCAGATTGAGCTCTCACTAATCGACCAGCATCAGCCGTGATTAGAATATCGGCAGGTGAGCTTTCACCTTCGGCCTTGATGCGTTCTATGAGAGCATCAGCCGAAGCCTTAACAATGTTTACCTTGATTCCAGTTTCTTTGGTAAATTTAGCATACAAAGCGTCATCAGCTTCATAATGGCGATGAGAATACACATTTACTTCTGCCGATTTAGCAATGCCTGCTTGGAAAACTAATGTGCAAAAAGCCAGTTTTGTAATAAGAATGAAATATTGACGAACTGATTTCATGAGAGATTGTTTGAATTGAATTTATTGAGAATAGTTCTCAATAGACGAGCGAGGCTTATTTTGCAAAAGTTTTTTTCTTTTTGATGCCAAATGGCACGATTTAGCTCCAACGAACCTATTCTTGTTCGCGAATCCTATAAAAAATGACCCTGGACTCAGGGGCAAAAGTGTCATCTACGGCCTCATCAGTCACAGAATCAATTAGTTCCTCCCAGCTCCCCTCTTCCAAGGTAAATGAAAAATCTACCGCGTAAAAAGTTCCAGGTTTACCATTCCATTCAATGATAATATTGCCGTCTATATCGCGTGAAATATTAGTTATCCTTAAAGGATCATCTGAGATTGTCGTGATCACACAGCCTTCGGCTCCGTCAGATTCGATCGTATAATTAACCCCTTCTTCGGCCGGTTCTCCACCAACAGTGATCTTACTGAGGTGCTCCGTATTGAACGCATCTATCGTTTCCCTTAAAAAGGTGAGTGATGCTCCAGGCTCAAGATTAATCGCCGAAATATTGACCGGATTTCCTGGACCGCCAAATGTAGCTGAACTGGTTGCATCAACATTCATCTGAACGCCGTTCACAATAAAATAGGATTCATATGATGATCCATTGATTATATTCATCGTAGGGCCTTCAGGACCTGCAGGGAGTCGAAATCCAGGAGGACCGCCAATCCCATCATTACTTCCTCCAGTAAGTCGTATCGTTGAGCTGTCAACAGTAATTGTATAACCACTGGCAACTTGAAAACGTTGCTGGGCTGACACTTGAGGAATTTCAACTATCGAATCAATAATAAAAACATCATCCTCAATCGAGACGTTAGGATCAATGATCTCAACATCGGAATTAGTTAGGTCCCAATTACTTTCCTCAAATATATCAGTCCCATTCGCACCGGTCCAAATGATTCCAGAATCTCCTCCTGTCTTTACCAATATCTTCAAACTGAGCTCCTCCTCAGTACCTTCTTCACTAATTGCCTGGAGGATAAACGTAGTCGTTTCTGTGAGTGTCACATCTAAATTTCCATCCAAATCTTCTTGGTCAAAATCCACCATCCTCGTAGTTGTTCCATCGTCCAGAGTCAGTGAAAGAACACTCTCACCAACGACCCATGACAAGTTCACAGTCTGGCCAACCTCTACAGAATCGACATCCGATTCAAATGAGACTAAAAGATCATCTGGAATAACAGGATCAGCCTCCGCAGTGATAGTAGTAAATCCATCAACGCCTGTTCCAATTAACATGTTTATCCCTTCTTCTGCCGGGTCACCATCAACCGTAATTTTTCGGAGATGTTCAGAGTTAAATGCATCAATCGTTTCATTTTCAAAAGTTAGAGTGCTGCCATCCTGCATATCAATTACCGAATTATTGACCGGATTCCCTCCGCCTCCAAAGATGACTTCACTGGTCTCATCAATATTCATCTGAACGCCATTCACAATAAAAAATACCTTAACAGAAGAACCGTTTTTTATATCCAAAGTCGGACCCGCGGGCCCTGCCGGCAATCTTGAACCATTAGGACCCCCAATGCCGTCATTACTTCCTCCGCTAAGGATTATATTGGAATTATCAACAGTTATCGTGAAACCGCTACCTACCTGAAAACGCTGCTGAGCTGAAACTTGCGGTATTTCAACGGTTGCATCGGCAATGACTACATCATCTTCAATAGAAACGTTCGGNTCAATAATATCCACCAGTGAGTTACTCAAGTCCCAGTTCGCNTCATCGAAAATGTCAGCTCCGTTTGCGCCGGTCCAAACAATCTCAGCNATTAATGAGGATTTAAATAAACCAAATGCGAAAATGAATGTAATTATAGGATTTAAGAATTTCATTTATTNAGTGAGTGCTCTCTATTAATGAACAGTATTTTACTGCCTTAAAAAAAATCCATGCAGTAAAACCTTCGCATGGCTCAATTGGTCATTTGTTCTATCTGCGTCTGCGCAGAAATAAAAGAATACAGCCAATAGCTCCTAACAACCCAGCTGAGGGTTCAGGGATAGCTGTTATCGTTGATCCACCAGCACCTAAGGCAGCAATTGTGAAATTCAGACCTTCCTCTGCCGNCACACCATTAATNGTAATCTTAGATAAGTGCTCTGTATTGAACTGTGCAATGGTTTCTCTCGTAAAAGAAAGAGTCGCTCCAGTGTCCAAATTAATAGATGATATGTTGACCGGATTCCCTGCGCCTCCCAATGTGACAGAGCTGGTCCCATCCACATTCATCTGAACTCCATTAACTATAAAGAAAGCCTCGAGTGAGGATCCGTTTATGATATTTAGTGTGGGTCCTGCNGGACCTGCAGGGAGCCTTGACCCTGGCGCACCNCCNATNCCGTCGTTACTTCCTCCTGANAGGCTGAAATTAGAACCATCGACTGTCATAGTNAACCCACTAGCCACTTGAAAACGTTGCTGCGCTGAAACTTGTGGAATCGTGACAGTCGCATTGCTGAAAGTAATATNATCTTCAACNGTCACGTTTGGCCCAAGGGTAAAACCATCAGCTAACCCACTGTAGTTTCCNCCATCAAATATGTTGGTTCCGGCATTACCTGTCCAAGTCACTGCTCCATTGGACAAGAAACTAGAAAGAAATAAAAATGTTAAAATATATTTAAGCATATGGGGNGCGATNAAATAACCTGNTCATTTTTAACCTATTATATTGCAATTTCAATATTATTCTTTCACCGCAAAGGCTAAATAAATAATATCTCGCCAGATTCTCTTAATTAATAAGTAACAATTGATAATTTTGAATTAATTTGGCGGTAAAAGGACATTGCTAATATGGAGATNCATCTTCACATAAATGGACAGAAAATCGGACCATTAACTATTTACGAAGTCAGAGAAAGACTGCGGTCCGGTAAAATCAATGCCGACTGCATGGTCTGGATTAAGGGAATGGAAGAATGGATGCCTTTACGTGATTGCGATCCTTTCAAAGAAAGCTTGGAGGTCACGCTAGCTGATGCTGATCATGAAACGATTGTGGTTACGCAACAGGAACGTGAAAAAATTGATCAAGCATATGGCTTCGGAAAGATAAACGAAAACAGGCCCTGGGTACGGTTATGGGCCCGAATAATTGATTTTCCAATTCTAATTCTCCCAGGCCTAACATTCCTTAGGTTTTATCTTGGAAAAGAGGAATTTGATACCTACTTGGGACCGAAGGCTCTNCAAAATCTTTTAGAANGAAATCAAACATCTCAANTTAGCTTNNNAACTTATGTTAAAATAAATCTAGCCTTTTGTATCTCATGGGTAATGACAGAAACCTTAATCTTAAGATGCTTCTCAACAACATTAGGAAAATGGATACTCAACACAAAGATATCAGACTCCAAAGGAGAAAAAATTAAAACTAAATCTGCCCTAATTAGATCCTTCCATGTCTGTTTNCGGGGATGCGGACTTACAATTTTCCCTTTTGTTCTTATATGTCCCATCATTTCTTATGTATCATTAACAAAAAAAAATACGACCTCATGGGACTCTGCCCANAAAATAAAAGTGAGTCATGGCAACCTTNCAGTAACTAGAATCATGGGTGCGNCCCTAACAATCTTAATCATTCAGAATATACTTGGACTCCTTTTCTGGTCAATGGAATCACCGTTCAGTGCTAGCCCTTAATTATTATAAATCAGATGCCAAAAGATTACGTATATTTTGACCTCGAAACGATCCGTTCCGCTAATGATGTAGGCGGATGGAATAANAAAGGNGACATGGGAATGTCAGTCGGTGTTACTTATAGCACAAAAACCAATGAATATATCGCCTATCCAGAAAAGAAAGTTGAGCAACTCATAAAACAACTGACGGGAGCTGATCTAGTCATAGGATTCAATCATATAAACTTTGATTATCCAGTCCTAGAAGGGTACCACCCTTTCTCAATAGAGGATCAGTGCATTAGTCTGGATCTGATGGTCAGCATCGAGGAAAAAATAGGTCACAGAATCAAACTCGAATCTGTCGCTTCAGCCACACTCGGAACCGGTAAAACGGCTCAGGGCCTAGATGCAATACGATGGTGGAGAGAAGGAAAGTACAGAGAAGTGGCGGAATATTGCTGTTACGATGTTAAGGTCACAAAACTGGTGCATGAGTTTGGGGCAAAGAATGGTTATATCCAGTACGATGACAAGTTTGGAAATATTCAAAAAGCGGAAGTGGANTGGGATCTAGCGTAAAAGCTTAATGGCCCGGTTAAAATGATATCAAAATCCGGCACTCGTTTGCATTTGCATGAAATTACCGTGCACNCATCATGAAAATAAAGTATCCTGATGAATGCATAAGCTTTCCCCACTCATGCAGACCACAAGATTCATCTTGCTGGTCACTATTCTGCTAATTTGGCCCTATAAATCCGCCAGAGCAGAGAACGTTATCATTTCAGAAATCATGGCTGATAATGAGGACATCCTGCAGGACGGTCATGGCAATTATTCAGACTGGATTGAAATACACAATCCACACTCCATTAATATCGACCTGACCGGATTTTTCTTAACTGACAGTCGGTCCGATTTACGAAAATGGAATTTTCCAAATAAAACAATTATAGGCTCGAATGAATACTTAATAGTATTTGCCTCTGGCCAAGAAGACTCAAGTCATATTGATCCAGAAGGAAATCTCCACACTAATTTTTCTCTCAAGAGTGATGGTGAATATCTGGCAATAATCGGACCAGACGGCCAAGAAGTAATACAGCAATTCTCGCCTAATTATCCACCAACTCCAAAAAATATATCTTACGGCAAATCCGGATACTTTCTTGAGCCATCACCTGGAAATCCTAACGGAGGAGAACTCGTACAGGGTTTCGTAAAAGACACAAAGTTCAGTGTCGATCGAGGAATACATAATGAACCTTTTGATCTTATCATAAGCAGTGAAACCGAGGGTTCTCGTATCTACTATACAACGGATGGAAGTGTCCCAGATCCTCCCAANGGTCAAATCTATANCAAACCCATAACCATAACCAATACTACAGTTGTAAGAGCCGTTGCATATAAGGATAATTTTGAACCAACTAACGTTGATACACACTCATATATTTTTTTAGATAGCACATTAAAGCAACCCAATGATGGCCCGGGCCTTCCAAGATCATGGGCAGGAAAGCCAGCTGACTATGAAATGGATCCGGAAATTGTTAATGATCCTAACTATTCGAATAAGATAGTCCCAGCACTTAGAGCTTTTCCCAGTCTTTCAATCGCCATCAAACAGGACGACTTTTATGGATCCAAGGGACTTTATCAAAATCCGAAAAGCCAGGGAGATGGCTGGGAAAGATCTGTTTCCGTAGAATTCATACCAAATAATGATCATGAGGATAAATTCCAGATCAATTCGGGCATGCGCATTCAGGGCGGAAGTAGTCGGAACCCAGACATTCCAAAACACAGTTTCAGTCTGAGATTTCGTAAAGAATATGGAAATGCAAAATTAAAGTATCCTCTCTTCAAAGACTCTCCCTTTGGGGAATCTGCCGTGCAAGAATTTGATTACCTCCAACTTCGTGGAGGATTTAATTTTGGATGGACTCATAGGCACTATTACCAGGCAAAACACGCTCAATACAACCGGGACCAATTTGCCAATGATCTTTATCTGGCCATGGGAAACACAGGAGTCCATGGCCGTTGGACTCATCTATACATCAATGGCCTTTACTGGGGAATTTATCANCTTCATGAAAGACCAGATGCGGATTTCATGGATGCTTATTTCGGTGCTCAATCAAAGCCTTATGATGCTATTAATTCAAATTCAGCAACTAACGGAACTACCGCAGCCTATAACAAAATGGCTTCACTAAGTTCCAATAACATATCATCACCAAAGAAATATAAAGAACTCAGTGAACACCTTCATGTCGATTCATTAATCGATTATATGCTTCTTAACTTTTATATAGGCAACCGTGACTGGGACGGCCATAACTGGAGAGCCGCGGGGAACGGTCCTGGGGGAGAACCTTTCAGGTTCTTCCCTTGGGACAGCGAATTTGCTCTTTCGCCAAACAATGCTGGGGCAATTAATAGCCCGGCTTCACTAAGTAACGCTCTAAATACTGATGTAACGAATAAAAACGGAAGCCAAAGGCCATCAGGTATCCATCAAAATCTTAAGAGAAATGCATGGTACCGATTAAAATTCGCAGATCGTATCAGAAGGCACATGTACAATGGAGGGCCTCTGAGCCCCACTGGAGCAAAAGCAATATGGTTACGCAGATCCGAAGAAATGGATCTACCTATCATAGCTGAATCGGCGCGATGGGGTGACTATCGGCGCGATGTCGATTCGGGAAGATGGAATTCTTCCCAATTTGATTTGTACACCAGAGATGAACATTACTTAAAAGATCAAAAATGGATATTGAACACCTACTTTCCGAGAAGAACAGAAGTCCTCTTATCGCAACTACGTTCTCGCGGTTTATATCCTAAAACAGAAGCGCCTGATTTTTCTCAACACGGAGGTCAGGTCCCTTCGGAATTTTCATTGGAAATGAATAACCCGAATGCCGGTGGCACTATCTATTATACATTAGATGGGTCCGATCCCCGCATTTCGGACACAGAGCCTGAAGAGAATATTCTCGTCCCTGAAGAGTCCCTTGCTCTGGTTCTGGTTCAGTCAGAAGACGGCGGGCTGGGTCTGGACTGGACCAGTGTTAATTTTGATGACTCTCAATGGCAGAGCGGCCAGACCGGTATGGGTTTTGAGAAAATAGCCGGTGACTATCAGGCTCTAATTAATTTTCCTCTCTCCTCGATGCTGGGAACCAATGCTTCATGCATGATCCGTATTCCATTTAATATTCCTGACCAGGAAGCTCTCAATAAAATATTCTCTCTGGCATTGAACATGAAATATGATGATGGGTACGCTGCCTTCATTAACGGAGAATTTGTCGCCGGAAAGAACAACCCTGAAACACTGACCTGGAATTCAAGAGCGACCCGTTCCCACCTCGACTCTTTGGCCCTTGAATTTGAATCGGTCGATATATCAAACGCGACATCAAAGCTCAGAGTCGGTAAAAATATCCTCGCTATTCAAGCAATGAACTCATCACGCAGTGGCAGTGATTTTCTTATCGTTCCGCAGATCTCATATGGGACAAAATCCTCAAATGGTCTCTCACCCTCAGCAATCAGATACAATGCCCCTGTAAGTTTATCCAAGAGCGGAACCGTCAAAGCAAGGATCCTTGAGGATGGTGTCTGGTCCGCACTCAATCAGGCTCAATTCATTGTTGGCATTCCAGCAAAGGCAGGAAACCTGGTCATTTCCGAGATCCACTACAACCCGAGCGGCCCGTCCGAGGAAAATGAATTCATTGAACTGATGAACATATCCGATCAGGCAATACAACTGACTGGTGTCAGCTTTTCTACAGGGATACAATATACTTTTGAGGGTAATGCAACGTTGGATCCGATGGCCAGGACAGTCCTAAATCCGGGTGATTACACGGGGCAATTAGACAACGGAGGCGAAAACATCACACTACTTGATGCTAATGGAAACATCATTGAGAGCTTCAGATATAACGATAAATCACCATGGCCAGAGGCCCCTGATGGGAACGGGCCGAGCCTCGTCAGAATAGCACCTGAACACAGACTCGATCCTGCACTCGCTTCGAGTTGGAGACCCAGTGTTCAGGACAATGGTAATCCGGGCTCTTCAGATGCCTCATCCTTTGAGGGGCAAGGCCAGGAAGCCATTTTTTCCTACGCACTCAAAGAATCGCCTTTCAAAAATCCTAAATTTTACCAAATCACTCAATTAAAAGATTTTACTGATTTTGTTTTTATTGCCAGCATAGAACCTAACTTGTCAGCTGATGACGTAGCCTATTCTATTGAATTTTCATCCGATCTTAAACAATGGACTGAAGGAATCTTCCTGGGAAACATTCATTCAGAGTCGTCTGGAAGCACCTTGTCATGGCAATCGAAAAGTCCAGTCACTGATCAGAATCCGCAACAATTCGCAAGAGTAAAAATTACAATCAGATAATTAATATCATGCTACTTGCAATCGAAAGCTCCTGTGATGAGACTGCAGCATCTGTCCTATCACCACCCTCTACTTTATTAGCCAGCGAAATAGCATCTCAAGTTGAGAAACACAGACCTTATGGAGGAGTAGTTCCAGAACTTGCCTCCCGAAATCATTTGGTACTATTGGAACCAATCATATCACAAACATTAAAAAGTGCTGGTCTCTCGATTGATGAGATTCAAGCATTCGCCGCAACTTCAGGGCCAGGACTTTCGAGCTCCCTATTGATGGGCAATACCACAGCCAAGGCCCTGGCCTTAGCAAGTAATAAGCCGTTCATATCAGTGAATCATATTGAAGGACATCTTTGTTCACCATTCATGGAAATGGAAATAAAGCCTCACATTGCCCTCATTGTAAGTGGGGGACATACTCTGTTGATCAAAGTTAATGGATTTAATGAGTATGAAACTTTAGGAAGCTCCCTGGACGATGCTGCAGGTGAAGCCTTTGATAAAGTGGGAAAAATGCTTGGGCTCCCGTATCCTGGAGGGCCAGAAGTTGAAAAATTAGCAAGGCACGGTGATCCAAAAAGTTTCGACTTCCCCAGAAGCATGATCAATAGAGACAATTCAAACTTCAGCTTCAGTGGTTTAAAAACTTCAGTCCTTTATGCCCTAAAAAAGATACCAAATCCTAGCGAACAAATAATTGCTGATCTTTGTGCATCCTTCCAAATCGCAGTTGTAGAAATATTAATTCATAAAGCAACTCAAGCAGCCTTGAAGGAAAATCTAAACACTATAGCTCTGAGCGGAGGAGTCGCTTGCAATCTTTCTCTTCGCCAAGCACTGGAAATTAAATGCCAAAAAAATGGATTAGAACTCATTGCTGTGGATTATAAATACAGTACTGACAACGCTGCAATGATTGCAAGGGCAGCGGCGGAACGATTCATACAAAAAAGATTCACTCCTCTTTCCGAAGACGTAAATCCAAATCTTAGGATTTAATGAGAAATCATCTTTTCTCCTTGTTCAAATTCGAAACAACTTTTTTGACTGCTTCTAATAGTCTTTCTCTAATAGGTTCTGCTTCCTTGCTGAAGATTTTCTGGATTTTCTGATATTCATTCCTACCCTCATCCGTTTCTATCAGGACAGGATCAAAACCTAATGAACTCAAATCATAAGGGCTGGCACGCATGTCAAGTTCTCTAATTTTAGCAGCAAGGAGAAAAGCATCCGAAATAATTTCAGAAGGTATCCACGGGCTCATTTTATATGCCCACTTATATAAATCCATATTAGTATGTAAACAACCAGGCTGCTCATAATCTATCCTGGTTGCGAAGGTAGGATTATTTTTATTCTTTGGTCCAGCCAACGGTGAGAAAAAACGAACAGCATCATAATGACTACAACATATTCTTTGCTGATCTATAAAGTCATTTATCTTTTCCGAGCTCAAACGGAGAGGAAATTGAGAATGCCGGAGATCAGACATTGGCAATCGATAGACCATTGCCCACTCGTGTAATCCGTAACATTTATATATACCAGATCTTGAAGCAATAGATCTCATCAGCTCACATATCCAAAACGCCATTCTCTTCTGTTTCGGACCCATTAACGAAAGATCAAGTGAAGATAAGTTATGATCTTTTTTCCAATAATTCCCCGATTGGAAATCTGAATCCACGTCTTCCAAGGAAAATCCAATCCCGGGGCTCCATCGAATCAATTGTCCCGGCCGGAAACTATAATAAGTAAATAAAAAATCAGCCACGGGATGGACCTGACCCCTTGCTCTTCGAAAACGGAACTCCTCGACCCATGGAAGAACTTTATCAGAGTGATGCTTTGCCCTGAATCTCCAATCTGTAGAATGAAGAATTTCCATGATTAAATTTTTATTAAGTGAACATTAATGCCAGATTGCATTCTTTGATCTGAAATTGTATAAAAAGTTTCTGTTAAATCATAATGAATGATCCTATTAACTAATAAAAACAAATTAGAATTTCAATAATGACAAACAGCGAAAAAAAATTTCTTTTTGAACTCCTATCTGCTCCAAGTCCGACCGGATTTGAAACCGCAGGTCAAAAGGTATGGGGAAAATACATCAATAAATTTGCAGATACTGTTCAAAATGATGCATATGGAACGGCCTGGGCCACCCTGAAGGGGCAATCATCGAAAGCTCCAACAGTAATGCTCGAGGCACACGCTGATGAGATAGGTTACATCATCAAACACATTTGTAAGAATGGATTCCTTAGAATTGATCGGGTCGGAGGATCAGATGCCGCTACTGGACGTGGCAGACGCCTCAAGATTTTAGGAGACAAGGGAGAAGTTAAAGGAATCATCGGGAATACTGCAATTCACCTTAGAAAAGATTCTCTTGGAAATGAAAGCGCACCCAAAATCCACGAACTTTATGTTGATGTTGGAGCATCTTCTGAAAAAGAAGTGGCAAAATTAGGGCTACGAGTCGGCCATCCTGCCGTTTATTCAGATGAGCCTGAGGAATTCTCGAAAGGAAAAATTGTCAGCCGCGCTCTCGATAACCGGATCGGAGGGTACATCATTGCAAGAGTCATGGCGGAATTATCAAAAGAAAAAAACAAGTGCGCTGCCACATTGCATTGTGTTAATTCAGTTCAGGAAGAGATCGGAGGTCACGGAGCAACAATGATAACCAGAAGGCTAATGCCGGACGTGGCTGTTTGTCTCGATGTCACACACGCCACAGATACACCAGGAATTGATCATTCCATTCACGGTCAGGTAAAAATGGGCGGAGGCCCATCAGTAACACATGGTACATGCAACCATCCTAATGTCATAAAAAGAATCTTAGAAGTTGCTAAGAAAAATAAGATCCCCATTCAGCACGAATCTAGTTCCAGATATAGTGGTACAGACACGGATAATATTTCCTATACGGGAAAAGGAATACCAAGTGCATTAATTTCATTACCTCTGAGGTACATGCACTCAGTAGTGGAAGTCGTGGAAATAAAAGACGTTGAAAAAGTTATAGCAGTGCTTGTTAAATTTGTTAAGTCACTAAAAACCGGAGATGATTTCGGTATAAAATTATAACATAAATTAGATCAATCATCCAAAAAGTTGATCTTTCCGGAAGCCTTATCCATGGCAGCATGTTGCTCATCTGTACAAGCAGAATCAGTTGGCGCATCGGCTTCTTTATTTGTTTCTATGACAATGCCGTTCTCAAGCATATAGGCTTCGACCTCATCACCACTGACATCAGCCAACATCACGTCATTAACAACCACGCACGGCGAAAGGGGCTGACCGCTCCGTTGCTCCATCTCCCAACGGAAAGCAGGATTGGCAATAATATCTTTTTCTTCATAATCAAGACCATGCTTACGCATAATGGCCCTGACACCCTCACTCCATCCACAGTAAGTTTTAAGATAAGCAGTAATTACAGGTTTATTATCTGACATAACATTCTAATGGATGTTACAATAAATATAAAAATCGAGAAATCAAACAGGACTGAATATTTCTCCCGTATTTAATGTCAAACAATCAACAATCACAGCTATGAAACAAATGCACATTATCCTTATTTTTTGTTTACTATCCATTTGCTTAGGGCAAGGAGAGGACCGTATTTTTTCTCGATCTCCTTACTTGCAACTCGCCACTGATTCATCAATCCAAATTGTTTGGCGAACCGAAGCGAAAATAAATCCAATTATCCGATATGGAAAAAGTTTAGAAGATTTGAATGAACAAATCGGATCGGAATCTATTCTGGAACGCCGAACCGCAGAAGAATCCGAAGAATCTGCTAATGATTCATTATCTCTATTTGATGCCCCCAAAGGAACACGACAATTCGAAGCTAAAGTTTCCGATTTAGATTCGAATTCGACTTACTACTATTCAGTGTTTGATGGGGAACAACGTCTTACCCCGAAAGACCCGAGTTATCATTTTAAAACGCACCCAAAACCCGGCACAAATTCACCTGTCTATTTTTGGGTAGTTGGAGATTCAGGAACCGGGGGAGAAAATCAGGCAAGAGTCCACACCGCAATGCGCAAATACAATCAAATAAAAAATCTCAAATTAGATTTATATATTCATGTTGGAGACATGGCATATAACAGCGGTACCGATGGCGAATTCTCTGAACGTTTTTTTAAAATGTATGAACCGACTTTACGAAACACGGTCTGTTGGGCTGCAATGGGAAACCATGAAGGCAGGACATCAAAAGGAGAAAATGGGATAGGACCTTATTATGATGCATATATTTGTCCAAAAGCCGCTGAAGCAGGCGGCTTACCATCTGGGAAAGAGGCTTATTATTCCTTCGATTATGGAAAAGTTCATTTCATTGTCTTGGACTCCCATGACCTTGACAGAAGACCAAGCGGAGCCATGGCTCAATGGCTCAAAGCAGATCTTGAAAAAACAAAATCCGAATGGCTCATTGCATATTTCCATCACCCCCCATACACCAAAGGATCTCATGACAGTGACAAGGAACAACAACTAATAGAAATGAGGGAACACATTATGCCAATACTTGAAAGTGGAGGCGTGGATGTTGTGTTCACAGGACATTCACATATCTATGAAAGATCAATGCTTATTAACGGTGCCTATTCAACACCAACTGTTTCTGAGGGAGTCATACTTGATGATGGGGACGGCAATCCGAGTGGTGATGGCCCTTACTTGAAAAGCGCTGGGCTGGTACCACATAACGGTACTGTTCAGGTCGTTGCCGGGCATGGAGGGACTAAAGTCAGCAGAAAAGGAACGATGCCGATTATGCGGTCCATATTTGTTGAAAATGGATCAGTACTTGTTTCCATTTCAGATAATGTTTTGACAGGCACAATGCTTAACCTTGATGGGCTCATCCGCGATACATTTGCCATCAAAAAAGAAGGGACCGTAAACCATTCACCAATAGAAAATCCATGGAATCCAGTCACCGGACAAAAACCCGTCAAAAAGAAATCAATAAGCGGTGGTGAAAAAGTACCCCCAGTCGCAAAAATGATCATAGGAAAAAATTCCCAATGGGCCTATTTCATTGATGCCGAATCTCCCCCGGAAAATTGGAACACTTTGGCATTCAATCATTCTTCATGGAAAAAAGGCGAATCAGGTTTCGGATTCGGTGATAATGATGATCGAACTGTTCTAAGTAACATGAAAAATAAATACACAACGCTATATCTGCGCAGAAGCTTTGCCTTACCAGAAGGGATCGATTACAAAAAAATTGGGCTCGCTGTCTCTTATGATGATGCCTTCATTGCATATCTTAACGGAAAAGAAATTTTGCGAGTAGGCATTGAGTCAGGAAATGGAAAAAGGGCACGAAACATCAGTTCTCATGAAGCAAATAATACCTTTGAATATTTTCCTTTCGATGAAAATGCCATTAAAGCACTAGAGGGAGGAGTGAACATGCTTGCAATAGAAGGGCACAATCATGAAAAGGAAAGTTCTGACTTCACAATGCACCCAACTCTGATCCTTAAAAAGTGATGCACAAAATACTATTCCGAATCCACGTCTTTTCTTTCCTATTTTTTGTGGCCTTGGGGTCACTTGCAACATCACATCATGACACGAAGACCCTGATAAAAAATCTAACAAAGAGAATAGAGTCAGGAGAATCAACGGCGGAAAATTATTATAAACGCGCAATCGAGTATCGCGTATTAGGGCAAATTAAAGAAGCTGAAAAGGATCTCAAGATGGCTCTGGAACGTAATGTTAATTTCACTGTCGCCAGACGTGAAATGACTCGAATCCTAAGCAAGAAAGGCAAACACAAACAAGCAATTCTCTGTGCCGAAGAGGTTATTATCAATGCTTTGACAAAAAGAGAGAAATCCTCCGCGATGATTCTCCTCGCTGAAGTCCTTTCCAATGCAGGAGAGCCATCAGAGGCAATTAAGTATAGCTCTGCAGCATTTGAATTATATCCGAACGGTAAAATAGAATGGTACCTATTACATGCTCGTTTATTAAGAGAAATGAAACGGGACGGTGAAAGGCCCGAAACTCTTGATACAGGATATCAAGCAACTGGCAGTATTGTATTGCGTAATGCATGGATCGACTCACTTCTTGAATGCCATCAATATGAAACTGCTCTACCAATAATAGAAAAGGAATTACTGGAAAGTAGACTGAAGAGTTCTTGGAGGCTCAGAAGAGCAAAAGCCTATATAGGAACGGGTAAAGTCAACGCCGCAATGAAAGATCTCAGAATGTGCCTCAAAGAACTGAATCAAAGAATTCATCCAAGGAATCCAGACATGACTCTAATTGCAGACCGCGGATTAGCACATGCATTGCTTGGAAATATAAATACAGCCAAAAATGATCTCACTCATCTTGTCCAAATAGGGGCTGATAAATGGATCACTGCCTCTTTGCAAAAAGCTATCAATTCAATTGAAAATCAATAAATTGGTTCAGGATTTATTATTCGATTAAAAAAACTATGGGATCTCCTCCCCAGACCCAGTGTAACGCCATTCGAGAACACGATTACCTGAAATAATGGCCATTCCTTCAGTGTCAAATGTGCCAAATAGACTCGTCGTGGGGTAAGTAACAGTAGCAGTCCAGTACGGTTTTCCTTTCCACATCTGTGGCCTTGCGCGCCCCCATCCTTTAATCTTGCCCAAGGTTATTTCTGTGACCTCCTTTCGTTGAATACTTGAAATCATTACTGGATAGCCTCTCGCAGTCATTGCAGGAGGAGAACCGAGCTGCGATTCATATCTATCCATCTCTTCCGAGGTCATGGGTCTGACAATATCCTCACCGAATCCATATTCTTCTCTAGAGAAAGGCTCAGGCTCAGGCTCAG
>PAPL01000026.1 GCA_002708885.1 Verrucomicrobiales bacterium | reverse complement strand
GGACTCAGTGATGGTGTTGAGACGAATACCGGAACCTATGTGAGTGCGACTAATACAGGAACTGACCCAAGGAACGCAGACACGGACGGTGACGGTCTGACTGATGGAGTCGAAACGAATACCGGTAAATTAGTTGATGAGGAGAATACCGGGACCGATCCAAACAATATAGACACGGACGGTGACGGTTACGATGATGGTGGCGAAATCGTTGGAGGCACTGATCCTATGGACCCGGAAGATCCTCCTGCCCTGACCCTTGAAGATTCATTAGTGGCTTATTGGCCCCTTGACGGGGCTGATGACACGAGCACGCCTGACCTTGGTCCGAATGGATATGCCCTTAGTCTTGTAAATATGGATGCGAGTAATTTTGTTAATGATGAGGACCGAGTGGCTGCTTCATTTGATGGGGTCAGAACAATGTTGGTCCGCAATAACGGGGAAGGCGATGAATTACCGATTAATCAGTTCGATCTATATACGATTTCCATTTGGGTTAAGATCACAGGCACTGGCCAGAACGATTTACGTTTCTTTTCGGAAGGTTCAACAGCCACTGGTGATCCTCTTTTTAACCTAGGCACTAAAAATAATGGGGCGGATAATACGGTCGATCTTTATCTGCGGGACAGAGGCACTCCTAACCATCAATTCTCAATCGGTGAACCGCTTGACGGAGAGTGGCGCCATTTGGCTTATACTTATGATGGGAATGAACAAAAAATCCAGCTCTTCATTGATGGAGTCCTTGACAGAGATGATTGGATATTCAAAGAGCTCACTAGCCCCCTTGATACGACCACGATTGGAGGAATCCTTCGGGCCTCTCCTAGTCATTGGGTCAATGGGCTCGTTGATGATGTTTCTTTATGGAGGACCGTGCTTTCTGAGGACCGTATAGCTGATCTGGCCAATGGATTGGATCCGCTTAGCCTTGCAGGTGGGAGTCAGTTCAGGATCACTGAGGTTACTCGTGACTCTGAAGGCAATGTAATATTCAGTTGGAATTCAAGGCCCAATACTTCGTACGCTATTTGGGTCAAGACTGATCTGATGGAAGAGTGGGAGGAACTTGATGACGGGTTTCCATCGCAGGGAAAAATAACTGACTTTGAATTTCCTGCAGGATCGAGTCCTGATCCTGCAGTTTCCAGAAAGCTTTTCTTTCGTGTGACTCAAGGTGATTCTTTATAGGAGCTAATATGAAATTTAGGGGGAATATCTTTTATGCCTATAACATTAAGGACTCTGGTCGGGATTATTTTGGGCGCTTGCATGATAAGGATCGGGTCCGATCATTTCATCAGGCCTGAAATGTTTGATCCAATTGTTCCCGGCTATTTGGGTTTTCCTCGATTTTGGACACTATCGAGCGGAGTAATAGAAATTGTTCTAGGGATAGGAATTATGTTGCCTTTTTATCGACGTTTAGCGGCCCGTTGCCTTACGGCATTTTTGGGTTTTGTTTATTTGGCTAATTTGAATATGTGGCTCAATGATGTGCCCTTCGACGGGATCTTGCTTAGTTTTAATGGCCATATTATAAGACTTTTTGTCCAGTTAATACTGATCTGTATCTGCCTTTGGCTTGCGGAGTTAGTGGGGAGGAAGAATGTAAAGTCCAAACCGATGGCATAGATTGCGTTGGTTCTCAGTTCCGGTCCTTACGCGTGTATCAGTACTTGATTAGGGAATAGGAATTGTATTAATTCATTCTAATGAAAAGAACAGGATCCTTTCCAAGACTCATATCTTTGGTCGAGTCAAAGCAGTTCACATGCACAGTAATTTTTATTATTCTCTTGGCAGCGGTTCTTGTGGGAATGGAGACATCGAAATCCATTATGGACAGGCACGGGCCCCTGATCCATTTCTTGGATTCTGTAGTTTTGTACATTTTTGCGTTTGAGGCATTGCTGAAAATTCTGTCTCATTGCCCGCGTCCGGCCAATTATTTTAAGGACGGTTGGAACGTTTTTGATTTCATAATTGTTGTCGTATGCTTCATGCCCTTCGAGGCCGAATATGTTGCAGTTCTCCGGCTTGCGCGTGTCTTACGTGTTCTCAGGTTACTGAGTATTGTTCCGAGGCTTCAGCTTCTTGTAGTGGCTTTATTGAGGAGTATTCCTTCTATGTTTTACGTGACAATTCTTCTTGTCATACTTTTCTATATTTATGCAGTTCTTGGAGTGATGCTCTTTGGAGAAAATGATCCAAAGCATTATGCGACTCTCGGTGATTCTATGTTGTCTTTGTTCAGGGTCGTGACTCTGGAGGACTGGACCGATATCATGTACATTAACATGTATGGAGCGGATAAGTATGGCTATGAGGTCGCGGAAATGGTTAATTATCCAGACATTAAACCTCAAGGTTCGCTGATTACCTCAGTGATATTTCATGTGTCTTTTGTGCTCTTTGGAACAATGATAATGCTCAATCTTTTCATAGGTGTCATTATGACAGGGATGCAGGAGGCGCAGGAGGAAACCTCAAAGATCAACAAAGATGATAAGGGATCGGGTTCTAGGCTCGGAGATTACAGTGCACTGATTGAGGAGATGGGTAGGCTCGAAGATCAGGTCAGGTCATTGAAAAATAGACTGGCTAATACTTCTTCCAGTGAAAGGAAAAATAAATGAAGTGGAAATTTGTTGTTGTTGGAAAGCCTTCCCTGAAATACGCGAGGATAGGGATTGAAGAATATCTAAAAAGGCTCCGACGGTACTGCAACGCCGATTTAATTACGGTCAAGAACGGTTCATCTAAGGAGGAGGGCGAACGGCTAATGAGGGCAAGTGAAGGTGCTTATAGGATTGTTTTTGACGAGCGTGGTGAATTCATTGACACTGAGCAATTGTGCAAAAAGGTAAGTTCGCTTGAAATGGATGGGACTTGCAAAGCGGTGGCCGTTCTTATTGGGGGAGCCGAAGGGCATGATGACGCAGTTCGTAGTGCTGCTGACCTGTTAATTTCATTTGGACGGCTCACGCTTCAGCATGAGTTGGCTCTTGTCGCTGCCGTTGAACAGATATACAGGGTTCAGACATTGAAGCGCGGGGAACCTTACCACCGATAGTTTTATATTCTGAGAAGGTCCCCTGATAGTTGTCTTTTCAGTACCTCGACTGCTTCGTTCAGGATAGGGTCAGTGCCTGCCCTGAAGGGAAGGTCGAATAGTACTTTAACATCAGGAATGGCTCCTCGCCCTTCTAGTTTCTGATTTTTCATGAAAGGAAGGATTTCTGAATCGCCGCGCTGATTGGGTATCATCAGTTTTGCGCCGCCCGGCAGATCAAAAAAAACAGCGGGGAGAACTGCACCGGCTGATTTTTCCCCAACTAGTGTCACGTGAGACATTCCCTGGAGCCGATGAGCAAGCATTTCCTTTGCACTTCGTGCTTCTCTATCAATGAGAAGGGCAACTGGGCGTTTTTCATTCTTCAGGGTCTTGGCAATCATGTTGATGACCATGACTTTTCCTCCTCTTCCTCTGAGATCAATGGTCAATGCCTTTGATTTCCGCAGTTCTTTGTTCAGAGCATTTCTCAGTATTGAGGCGGTTTCTCGGGTCATGAAATTCCATAGATGGATGTAGCCGATGCTGTTCCCTTTTTCTATTGGGATAATTCGAATGCTTTTCCTGACAGAGTCAGGCCCGCTCAAGGATCTGTCCGCGGTCATTTTGACTGTTTGTGCCGGACCGTTCTTTGTTCTCCTGAAACCGACAGTGATCGTTTCGTTACGATTGACCTGAGTCGTGTAAATTTCCCGATGAGCCTCATAACCTGCGATTGTTTTTCGTGGGGATTCACTGAATTTGGTTCCGTTAACTGAAATTATTTCGTCTCCTATGAGGAGGCCTGAATCACGCGCCGGTGATCCATGCATCATGGATCTTATGAAATATCTTTGCTGATTATTTGATTCCAATTTTTGGAAAAATGCTCCGAGATGAAAGTGATCTCCTTCACCAAAGAGATTCTCGGATACCCATGGAGTGAGGATTGCGGTGTGTGATATTCTGAACTTGCCGATTATCCTGTTCATTTCCTCATAAGTCCCCTCACGGTTTGTGTTTTCCCTCACGGCCTTCGTGAGTCTGTCCTCAAGAGTCTGTCCGTCAGCTGCCATTTCTGAGAGGCCTTCTTTGAATAGTCTGTTCCTGGAAATGATACTGTTTATTTCTTTTGCGTCACGGACCATTAGAGGGTCAAGTTCAGCCCGAAGATCCAGTTCAGAACCTTCTCTCAAAACTTGCACAATGGTCGGATCTGGTTTGAGTTTTTTTAGGTGTTCGATCAGAGTGACTCCCTGATTGAATCGCCAGTCTCCGACTCTGACAATGATGTCGTCTTTCTCTATTCCTGTCCTTTCCGCGGCTCCTCCCGCGAGCACTTCGTCGACCCTTAATCCGTTCCTGACTTCATTGATCCGAATTCCCAGATAAGATCCCTGATGAGGGGGGTTAAAGCGTATCTCATCTTCTTCTGCCGCCGCGAAAGGGGAGAGGAGAACGAGCGCGAAAATAGTGGGCAAGTGCCTCACCGTTACTTTTTATTGTTTTGTTGTTTTTTTGGTCTGGGCTTTTTAGGAGCCCTCTTCACGGGGCGAGTGTCTTCGGGAACCTTGTATAGTGTTCTCAGTTTTGTGAGTTCCTCTTTGAGTGACTTGACCGTGCCAGCATATTTTTCGTCAGCATATACGCTATTCAGTTCGTTAGGGTCCTTTTGGAGATCGAACAGTTCCCAGGCTTTAACGTTATAAAAATGAATGAGCTTATATTTTTCTGTTCTGATTCCATAATGTCTTCTGACAGAGTGGGCTCCAGGGAATTCGTAATAATGATAGTAAAAGTTTTTTCTCCAATCCTCGGGTGTATTGCCTTCAAAGACCGGGACAAGTGATCTTCCCTGCATCGGCTCTGGGATTTCTTTTACCCCGGCAATGTCGAGAAACGTTTGAGCAAAGTCCAGATTGGATACAAAGTCTCTATTGACTGTTCCTGGTTTTATTTTTCCCGGCCAACGTGCGACGAGCGGTGTCTTGAAGCTCTCTTCATACATCCACCGTTTATCGTACCATCCGTGTTCACCGAGGTACCATCCCTGATCGGATGAGTAGATGACTACCGTGTTTTCCGCCAGACCGCTCTGGTCAAGGTACTTAAGGATCCTTCCGATGTTGTCATCCACGCTAGCGACGCAACGCAGATAATCCTTTACGTATCTCTGGTACTGCCATTTGATCCTTTCTTTCCCTTCGAGTTTAGCTTCTTTGAATGCCTTGTTCTTTGGTTCATAAGCAGCGTTCCATGTCTGTAATTGGGCGCTGGTAAGGTTCCTGGGTTGATTGAGTTTCAGATCATTTGCGGAGAGGTGATTTGCAACGGTCATGGCCTGAGTCGATGCGGCTATTGTTCTTCCCTTATAATCGTCCCAGAAAGTTTCAGGGTAAGGCATTTCAATGTCATCGTATAAGTTCAGGTGGTCGGGTCCAGGCTGCCAGTTCCGGTGAGGTGCCTTGTGCTGGCACATGAGCATGAATGGCTTGTCCTTGTCTCTACCTTCTTTGAGCCATTCGAGGGAAAGATCAGTAATGATATCTGTGGTGTAGCCTTCAATTTTTTTAGTGCCCTCCACACTTTTCATTGGCGGGTTGTAATAGGGCCCCTGCCCGAGAAGGACTTTCCAAATATCAAAGCCCGTTGGATCACTCTTGAGGTGCCACTTTCCGAAAATGGCTGTTTGGTAACCTTTCTTCTGTAGGAGCTTTGGAAAGGTTTGCTGCTCTCCGTTGAACCGGTTACCATTTGTCATGAAACCATTGATGTGGCTGTGCTTTCCTGTGAGGATGACGGCTCGGCTCGGTCCGCAAATTGAGTTGGTCACGAAACAATTTTCGAAACGCACTCCCTCCGAGGCGATGCGGTCAATGTTTGGGGTTTTGTTTCGATTTGATCCGTAAGCGCTGATTGCCTGGTATCCGTGATCATCTGTGAAGATGAAAAGAATATTCGGTCTTTTTGCAAATGCTGTGCCCGCGAGTGCTAACGTGAGGAGAAGAGTATATAATTTCATTTTTGCTTTGAGGGATTGGCTATGACTGGAGTCTAACCATTCAAATCACGATGATCTATGCATTTATTGCAAAAAATGAGTGTGTACGGGATCGGAATAATTAAAGGAGCCTAATAAAATTTAATTGGCCGGGTTATTATACTGAAGAAAAGTAATATGAGGATAATTTTCAGTGACCGGATTCCGAAACGTTCATTGTTTCTCATGGTACTTTTGTTTCCTTTACCATTTTATAATGAATCCTCTGGAACTAAGCCTCATAAGGAATAGATTAATCAGATGAAACGGGATCTTTTAGTCTCTTTTTTGTCTGGGTTTGCTTTTTTGGCAATGACCCAGCTTGCCGTTTTTGGTCAGGCCCAGTCTCCAACGAAGCCCCCAAAAGACATTAAGCCGGTTAAGATTTCAGAAGAGGAATACAGGATCGGGAAGCTTTCATTTAATCCCAAGACGAAGGAGCTGTGGTTTCCGTGCAGAGTGAATCAGAATGAGGTGGTCCTTGAGTTTGCAATTTGTGATGAGTTTCGAGGTAAGTTGCATGAGAGTCTTCTGTCGACAAAGGTCACACCATTTGAAATTCAGATTGCAATGAAATTGTTGAGGTGGGAACCGTCGAAGCGTCAAATATACAGAAAGTTTGATGAGAGCGGTAAGCCGATAGGGGTGCTCAAGGATGACGGGAAGGGAAGAATGGAAATTCTTGTAAAGTATAAGGGAAAGGACGGAAAGTCATTGACTGAGCCGATTGGTAATTGGGTCCATAATGCGAACACAAAGAAGGTTGTCGGTTCCGGCAGTTGGACCTACACAGGATCTAAAGTCGTGGATGGTTATTTTCTTGCTGCGGAGGACGGGGCAATTGCCGCGATTTATCGATTTGAAGGGTCTCTTTGCAATACATTTAATCCCGGGAGCGATGATGACGAATTGTGGTTTCCTATTGTGGAGAAAGTTCCACCGCTTGACACTGAGGTTACAGTGATATTCAGGCCTTTACCGGACGTGAAAGTTCCGGCCGACCGGCGAATTGGAGCCGAATCAGAAGAAAAACCGATTAAGGAAAAAATTTAATTTTTGAAAACAATAACATCGATAGTCATGAGAAACATTCTAACAACGTTTGCAGTCAGTGTATCATTGGGCGGGGTCACCTTTGCTCAGGCCCAGGGAAATGAATCGCTAAAAAGAGAAGTTCAGCATGCAGTGTCCAAGGGAGTTGCTTTTTTGGTTAAGAATCAGCAAGAGGATGGGCGTTGGGGGGAGGACCAGTATCCAGCGGTCACGGGCCTTGTCGTCCAATCAATTCTGGGTGATCCTGGCCGTGAAGGAATTGCTATTCCTAAGACAGTTTCGAAGGCTTTGGAATTTATCCGCACTAAGGTAAGGCTTGACGGGGGCATTTATGGTAAGGGGCTCGGATCTTATAACACATCCATTTGTATGATGGCATTGCTCGAAGCTGGTCAGGATAAGGATCAGGAAATTATTCTTAATGCGCGAAAATTTTTGGTCAACCAGCAGTCAGATTTTGATCGTAAGGGNAAGACTGATAATGTTTTCGATGGTGGAGTCGGGTACGGGTCCAGTTATTCCCATCCTGATCTGTCAAATACCTACCATGCCCTTGAGGCATTGCATTACACGAAGGATCTAATTAAAGATGTTCAGGGCGAGGTGTTGGATCTTGATTGGGACGCTGCCATTACTTTTGTGACTAATTGTCAGCAAAGGCCGGAATCAAATAAGGCGGACTGGGTAAGTAAGGACAAAGAGGACCGTGGCGGCTTTGTTTATTTTCCCGGAAAGAGCATGGCGACTGAAGAGGGTGCCGATGGTAAAGTCGCTCTTCGTTCCTACGGGAGCATGAGTTACGCTGGCCTGCTCAGTTTTGTTTATGCTGATATGGACAAGAAGGATCCCAGAGTAGTTGCAGTCCTTGAGTGGCTGAAGAAAAATTACTCCATTACCCAGAACCCGGGCATGGGTCAGCAGGGCCTTTTTTATTATTACAATACAATGTCAAAGGCTCTCAGTATCCTTGACGTTGACCAGTTCGAGCTGGATGGCGGTAAAAAAGTTCATTGGAGAGAGGAGTTAACCAAAAAACTTTTCAATCTTCAGAAGGCGGACGGATCATGGATCAATGAGAATGGTCGTTGGTGGGAGAAGGACCCTGTCCTGAGCACCTGTTATGCGCTCCTTTGTCTGGAGCGCATGTATTCGGGGCTATAGATTCCTGTTTCTGCGTATTCCTTGAAATCGATGAAGGAATAGGTGGAAATTTTATTGATATCGTAATGCTCTTATCATGATAATGTTTATCATGATAAAATTTCGGTGTTCCTTCCTATTTCTTTCAATTGTATTCGCTTTACTGATTAGATCTGAGGCTGTTGAGATTGCTAATTCCATTAACGATTTCACTACTGACGGGACTCAAGATGCAAATGGATGGGTGTCCGGATACCGGAACTACACACAGGACGGAGGAGGTGACGACTATGACGCAAATGAGGACTTCATTGCCTTTGACGAGGGCGATCATTGGAGAGGCAATTTCTGGAGNCTTGCCCCATCCAATGCGCCATGGACTTTAATCAGAGAAGAGGCGGGTCACCCTAACGGGACAAACAGTGCACCTAATGAAGAGCATTGGGCCATAAGGAGATGGGAGTCGGACCGTGAGGGGCCCNTGGCATTTACCTGGAGCCTCAGAGAACAGAATCTTAACGGGACAGGGGTCGGAGGCTCANTGCACCATAACGGGGTACTGGTTGATTCCGCGGCAACAGACACTGGGGAAGGTTTTTCAAGGACCTACTTCATTAATATAGAGGTGGGTGACGTTGTCGATTTGGCTTTGACCCCAGTCGGGCCGAACGGCGATCGATCCGATGGGTCTGACGGTTCCTTCTTTTCAATGATTGTCGATGATGAAGTCAATGATACTGAGACTCAACCTGATGGCTCAGCTTTTATTTCAGCNACTGCTGATGATGACGATGAGGATGGGTTATCTGATGCTTGGGAGGAAATCTATGCTCCGGGCGATTTATCAGCTCTTAATGGTGATGGGGTGGCAGATTATGATGAGGATGGGCTCAGTGATCTTTTGGAATTTAACAATAAGACAAACCCTGACAAGTCTGACACGGACGATGATNGGTTAAGTGATTTTGCGGAAATTGACGAGTACTCGAGTGATCCAACCAATCCTGACACTGATGGGGACGGAATAAGTGATGGGGACGAAGTTGAGGGTGAGCCGCCGACGAGCCCCACTGATTCCGATACGGACGGCGATGGTTTTTCTGATGGGGATGAAATTTCATTTAACAGTGATCCGACACGGGCCGATGACACTCCTCTCAGTTTGCTTCTGGGTGATTCATCTTCTGAATGGTCCGGGGGAGATCAGGGGCAGGACAATTGGACTAATGGATGGCGCAATGTGACTGCTGATGGTGGTGGGGAAAATTATGACCCCAGGACAGATTTCATTCCGTTCGTTGGCGGTGTAAATGATGGAGGATGGAACGGCGTTCAACAGCAATGGAACGGTAATGCTTGGGACCTTAACACTGCAGGGGCGCCGCCGTGGACGTACCTCGGTAAGGAGGCGACTCATCCTAACGGGACCAATAATGGAGATGAGCATCATACGATCCGGCGCTGGACGGCAAAATCGGGAGAAGAGATCGATACGGTCACACCAGTCGCTATCATTTGGCACATGCGGAAAAGTAACNCTAACGGTAACGGGGTGACCGGATCCGTTCATCATAACGGTACGGCCTTAGATTCTATTGCGATAGCCGGTAATGATATGGAAGGTGTGACCCGCACAGTCTATGCCAATATTAGCCCTGGTGATTTCATTGATCTAGCGCACAGTCCAGTAGGAACTAACGGCACGAATGACGGCAATGATTCTTCTGTTAACTGGCTCAAAATTGATCAGAGAATACCTCTTAATCCTGTCCAGCCTGATGGCAGTACTTTTATTCCGGGGACAGGTGAGGATACTGATGCTGATGAGTTGCCTGATGCTTGGGAACTTTCAATTTTTCCTGGTGATCTGACAAAACTGAGCGGCTTGGGAGATGCTGATTTTGATGGCGATGGTCTTTCTGACATTAGTGAATTTGGACTCGGGACAGAGCCGAATAACGAGGATACGGACGAAGATGGTCTTAGTGACGGTGATGAAATCAGTGAGCATGAAACTGATCCTAAAAGCGATGATACAGATAATGATGGAATCAGTGATGGAGATGAAATTAGTGCTGATAACGGGTTCGTCACATTACCCAATAATGCTGATTCGGACAACGACGGTATAAAGGACGGTGAGGAAATAGAAACTCATTCGACTGATCCGCTGAAAAAGGATTCGGATAATGACGGCGCACTTGACGGGTACGAGGTTGCCAGATTCTTTGATCCTCTAGATCCTGACATTAATCCGTCCACGCTCCTCGCGGACTCATATGAGGAATATTCAGGTACTCAGGGCCAAGATGACTGGAACTATGGTTACCGGAACCTCACAGCTGATGGCGGAGAAATAGAGGAATATGACTCAGTCGATGACTTTGTTGCTTTTGATGAGGCTGAGCATTGGAGGCCTAACTGGAGGCTAGCGCCGTCAGCTGCTCCATGGACACTGTTCAGTGGCCCTGAAGGGAGTCACCCGAACGGAACCAACAGTGCACCTAATGAGGAGCACTGGACTATCCGGCGGTGGACAGCATCTGAACTAGATTCGGAGACACCATTGGGTCTTACATGGCATACGCGTAAAACGAACCTCAATGGCGGCGGCGTGACTGGTAGTCTTTACGTGAACGGGTCGTTGGTCGATACGCTTTCAATTGCAGGCAATGACGGTACAGGAGAAATCCGGACATGGTATGCGAACTTAAATCCGGGGGACATTGTTGATCTGGCCCTGACACCAACAGGNCCNGANGGAAANNCTTCGGACGGTTCTGACGGGTCCGCGAATTGGTTGCGTGTTGATACCCGTATTCCTCCCNGTGCAACGCAGCCTGACGGNACTCCTTTCCTTGCGGCCCTTGCTCAGGGATTGCAAATCACCAAAATTTTATATGATTCCGAATCGCCTTCNCTGGTCGTTACTTGGCCGTCAGGAAATGGCCGCAATTACGCAGTTGATATTTCAACGGATCTTTTGGTCGGCGATGATGAGGGGAGTTGGGAAGAGTACGATGACAGTATCCCTGGTGAAGGGGAGGAAACAACTTACGAGATCATCATTGAAGAGCCGTTGCCTCCAAGGTTTTTTATTCGTGTCCGTGATGTTACAGAATAACCGAATTCGGATTATGAGTCATGGATTTCCGCTTTTGTGAGTGATCTTCATGGAATAGAATATATCCGGTGCTATTAATTTTCANATCATTGGTAACAGTTTTACTGTTCTTATCCTTTTTTCTTACTTCATGTAAAAAGAAGGAAGAAATAAATTCAGGGTCTGAGACTAAGGAAATCAAAGAGNCCAATGANCCGGTAGTTCCAGGGACAGAGACAGTGGTTCCCTCATATGATCCGGGAAACGGCGGATGGAAGATTGAGGAATGGAATAATGAAATTGTNGCTTATCTTAAAAAGTTAAGTGACAAACTCATCAGTAATGGGGATTGGGNGATTTTTACAAATTCATTGTGTTCTCCGGNTTTCCAAGGCTCGTCTCTTAATTTTCCTAAAGTTTATAAATCTCCCGATCAGGGTAAGGTCATTCTTCTTGGTCCTGAGAATGAGCCGAAAAAGAAGAATATTCTTTCCGAATCAGTTAGTGAACTTCTAGATGATCATGGTTTGAGGGGCCGCGTGGAGCGCTCAAGTTTCAAAGTCATTGATATTAAAGTTTCAGGCAAAAACAAAGTGGACTCTGAGGCAATTGTTCATTTTGCCGGCCGGCACGATGGCGTTTACCGGGAATTGAAGGGCCGGATGAGACTGGAGTGGGGATTTGAATCCGGGCTGATGAAACTTCTCCGCTCAGATGGTTCTTTTAGTGCAGTATATTCCTCAATCGGACAGTTCGTTGATGTTACCGAGTCCGCATTAGGTGATGTTCCCGAATTTACTGAACAATTTTATAGAGGCCAGGACCATTGGACCGGGCGTCTGGAAATGCTGACAGGGATTGATGTGGGGGGATGGCAGGGAATAGCGGTTGCCGATGTTAACGGGGACGGGAAAGACGATTTGTATGTGGCGCAGCCCGGTGGCTTGCCTAACCGGATGTATGTGAGAAATGATGACGGGACCTTCGAGGACCATTCAGTCTCATCAGGAACAAATTTTCTGGATTCTTGTCATGGTAATCTTTTCGTTGATCTGGACAATGACGGGGATCAGGATTTAATTTCAGGTGTTCTAGATGGCGCCATTGTCATGGAAAATGACGGGGAGGGGAATTTCACTAAACGTGCCTCGATGCTTCTTCCGGCAGCCGTTCCCTATTCAATCTCAGCAGCTGATTATGACATGGACGGAGATCTTGATTTTTATGTTTGTTGTTATAATAAGAGGCCAGGAGTGAATCGGCATCATATCTTTGCAAGGCCGGTACCATACCATGACGCAAATAATGGGGGTCGGAATGCTCTGTTCCGCAATGAGGGTAACTGGTCATTTCGGAATGTGACCATGAGAGAGGGGCTTGACGAAAATAACCGTAGGTTCAGTTATGCCTCATCATGGGAAGACTATGATAATGACGGAGACCTTGACCTTTATGTGGCAAATGATTTCGGGCGCAATAATTTATATGTCAATGACGGCTCATCGATTCGGTTCAGAGACGTTGCCGAGGAGGCCGGAGTCGTTGATATCGGTCCCGGGATGTCAGTTTCATGGGGTGATTTCGATAATGATGGGGAACCTGACCTTTACGTGGGTAACATGTTTTCATCTGCGGGGCATAGAATAAGTTCGCAGGACCGTTTCCATGAGGATGCGGATCCATCAGTTAAGGACCATTACAGGAGACACGCTCGTGGAAATTCATTATACAGGAACCGGGGTGACGGTACTTTCAGTGATGTGAGTATAAGTTCCGGGGTCAGTGTTGGCCGGTGGGCATGGTCATCTAGGCTCGGCGATATGGACGGTGACGGTTATCAGGACATCTACGTTGCTAATGGGTTTATTACACAGGAGGACCCCGGAGATTTGTGAAGCTTTTATTGGCGGCAGGTCGTGTCGAAATCACCTCTATCCCTGACAATTAATCCTGACACTTCGTATCTGGATTCTTTTTCCAGGCTCGCTCAACGCATTCGGTTGGGAAATTCTTTTAGTGGCAATGAACGTAACTGTGCTTTTTACAATTTAAGTGATGGTAATTTCACTGAACTTTCCTATTCACTTGGCCTTGATTTTCTGGACGATGGGAGGGGCCTTGCAGTCACAGACATTGATAATGATGGTGACCCTGACTATTGTGTTACGAACCGGACCGCTCCGCGTCTCCGATTATTAAGGAATGATCTCAAGACAAATAACCGCTGGCTGACGATTCGGCTTTATGGTGATCCTGAGAAAAAATGCCCGACCGATCCTTTAGGGGCCAGGGTCCGGATCAAGGTTGGTACCAGGACCATTTTCCGTACGCTTTATGCGGGAGATAGTTTTTTAAGTCAATCAAGTAAGTGGCTTCACTTTGGCCTCGGAGATTCAGGCGACATTAGTTCAGTAGAGGTTCGTTGGCCTTCCGGGCAGACTGAGTCATTCACTGGAATGTTTCCTGGTCAGAAGTTCATTGTCAGGCAAGGGAAGGGCGTGGCGGTTCCCGTTAAAGAAACATCTTCAAAGAGTGCACTGGTACCGGCATTACCGGAAATACCGGAACCGGTCGAGGCTAGCAGAATAAGGCTTTCGCAGCCTTTGAAATTGCCTGCGGAATTAAAATTTAAGGGCATGGATGGGAAAATGTCCTCCATTGATGAGTTAACGAGTGATGGGCCGGTACTCATTAATTTATGGGCCTCATGGTGTGCTCCATGCATAGCGGAGCTTGGGGAATTTGGTGCTGCTGAAGAGAGATTTCGTGATTCAGGAATGAAAGTCCTCGCCCTTTCATTGGATGGACTCTCTAAGGACGAGGATTTTCGACCCGAACGGATCAGATCGGTTCTGAAGGAATCAGGTTATGTTGGAATGGCCGGATTCGCTGATGCTGA
>PAPL01000025.1 GCA_002708885.1 Verrucomicrobiales bacterium | reverse complement strand
CCCTGACTGAATCGGCAAAGGAGCCAAGAACCACGGTCCAACGTTGGAGGAATCAATATCAAATTCAGGATCAAGCCATTCCCTTCCTGAACCATCAGTCGGATAATCCTCAGCGTCTCCATTCTGATTTTCAATGCGGTCCAAAATGGCCCAATCATCTTCTATTAATCCAGTAATACTTTCTGCATCAAAATTAAGCTCAGCCAAGGGCCCTGTACTTACCTTGAAGGGGATGTCCTCAAATAACTCATAGGTATCATCGACTGCTTCCGGTTCAGCGGTACCAGATTCAGTTAAAATGATAACAGTTAATAATATGGCAAGAGGACAGCAAAAATGAGATAACTTGGAACTCATATGTTAATAATTTGAGAGGGATGAGAGGAAAAAGTTAGGATGCAACTAAATCGTCAAAAATTCAACGTTATAGATAAAACTACATCATGAACTACTTATGAACGAGATTTGATTTGATCTATGGCCCATTTAGCATGTTCACTTACTAATTGATTTTCCTTCTCCATAGTGCTTTCTAAGCATGGAATATCGGAGATATCTCCTATATTTCCTAGAGCAATACATACATTTCTGAGAAAACGGTCCCTCCCAATACGTTTCACTGGTGAACGGCTAAATATGGAACGGAAATTTTCTTCACTGAGCTTCAAAAAATCATTTAGAGACATGTCAATGTAATCTCTAGCAGTAAATTTCACCTCGTTAGAAGCCTTAGCAAAACGATTCCAGGGGCAAACTTCAAGGCAGTCATCACAACCAAAGATTCGGTCCCCGATCGCTTTTCTGTATTCTTGAGGAATGGATCCTTTATGCTCTATCGTGAGATAGGAAATGCATCGGCGGGCATCTAAGTGGTGAGGTGAAGTGATTGCCTCGGTCGGACAAATATCTATGCATTGGGTGCATTTGCCACATCGGTTCGGGACCGGTTCATCAGATATCAAGTTCAATGTTGTAACCAGTTCCGCCAAAAAGAACCAAGTCCCAAGACTCTGATGAATCTGAACAGTGCTTTTACCATTCCAGCCAAGGCCTGAATCAGTTGCAAAATCTCGCTCCAAAATCGGACCATAATCAACATAGAATCTCTGCTCACCCCCTAGATCCTGTAGAGCAGCCGAAAAAGCTTTGAGCTTCTTGTCAACGACGAGATGATAATCTTCTCCCCAAGCATACTTAGCAAAGCGTCCAAGCTTATCACTGGACCTAGGATCAGATCTGGAAGGATAATAATTAATGGCCAAAACAATTACGGTTTTCGCTTCCTTGAGCAAATGTCGTGGATCCTTCCTCCTTTCAGGTGATCGTTCCATCCATTTCATGTCACCGTTCTTTCCCTCATCAAGCCAATCCTGAAATTGATTCGCATGAGAAGCTTCCTTAGCCAAAGAAAATCTACATTCATCAAAGCCAAGGTCCTTGGCGATAGATCTGACTTTATTCTCTAGCTCCAATGCCATGGCTCATGATTGCGTTGAGAACCACACTCTCGCAGTCTCTGCAATGCCATATGAGATTTCATCAACAGACAAATCATCAGTCTGAATTCTCTCATCGGCACAATTTTCATAAAGTGGCTCACGTTCACTAAGAAGGTTTTGAATTGTTTCCCTAGGATCTTCGGTCCTGAGTAGGGGCCGATCGCGGTTACCGGTTACCCTATCCAAAATGGAATCGACTCCAGCATCTAACCAGAAAACAACTCCCATAGATCTTAAAACTTTTATATTTTCTTCTCGAATAACAATGCCTCCTCCAGTCGAAATGACTGAATGGTCAGTACCACCCACAAGATCATTCAGGATTACAGATTCCATTTCACGGAAAGTTTGTTCACCTTCATTGGCAAAGATTTCATTGATGGACCTTGATTGTCTATCCTCAATCATTTTGTCAGTATCCAGAACATCAAATCCCAAACTCTTAGACAGACCATTCGCTATGGTGGATTTACCTACACCCATGAATCCAATCAGGATTATATTCTTAGGAGTTTGTCGAGTAGTTCCTATCATCGAGAACACTTTACGACTACATGACAAAGGTGCAACGAAAGCCATGAAGGTGTAATATTGACGTACTGCTCTGATTCGGGAAGTTATACCAACACAAATAAATGGAAACCGAAACACTAAGTGCCGGAACGCCCGAAGAAACCAAAGAAGCTGTCAGAGAAGCAGTGAAGCTACTCAACAATGGCTCAATTGTGGCCCTCCCTACCGAAACGGTCTACGGACTAGCGGCCAATGCATTTAATGCTGAGGCCTGTGCCGCTATTTTTGAAGTTAAGGAAAGGCCCAGCTTTGATCCTTTGATCGTACATGTATCTGGAAAAAAAATGCTGGATTCAATTGTTGATATTCCGCCCGATATAGAAAAAACATTGGAAATTCTCATCCAAGAATTCTGGCCCGGGCCGCTCACGTTTGTGCTACCCAAAAAAAATATTATCCCTGACATTGTGACATCGGGCCTGAAAACTGTGGCAGTTCGAAGAAGCAATAACCCGGTTTTTTCAGAAATTATTCAGGAACTCGGAATGCCTCTTGCCGCACCAAGTGCAAACATTTTCGGAAGCATGTCTCCCACCTCAGCTAGTGCAGTTCATACAGAGCTATCAAATAGAATCCCCCTCATAATTGATGGAGGAGCATGTTCCGATGGCGTCGAATCAACCATTGTCAGAATAGAATCCACGCAAAATTCAAAACCGAACATTCATCTTTTGCGACCTGGTCCAGTGACGGTAGAAATGCTGAGAAAATTTGGAAAAGTTCTAAAAGGACAAGATTCTCAAAGCAAAAATGAAAGGCCAAATTCACCTGGTCAACTAGCTTCCCATTATGCTCCAAGGACACCACTTAGGATCCTTGAATGTCCTGGAGATTTCAAAGCTGAGCCTTCCAAAAGTTATGCACTCTTGAGCTATAGAGGACAAGAAAAGGACGGGTATTTGAGAATCCATGATTGGAAAGAAATTCAAATTCTAAGCCCCGGATCAGGCAAACTGCCCGAGGCAGCTGTGAGATTCTTCTTTTCCCTAAGAAAGCTAGACGAAAGCGGTGCTGACGAAATTATTGCGGAGCCTATCCCCGGAAAGGGAGTCGGTCTAGCCATTCTGGATCGTTTACAAAGAGCGGCTTTGTAATAGAAAGACATCAAAATTGGCGTAATAATCATTCCTTTGAAAACAATTCCACTATGATCACGTATTAAACATATTCATTTTTTGTTTCGCTTATAAATACTATCTGTAATTGATCGCAATTAATAATTCCGAGCATCCATGTCGCTACTAAAATCCATGGCAACCGTGAGCGGTTTCACTGCACTGAGCAGGGTCCTCGGTTTCGTTCGTGATATATGCATGGGATTCTTCTTGGGTAGTGGGCATACCGCAGACGCATTCTTTGCAGCTTTCAAATTTCCTAATCTTTTTCGCAGAATTTTCGGAGAAGGTGCTTTTAACTCAGCATTTGTCCCTCTCTTTGGAAGGGAACTCAATGAAAGAGGGAAAAAGGAAGCCGTCCAATTTGCCAGTCAGACCTTCTCAATGCTGGCCATTGTTCTCATCATCATCACAGCAATAGCTATCCCCCTAATGCATTGGATCACCATGATTCATGCGCCGGGCTTTAAAGCCGCCACGACTCTTACCATAAAAGATAATACAGAATCTAAGGAGGTAGTATTCGGAGTCAATGTCAGGGGAGCCAAATCAATATATTTTACAGTTGATAATAATGGAGACGCTGAGCTGAGAGAATCCACCCTCACCTACAAGGAAAAAAAGATTCCAATCATCGGCTCCCTATTATCAGATAACAAAACAAAACCAGAACCCGTTGATCTACAGAAAATCAGTCCTGAGAAGAGCCAGGCAGAATGGTTCAAAGAGGGTCAGTGGATAAAAAAATTCTCATTACCCCCTAACCATAAATACAACACTCTTGAAGGCAGAGCCCTGATCCATTCGTCCCGGGGTGGAGTAACTGAACTGAAAATCTACAGAAACAATCCTGAAACATTCAATCTCACTGTCACTCTCTCAAAGATAACATTTATTTATCTACTGTGCATGGCACTAGTTGCACACCTGAGCGGAGTCCTGAATACGATAAAAGTCTTCGGAATGCCTGCTGCCGCACCGGTACTACTCAACGTTATCTTTTTGTTTGGACTCTTAATTTTCACCTCATTAAAGGGCATCAGAGACAATCCTCTAGAATGTGCTCATGTAGCAGCTTGGTGCGTATTTATTGCAGGATTTATACAGCTAGCGGCCCTTTATATAGCATGCCTCCGTAAAGGAATCAGGGTCCGGTTATGCAAGCCAAAAATAAATGCAAAGATGAAAAAACTCCTGATTTTAATGGGTCCGGGAGTTATTGCCGCAGGCATACAACAAATCAATTTACTGATCGGCGGGATCATTGCCTCATTCAGGGAAGGGGCAATCTCTTACCTTTATTATTCGGAAAGAGTATATCAATTGCCGTTGGGCATGATAGGCATCGGATTAGGTATTGTTCTACTTCCTGAAGTTACTAGACGGCTACGGAAAGGTGATCAATCGGGCGCTGTAACAAGCATGAACAGAGGAGTCGAAATGGCGCTCCTTATTACTCTTCCAGCAGCGCTTGCCATGGCCCTGATACCGTACCCTATCATATCGACATTATTTCAACGCGGCGCCTTCAGCCCTGATGATGCGAAGGCAACATCAATGGCTCTCGCTGGATTCTCATTTGGTGTACCGGGATACGTACTTGTGAGAGTTTTACAGCCCGGATTCTTTGCAAGAGAAAATACAAAGAGCCCCATGATCATGGCTGGAATAACAGTATTTGTTAATATTGCTGTTTCTCTGATCTTATTCGGGCGACTAGGGCACGTCGGGATCGCGCTGGCTACCGCGATCGCAGCATGGGTTAATGTTGCGCTACTAATTTTCGGTCTAAGGGACTTCTGGAAAGCAGATTCGAGGCTCAAAAAACGTTTACCAAGAATCATCGGTGCCACTATGATTATGGGAATTGGTATTTGGATCATAAACAGGTCGATGGAGGGATGGTTTGTCGAATCTGGGTTCGGGCAAAGGCTACTAGGCCTTTCAATCTTGGTAATTTCAGGATTATTAATATATGCAATCGCCGCATTAAAATTAAATGCCACAAGCATTAAGGACCTGAAAAAAGACTACCAAAAATAGATACGATTTTTTATCCAATTGCTCACATTTAACCTATATTGATAAAGCGCATCAGAATCTTTCCTTTGCATAAAACAATCACTTAGGTTACCGCGTCATTGTGAGGGTAATTGAAACGGTGAATGAAATGGTCAAATGGCCGAGAACAAATGATACCGTTCTGGTACCAACGATGGGCGCCTTACATGAAGGTCACAGAGAGCTGATAAGGGCCGGTAAGAATCTGACCGGAGAAGAAGGAACACTCATCGTATCAATTTATGTGAACCCTACTCAATTCAATGATAAGAAGGATTTCAAATCCTACCCAAAAACGTTCGATCAAGATTACAAAATTTGCGAAGAAGAAGGGGTCGATCTGATTTTCCACCCCTCAGACTCTGAGATGTATTCAGGAAAAGAAACGGTTTCGGTGAACGAAAGTAAACTGACGAAATATCTCTGCGGCGCCTCAAGATCAGGTCACTTTGAAGGGGTCTGCACTGTAGTGACAAAACTCTTTAATATCATCAAGCCAGCTACTGCTGTTTTTGGAAAAAAAGACTATCAACAGTTAGCGATTATTAAGAAGCTGGTGACGGATCTGAATTTTTCCATTAAAATCATTGAAGCAGAAACGGTAAGAGAACAGGACGGCCTAGCAATCAGTTCAAGGAACAAGTTCCTGAACGCAGAAGAAAGGAAACAATCCAATACAATCTATAAAGCGCTGACCGCAATGAGCTCAAGCACTGAGAGGCAGGCCTCTGAATTAATTGCATTAAGCAGATCAATAATTGAAAGTGAGGCGCCTCTCGGCACAATAGATTATTTGGAAATAGTCGACAGGAAGACACTCGAACCGATTCAGAAAATTGACAGGCCCTCCCTAGCCGCAATTGCAATTTTTTTCAGTAAAACAAGACTAATTGACAACATTGAAATTAATTCTCTCTGAGAAAATCAAGACAATCCTGAAAGATAGTTGCCAAGAACCCTGAACATCACTATTCAAGTAAAGGAAAATAATAAACCTTAATGCGCGAATACGATTTTCTAGTTGTTGGAACGGGCATCTCCGGACTCAGTTTCGCACTCAAGGCTGCGGAACAAGGGACCGTTGCTGTACTGACAAAAAGAAAATCAGAAGATTCAAACACGGCCTGGGCCCAAGGAGGCATCTCCTGTGTGGCTGATCCTGAAGACTCTTTTGAATCTCACGTAACAGATACGCTCGATGCTGGGGCAGGTCTTTGTGATAGCGAAGTAGTAAAAACTATCGTGGAATCAGCACCCGATGCCATTGATCAAATGATATCATGTGGAATTAATTTTGATCGGCAAAAGAACGGAAATTTTGAGCTAGGTAAGGAAGGCGGACACTCACAAAGGAGAATACTTTTTTCAAAAGACACGACCGGAAAGGAAATCTCAACAAAACTCCTTAATGCGGCCAAGGAATGTAGTAATATCAATATTTTGGAAGATCATTTTGCAATTGATCTTATCACAACCGAAAAACTAGGAATCGAGGGCCAAAATAGTATTGTTGGTCTCTATGCACTGAACGAAATTAATGGAGAGATTCTAACTTTCCGATCAAACACAGTAGTTCTCTGTACCGGTGGATGCGGAAGAGTATATCTTTACACAACGAATCCAAACATTGCAACGGGTGATGGCCTAGCGATGGCATATAGGGCAGGTGCAAATGTCGCTAACATGGAATTTATTCAATTCCATCCGACATGCCTCTACCATCACAATTTAAAGAATTTTCTTATTTCTGAAGCGGTCAGAGGTGAAGGGGGAATATTAATCGGTAAGGACGGAAATGAATTCATGCAAAAATATGATTCTAGAGGATCACTGGCTCCCCGCGACATTGTGGCAAGAGCAATCGATCATGAAATTAAAAGGACCGGAGAACCTTGCGTGTTTGTTGATATCACGCACAAATCAAAGGAATATCTATCCGAGCGCTTTCCAAACATTTACAAAACGTGTCTTTCGGTAGGCATAGATCCAGCAAATGATCCTATACCAGTAGTTCCGGCCGCTCATTACCAGTGCGGGGGAATACAAACAGACATTAACGGGAGGACCTCACTCAGCGGCCTCTATGCTGTGGGAGAAGTGGCCTGTACAGGACTCCATGGAGCCAATCGCCTAGCCTCTAATTCTCTCCTTGAAGGAGCAGTGATAGCTACACGTGCATATGAGGATGTTATAAAAACTAAAAGTGATAAAGAGAAAATATCAGAACAAATAATACCCGAATGGACCAGTGGTGATGCTGAAGACGTTGATGAGCTCGTGGTCATCTATCATAACTGGGATGAGATCCGCCGCTTGATGTGGGATTATGTGTCCATCGTAAGGACCAATAAAAGACTAAAGCGAGCCGCAACAAGATTACAAAATTTGAGGCAAGAAGTTCAGGAGTTTTATTGGAACTTTAAGATATGCAGTGACCTGATCGAACTGCGAAACCTTGTTGAAACTGCCTCGCTCATAGTAAATTGCGCACAACTCAGAAATGAGAGCAGAGGCCTCCATTACACTTTAGATTTTCCTGAAACGAAAAACACATCACGACCCCAGAACACGGTCATTTATTTAAATAAATAATCAGGTTATTGGTTAAACTTCATAATCAGCGGATATGCCCTCATGTCCAAACTGCATATTGTATAAATGCTGATAAGTACTTGAAGATTCTAAGAGCTCAGAATGGGACCCTATGGCACTGACTCGGCCCCCTTCCATAACTACAATTTTATCCGCATTGAGTATCGTTGATAAACGATGCGCAATGGCAATTGACGTCTTGCCCTTTGAAAGTTTCTGAAGAGCCTCTTGAATCACTTTCTCGGAACGAGAATCAAGAGCAGAAGTGGCCTCATCAAGTAACAGTATTGGCGCATCCCTCAGAATGGCGCGGGCAATGCTGATTCTCTGCTTCTGCCCCCCAGACAACTTGTCTCCCTTATCACCAACGATCGTTTCGTACCCCTTTTCCTGATCAATAATGAATTCATGGGCATGTGCCATCTTGGCAGCAGCAATGATCTCTTCCTTAGTCGCATCCAGTTTTCCATAGCGAATATTCTCATATATTGAATCATGAAATAAGAATGTGTCCTGATTAACGACACCGATATGATCTCTCAACGATTCCTGACGGATACTGCGGATGTCAGTTCCATCGATGCTGACGGTACCTTCGCGCGGATCATAAAAACGTAAAATAAGAGATAGTAAAGTGCTCTTCCCTGCACCACTCTCCCCTACAAGGGCATAGTTTTTGCCAGCCTCAACGGTGAAATCAATTTTCTCGACGGCAAAGACCTCTTTTCCGTACGAATGACTCACATTCTCAAATCTAATCTGCCCTTTGCACTCCTTAATTTCCACCGCATCCTCCGCGTCCTTAATGGAAGGAGCACGGTCCATCATTTTGAAAATTTTTGAAGTCGCCGCAATTGACTTTTGCAATAGAACAGAAATGCGGCTCATTGCCTTGGCCGGGGGATACAAAAGCACGAGCCCCGCATTCAAAGCTAAAAACTTTCCTGGACCTCCAGATCCCGGGAAAAAAGAACAGTATACTAACGCTGCACCTACTCCAAAAGATGCGACTATCTCAACGAGAGGACTCACGATCTCCATCGCTTTGCGCCACCTCATAATGAATGTCATCATTCTTGAATTGGCTTCAACAAATTTACTTATTTCATGCTCTTCTCGGGCATGGCCCTTGACAACCTGAATGCCTGAAATCGCTTCCTGCATAACGACCATCATTTTCTCGGCTTCATCTTCCTCTTTCCGGCCCGACTTCCGGACCTTGCGGCCTGCAACAATGACCGGAATGATACAAATAGGGAACAAGACGAGGGCACAAAGTGCGAACTTCCAATCAATATAAAATATTGCCGCTAAAGCAGAAACAATTGCGACAGGCTGCTTAACAATATCGCTCACTGCAGTTGTTAGGGTCTGTTGTGCAAGCCTAGTCTGATTGAATATGGTCTGCATTAATTCACCTCCCTTACTTTGATTAAAATAATCAAGGGACTGCCCCATGAGTCTGCGGAACAACTTAACTCTTATGTCACTGAGGACCCGNAGGCTACACCAAAGCATACAGTAAGCATTCAAGAATCCGAANAGNCCTCTGATCAGCATGATCGCGGGTATNAGAAGAGCNACTAAAAGGATATGTGAATCAAATTCAACGGTTCTCTCAGCNGTCTCCTTGATNATGTCTTGAACCTTCTGGAACGCCTCTTTGGCTTTATCAATTTCTTCAGGAGGTAATTCTTTTTTTATCTTTTCAAACTCTTCGGCTCCCTTACTTGCTCCAAAAACGATGTTCGTAACATAATTAATCACGAGAACCATTCCCCCATTCACTACTCCATAAAGAGCACCGAAAATAATTCCAAAAATAAACCTCCATTTGTAAGGCTTTAAATAACTTGCCAAGCGTCGGTAAGGTCCGGCTAAAGAATCACCAGGATTCAAAGTGACTCCATCGGCTTTATTATCATTTAATGCACCTCTCATTCGTATGACCATTGATGGTCAGATTGCTGAACCGATAGCACGGATCCGTGATCTCGTCGAAGCTTCCTAATTAATTACAATTTAATGATTCCTAATTAATTTGGTGTATTATAAATAAAAAATAGGCTAATTCACGCTAATTGCCCATATTAATAGGAACATCCTAAAATCAAAAAACCGGTATTTATGATAAAAATCAATCAAATCATAATGCTCGGTTTCAGATAAATATATCCGACCAACGGAACCAAATAATCTGATCTAAAAAGCTAACGAAACAATGATCATACTCAGTAATAACATGACCAGAATCACTCTGTGTTTATTTCTTTTGCTTAGCATTAAGGCAAACGCACAAGTCAGCACCAAGAAAACAATTTTTGATCGTTGGGATCAGAACGGGGACGGTAAATTGACCAAGGAAGAACTGCCTCAAAATGCAAAGCCCAACTTTGACCGGGCCGATAAGAACAACGATGGATTCATATCTCGGGAAGAAGATAAAAATTTTAGAGAAAGGTCCGGGCGCAGACAAAGAAATGGATCAAGAAATCAGCTGAACAATGACCGTATAAATATCAAAAATGATATTCCATATGCGGATACGGAGAATCCAAGGCAATCTCTAAATCTACTCTTACCTAAGGACCGAAAGAAAAAAATTCTGCCAGCACTCATCTATATTCACGGAGGAGGATGGAAAAACGGAAATAAGAATCAAGGAAACGTAAGACTTCTTCCCTATCTAGAATCCGGAGAATATGTAGGAATCAGTATCGGTTATAGATTGTCCGGAGAAGCCCAATGGCCAGCTCAAATACACGACTGTAAAGCAGCCATAAGATGGATCAGAGGCAATGCCAAGAATTACGGAATCAATCCTGAAAGGATTGGCGTGTTCGGCACTTCTGCCGGGGGCCATTTAGTGGCAATGCTAGGAACAAGCGGAAACGTAAAAGAATTAGAAGGGGACCTTGGAAATTACAAGAAAATGAAAAGTACCGTGCATTGCATTGGAAATTTTTTCGGTCCTTCAGCTCTCCTTGAAATGTCAAAATATCCAAGCAGAATCGATCATGATGCGGCTAATTCCCCTGAATCGGAACTCATTGGAGGGGCATTGCAGGAAAATAAGAAAAAAGCAATGAACGCCTCACCTATCAATTATGTGACCAAGGACGATTGCCCATTCATTCATGTGCATGGCACAGATGATCAGTTAGTCCCATACAATCAGTCTGTCATACTTCACAAAAAACTTTTGGAAAATGGATGCGATTCTACACTCATAACAGTTAAGGGAGGAGGACACGGAGGATTCAGGAATGACACTATACAAAAAGTTACAGAAAAATTTTTTGCTAAACATCTACTAGGAAAAGAATTACAAATTGGGAAGAGAGAAATACTCATTGAACAGCCTCAAAAATAAAAACATTCTTTACTACATCAAATTAACATCGTCATTAGAAGGTGCACAAAGGATCCCGATCAACAGGTAATCGCAGACATGCTCACGGGAAAGCGCAGGGCAAAAGGAAAGCGGCCCGCGAGGATGAACTCATACAAATTATAAAATCCTCTGAGGAGCCTCTGATACTGGTCCTGGACCAGGTCCAAGATCCTCATAACTTAGGAGCCTGCCTGAGAACCGCAGACGGCTCAGGCTGTACCGCTGTCATTGCTCCTAAGGACCGTTCGGCTCCACTCAATGAAACGGTTCGGCGAGTCGCATGCGGAGCAGCCGATTCTGTACCTTACATCCAAGTCACGAACCTTTCTCGAACCATTAAGATACTGAAAGAAGAAGGCTTCTGGTTCGTGGGAACTTCTGACAATGCTGAAAGTTCCTTTTATGAAATTGATCTGAAAGGTAAAATTGCAATCGTCATGGGAGCCGAGGGGAAAGGATTAAGAAGACTCACAGAAGAGTCATGTGACTTTCTAGGGAAACTGCCCATGGCCGGATCCGTAGAATGTCTCAATGTTTCAGTGGCGACCGGGATCTGTCTCTATGAAGCGGTTAGGCAAAGGAAAAGCTCTGCATAACTAGCCAAATTTAGATAAAAAAAATCCCAGATTAGCAGACCCAGAGCAAAGTCAGTCAAAAAAGGCTTTATCGCCAAAAAACTGCCTCAATAATGCAATATGAGGCAAAAGACCCTTATTTGTGGGACTTTATGGTGAAAAAAGATACAAATACAGGCTCTGAAGGCTCAGAAAAAACACTGTAAATTTCACTGTTTTAAGTTGTTTTTCTCCCATTAAATAGGTATTACTACCACTTAACACATTTTAAATCCCTAATACCCCTCAGTAAATTTACCGCCATGTGGAAACCAATCATTTCATTCTCTATTGTATTAGCAGGCATCGCTGGATGGCTCCGTTTCGAAACAACAACGGACCTGAAGCATGAAAGGCAAGCTCTCATAGACTCAGCAACTAATTTAGATCTTGCAAAAAAATACCAGAAAGAAGTCCAAGATAAAAACAATGTTCATGTCGAAACGACCGCTTCAACGAGTGATGCTGCAGACACTCAAGAAGCTGAAGAGGCTAGCAAACGAAAAGAAAAAGGGGAGAAAGAAAATACTAAGTCGGGGCTTGAGACTGCAAAAGCAGATGTGGAAGCTAAGCTTGCCAAGCTAGAGCGTGAACTAGCAGAAATAGGTCAGATCGAAGATCTTGTAGAAAAGAGTCAGAACCTTCAGGCGGAAATGGCATCAGTTCAGCAAGAAATCGCCATCACCAAAGAAAACTACAAAAACATGGTGGCCAAACGTGAAGACACTGACAATCAGATCACAGCGCTTCGGGACAAAGTTTCCCGTCAACGTGCAGGTCAAATGATTGAGGTAAATGCTAAAATAGCACAAACATTTGATAACTGGGGATTTGTTGTGATTGACAAAGGCGGTAACCAGGGAATCAATGCGAGGGTCAAACTTGACGTGAAGCGTGGAGATAAAGTGATTGGAAAACTTAACATCACAAACCTAGAGCCTAACGTTTGCGTCTGTGACATTTTATCTCTGAGTGAAGGAGAAAAATTAGCTGTAGGCGATAGTGTTGTTCTCAGCCCAGAAAGTAAATGGGATCCATCAAAGAAGCCGGTCGTCGAAACAATTCCAGCTCCGGCTGCTCCTGAAGCTGCCCCGGCAAATCCTGAAGCTGCCCCGGCAAATCCTGATGCTCCTGCTGAAAAAGCCGATGATGACGACCCGTTCGGACTAGGAGGCGATGATGACCCTGCTCCAGCCCCTGAGCCCGCTGAAACAGAAGATCCTTTTGGCCTATAATTTACGACAACTAATCATTTTTTAATACCCCCTTAAAGTTACTCATCAAAAATCATGCAGATTAAATATTTCCTTATTCCATCAGCTCTATTCTTGGCAATTTCATGTGTCCTTAGCTGGATGCACCGTACCGAATTGATTGAAAAACGGACTGAGCGGACCAATAACAACAAACAGATCGTTCAAATCTTGGGTCAGATTAACAAAAAAGATCAACCCGAGTTGCTTGAAACTTATGGAAAGTTATTGGAACAAGAGCAAAGAAGAGACCAGTCCAAAGCCAATACAGACCAGCTCAATATCAACATCAAAGCACTGGATGGCGAAATTACCGGACTCAAAGCAGCTAAAGCGCCTCTGGATAAGAAATTAGCAACTGCTGAGAATGTCGTTACCGAATTGCGGAAGAAATTAGGTCCAGATGTGACTCTTCAGAACATCGCACCAACAATTAAAAAATTGGAGAATGATCTTGAAAACGCGAAGCAGGATCTGGCAACAAGACAAGCAGAACTGGAAGTCGTAAGCAAAAAAGTTGCCGCTAATGAAGTAAGGATTCAGAAAGCCGAAACGGTCCAAGCAGAAAGACTGGTTAAAATTGAGCGCAACGCCACTGAGGGTGTCGTAACTGCAGTCAATAAGGACTGGGGATTTGTCTTGGTAAATATCGGTAAGGATCAGGGAGTAGAAGGTGATTCTGAACTGATCGTTAAGAGGGACGGAATTCGTATCGGCAACTTGAGTGTTGTTTCAATCCAACCCGGATTGACAGTTGCTGACATCAGCCAGAAAGGGCTCAGTAAAGCCGTTGAGCCAGGAGACAAAGTAGTATTCCAAAAGCTTGGCGAATAAATCATTTAATTATCTACAATACGGACCATATAAAATGGTGCTAAAGTTTATCATACGTGTTATCCCGGTAATGGCCCTAGCAGGCATTATGTTGACACTTTTCAGCGGTTGCGAAGCGACACAGGTAGGAAACTACAAAGGGACTGGAGTAAATAGTGGGCTCAGCAACTTACCACAAGCGCGTCACGAAGCTTGGGAAAGCAATGCAAGATACGGAAACCTTCCACAGTCACAGTAATTAGATAAACATATAAATTATAGATTTTTTAACTAAAAAAGCGCACTTCAAGTGCGCTTTTTTTATTTGATAGTTTAATGAAAATCGCAATAAAAATCCGGAACTTTAAACAGTCATAATTTCCTTTTCTTTATTGTCTACGTGNTCGTCAATTTCTTTGACAAATTTATCAGTCAAATTCTGAACCTCTTTTTCCATGTCCCTTTGATCATCTTCAGTGATCTCATTGTTCGACTTTAGGCTCTTGATCCCGTCCATGCCACTCTTACGAGCAGACCTNACACGGACCCTGCCCTCCTCGGCCATCTGTTTAACCATCTTGACCAAGTCCTTCCTGCGCTCCTCCGAAAGTTCCGGAATAGGTAACCTTATTGCTTTACCATCGACTGAAGGATTAATACCGAGCTTCGATTCTTTGAGTCCTCTCTCTATGTCCTGCACCGTAGAAGGATCAAAGGGAGAAACAAGAAGCATCCTAGGGTCGGGAGAAGAGATAACTGCTAATTGCTTTAATTTCATATTCGATCCATAGGATTGAACATTGATATCAATATTTTCAACGAGGGCCGGAGAGGCTTTGCCTGTACGAATACTTGAAAACTCATGTAAAGTGTATTCGACGGCCTTTTTCATGGCCTCATCTGTCTCAGGAATTAATGTATCTACAGTCATTTATATTGGATTATAAGTTACTTATTATTATTTGATCTTAGTTATCATCTTCGGAATAAACAAGTGTTCCAACAGGCTCTCCAACAAGAGCTTTGCGGATATTATCCTCCCCATTAATATCAAACACAATTATCGGCTTTGAATTATCCATGCACAAACTAAAAGCTGTTGAATCAAGAATTTTAAGGCGCTTTTCAAGGCATTCTTGAAAAGTGACACTCTCATATCGTTTTGCGTCCTCATTCTGATTCGGATCAGAATCGTAAACACCATCAACTTTAGTAGCCTTTAAGATTACATCTGCCCCGATCTCACTGGCCCTGAGCGCGGCCGTGGTATCGGTAGAAAAGAAAGGGTTTCCTGTACCTGCACCAAAGATAACAACTCTTCCAAGTTCCAAATGTCGGGTAGCCTTACGACGAATGAAAGGCTCCGCAACATTTTTCATTTCAATTGCTGTCTGTACCCTTGTAGGAACCTCCATATCTTCGAGCATGCTTTGTAAGGCCAAAGAATTCATAACTGTTGCCAGCATTCCAACGTAATCAGCAGTGGCCCTTTCCATGCCACGGTTACTCGCACTAATGCCTCTCCAAAAATTACCGCCCCCAACAACGACTCCTATTTCTATTCCGGCCTGATGAGCCAGTTTGATCTGACCTGCTACCGTTTCGACTATTTCTGGTGAAATATTATCTTCGCTTCCGGGTTCACGTAAAGCTTCACCGCTCAGTTTTAGTATTACTCGTTTAAAGTTTTTTCTTTCTGTATTTCCTATCATTCTGCACGAAGATTATTTGCTCCCAAGAAAACAACAGACTGGAGCCAATGAAAAGTTTTTTTATCAGTCTTCAATTCCTAAAATATCACCGACATTCAATTCTTTGCCTGCAAGATATGCTGAAACCGGCATTCTGCGCTTGCCTGAAGGCTGAATTTCAGAAATACGTAAGGCCCCCTTGCCGCAAGCAATCATTAGATCATTAGATCCAATATCAATAATCTTTCCAGGATTAGAATCTTCATATTCTATAATTTCAACTAAAGGGAATATCTTTATATTTGAACGGTCCGGGAAAAAAGTGAATGTGCCAGGCCAGGGGTCATAGGCTCTGATGAGCCTATCAATGTGTTGCGCGGATCTTAACCAGTCAATCTTTCCATCTGAGCGGTTGATCTTAGTTACATGAGTCGCTGACCCGTGCTCCTGTTCTATTCTTGGAGCAGAACCAGAAGCCAAAAGTTCCAGAGAATGAAGTAAAGCCTCTGGTCCCAGTTGACCTAACCTTTTATGAAGAGAGCCTCCCGTCTCATCGTCATTAATATCCAATTCAACGGAGAGCAGAATATCACCATCATCAAGGCCCTCTCCTACATACATGACAGTCATTCCTGTACGATCATCTCCTGCAAGTATTGAAGCCTGGATCGGTGCAGCACCACGATGATAAGGTAATAGCGATGCGTGTAAATTAATGCAGGCTATTTTAGGAATATCTAAAACTGACTTTGGCAATATTTGACCATAAGCAACTACCACAATGATATCAGGCGCATAATCTTCAAGGCTCTGAACAACTTCAATGCTCCTGATCTTCTCTGGTTGATGCACAGGAATGGAACAAGACTCGGCAAAAATCTTTATTTCAGATGCTTTTAAATCACCTTTTCTTCCAAATGGCCTGTCAGGTTGAGTATAAACAGCTAAGAGTTCATGCTCTAATGATTCTTGGAGTGCACTTAATGCGGGCAATCCAATATCGCCGGTTCCAAGAAAAACAATTTTCACTTATAGATAACTACTAGTAAACCTCGTCAGAGGTTTCCTGCCAGACTCGTAAAGATGTTACAGTATATATTATGTCCTGCAAAACTTTGATTGGACTCTGCTGAGCATTAATGTTCGTTAAGATCTCTGGCGAATAGTAATCTAGTAATTTCTTTGTTTCTTGTTCGTATTGCTTGATACGGTTTCGAATAACATCATCAGTCGCATCATCGAGACGATTTTCCTTGATTGAACGCTTTCTTATTCTCCTCATCAACTCGCTCCTATCCGGACAGGATAAATGAAAAATCTGAACGACTTCACAATGTTCATCAATTAGTTTTGCCTGCTCAACATTTCTAGGTATTCCATCAAGGACCAGAAAATCAATATCCGGTTTAAATGCACTTGAAGTTACTTTTGCTTCGACCGCTGCTCTCCAGAGCCTCACAGTCACATCATCAGGAACTAATTCTCCACGGCTCGAATATTGAACGAACTCTTGCCCAATATCTGTACGGGTATCTAATGATCTAAAAACCTCCCCGCAGGCACAATGATAGAATCTTGGAGTCTGGCCTAATATACGACCCTGAGTTCCTTTACCACTCCCAGGAGCACCAAATATCAAAAATGTTTGATATCTGGATTGCTCTTCTTTTTTTTCTTCAGACATAACTTTTACTTATAATAGTTCCTGATTCTTACTCTATTAGCATGGACTACGAAAGAACCAATTCCTAAGTCATATTTTTTTCAGATAAATACCAAAATTTAGCCTTTATCAACACCCCAAAAAGCAAAAGCACAAATAATCATGACGACTCCATATACAATGCCGCCGAAGCAAAGGCCCATCCACCTACCATTTGTCTTTGTGGCCCAAGAAATGTGGTCGCGCATAAGATAAGGCATCCCTATCCAGAAAAGAGATAAGAAAATCCATACGTAACAAAGTATTGGTATTAATAGCCTAGTGATCGGCTCTTGAAGAAAAGCAACATCAAGGAGGGGACAAGCTAAGAGGAGCAAGAAAATACCCACTGCCCTAACGGCTAAGAACTCATCAACCCAAAAAACAAAACAAATAAATCCAATCGGCAATCCGAACCGGATCGGGTTTTCCCATTTCTGAAATTCGCCAAGATCAACTTCCCCGATTAGCCAAAAGGACCAGATACAATCAATTGCAAGAATCACAATGCCCAGACCCTTATTGCGAGGCAATCGCTTTAAAAAATCCATGACGGATTCACGCTTCGAGAAAGCTATCAGATGAAGAATTACAAGGATCAACCCTAATATGATCCCAATTAATTGCAGGCTGAAAAATTGAGTATAAATATGGCGAGTCATCTGATCAGTTTAAAATAGGGGTCCCGTAAAGCACGTGTCCGGTAGTGCGTTCAATCTCAACATCAAATAATTTTCCAGTGAGGCGTCTACTATCACCCTTAAATATAACAATTTTATTAGTTCTAGTCCTTCCGCTCAGACGATCATCCCTGCGCTTACTCAGACCTTCACAAAGTACTTGCTGGCGACTGCCTATCAAAGCCGAATTCTTCTCACTGCCTATTCTATCAACAACTTTTAATAGGTCCTGATTCCTTTCTTCTTTTACCCTTTCAGATAAATGGAGAGACTCATCGATTTGAGCTGCTGGGGTTCCTCTCCTCTTTGAATACCTAAAAACAAAGGCATTATCAAAACGGACCCTCTCACAAAGGTCCCTTGTTTCAGCATATTCATCTTCCCCCTCACCAGGAAACCCTACGATAATATCGGTCGAAATAGCAATCTCCGGGCAGACCTCTCTCATCCGACCGACTAACTCTTCAAACTTTGCGGCCTTATATGGTCGTCGCATAGCCTTTAAAATCTTATCAGAACCGGATTGCAATGGAAAATGAACATGCTCGACTAATTCAGGTATTTGTCCAAATGCATCGATCAGGTCCTGCTTATATCCTACCGGGTGAGGTGAAGTGAATCGTACCCTTTCTATGCCTTCAACATTAGCCACTGCTTCAATTAACTGCACAAACGGTGTCTTTCCATCAACAGATGAAAATTCATGACGCCCATAGAGGTTAACAATTTGCCCCAATAAAGTAACTTCCCTGATCCCTGAATCAGCTAATCTCTTCACTTCATCCACAACTTCAACGATTGGTCTAGCCCTCTCTGAGCCTCTAGTATAAGGAACAATGCAGAAAGAGCATTTCATATTACACCCCTGCATAATAGAAACAAATGCAGTCACTGCACCTTCGGAAGCGGCCCCATCCCTAATCGTATTTTGAGAATCAACTTCTTCTTCAGTATCTACAATCGAAGTACGCAGATCATCCATTCTGGCCTCAACCCTGGCCCTGAAGATTTCTTCCACATAATCGGCAACTCTATGATATTTCTGAGTACCCACGACCAGATCGGCTCCTCTCTCGAGGAGTTCCTCACCACGGCTCTGAGCCATGCAACCCATGAAACCATACACAATGTGGGGTCTGGTCTTCCTGAGATGCTGCATTGAGCTCATTTTATTCAATGCTTTTTGTTCAGCCATATCACGGACAGAACAGGTATTAATTAAAATCACGTCAGCTTCAGCCTGATCCATTGTCATCATATAACCTCGGTCCTTTAACATCTTAGCTACCTGATACGAGTCTCTCTCGTTCATCTGGCATCCGTACGTTTTAATATGAACCTTGGGCATTTATAACCGAATAGTAATTATTGGGAGAGCACTATAGACCCACGTATCGCCTAAGAAAGCAGTTTTATCTCTCTAATTTAGACTATTAAATCGGTTTTTTTGGGAGCAATTAGCTCTGGAATCGTTTATGAATCCAATATGTTAGGATCTAGAATTAAATCGTATTTCACTACAGATGAGGTGCATTTCATTACCTTGATTTTATTTGTATCAGCCGCCTTGAGCGTAATATCAGCGGCGGACGAATATAAAACAGAACAAAATATCGCTTATAAAGTCTTAGATGACAGAGAAGATGACGAATATATCAAAAAGCGATGCCGTTTAGATATTTATTACCCTACCGGAATCAAAGATTTCGCATCCGTTGTATGGTTTCATGGAGGAGGCCTCAGGGCAGGAAATAAGAAGGTTCCAAACCAACTAATGAATAAGGGGTTTGCTGTAATCGCTGTCAATTATCGGCTATTTCCTAAAGTTCAATGCCCCGTATACATTGAGGATGTAGCTGCTGCAGTTGCTTGGACATTTAAAAATATTGGAAAATATGGCGGATCAGAAAACAAAGTATTTGTTTCCGGGCACTCGGCCGGCGGTTATCTGACCAGTATGATTGGCCTCGATAAGTCATACCTCAAAATGCATGGAATAGATGCAGACAGAATTGCTGGCCTCATCCCTTTGAGCGGCCACACAATAACTCACTTCACTCCACGCGAAGAAAAAGGCGTACCGGACAAGCAACCTGTGATTGATCGTTTTGCTCCACTCTTCCATGTCAGATCGGATGCACCCAAACTGGTACTTGTCACCGGCGATAAAGAATTAGAACTGCTTGGGAGGTATGAGGAGAATGCCTATCTGGCCAGAATGATGCAAATAGTGAACCATAAAAAAACAAAGCTTTATGAACTGCAGGGATTCAATCATGGAGGCATGCTTGATCCAGGACTAAAAATTCTTGTTAGGTACGTTAATGAATTATCCCAATCCAAATGAACGGTCGTATGGCTTTCTATATTTTTAGAACATTTCTGTAACGACAAGGGGAAAAATATGTACGAGACTATTGAGTCTTGAATGCGATGACCGATATGAATGCGGCGATCAACCAATTCGTCATTTATCTTGCTACAGAGCGCGGTCTATCGGCTAACTACCAGATCCTTGTCAGAAGAAATCTTGAAAACTTTTCTCAATGGGCAAAAGAACGACTCTCTTGTGAGAACAGTTCAGACATAAAAACAGAACATCTTTCAGCCTATTTAACCAAAAGAAAAAAAGATGGAATAGCCTCCTCCAGCATTAGACAGATTATTGTCTGTCTAAAAATTTTCTTCCGTTATCTTTGTTCCAAAGAATTAATTAATGAAGATGTTGCTGAGGGTCTCTTATCGCCAAAGCCGCAGCGTTTACTGCCGAAAACATTAAATGAAAAAGAAATCACTGATTTACTCGAGTCGATCAGCACTAATGATCCTCTAGGTATGCGGGACCGGGCGATCCTGGAATTATTATATTCGAGTGGTCTTAGACTAGGAGAAATTATCAGTACAGTATTGGAAAATCTTCACCCAGAAGAAGGCTATATAAGAGTCACCGGAAAAGGCAATAAAACAAGAATCGTACCGATAGGAACTAAGGCTACTGAGGAAATATTAAAATATCTTGAGCATGGAAGACCCAAAATGGTTAAGCCTCAAACCTCCAACCATATTTTCATCTCGGTCAGGGGAACAAAACTGAGCCCTTCCAGAGTATGGCAGATCGTCAGAGAACGATCAAAAAAAGCAAATCTCAAAGAACCAATACACCCTCATCAGCTCAGACACAGCTTTGCTACTCATTTACTGAGCGGTGGAGCAGATTTACGGATTATCCAAGAAATGCTTGGACATTCAGACATCAGTACCACACAGGTCTATACGCATGTGGATGAAAAGAGGCTAAAAAATATTCATAAAGAATTTCATCCGAGAGGCTAATAACAGCTCAATCGCAATTATTCAGAGAGGCAAAAACCCAATCCAAATAGTCTTTGGATCCATCCGAAATATCTAAAAGTAAAATTTCAGGATTCTCATAGGGATGAAGGTCAAGAATTTCGGTTTCTAATTTGAGATAATTATAATTTGTGGTTTTAAAAAAACATAAAACCTCTTTTCCAACTTCAATTTTCCCTTTCCAACTGTAAATAGACTCTATTTTAGGTATCAAATTGACGCATGCCGCGAGTTGCTTTTTTATGACATGTGTGCCAATTTGTCGCGCCTTTTCAATGTCAGGAAAGGAACACATCACTAATTTAACTAACTGATTATCTAATTGATCACTCATCGTCCCCTATTCTGATGAAATCTCGCTTCTTTGACAAGCTGATCGAACGCGTTGACCGGGTAGGTTCGAGTGAAGTTCAAACTTTTCTTAACCGTCTGGCTGAAGAAAGTGATTTCTTTAAGAATGTTTTTGATGCTCTTCAGGAAGGGATCATAGTCGCAGACAAGTCCGGCTTAATTCATTACATTAATAATGGTGCGAGCCGATTATTTGGGATTAATCCAGAAACGGTCACTGGGGAATATATTGCGGAAAATATCCAAGGCCTAGATTGGGACAACCTCATTTCTGATAGGGGCAGCACAGTTTCAAAAGATCTGGAAGTTTTTTATCCAGAAAATCGTTATCTTAATTTTTATATTAAGCCGATCAAGACCGCACCAAAAGATGATGAGATCGCTTATGTCATGCTCATCCGTGACATCACTGAATCACGTAAAGGAGAAGAAGAAAAACTCGAATCAGAGCGATTGAACGCCTTGACCATGCTTGCTGCCGGAGTGGCCCATGAAATAGGAAATCCTCTTAATTCAATGAATATCCATTTGCAGCTATTGGAAAGAAAACTTAAAAAAGCGGTTCCTGACCTATACGAAGCAGAACTGAGGGACCTCATAGACACTTCAGCAGATGAAGTCAAACGGCTTGACCATATCATTGATCAATTTCTTAAAGCAATACGCCCTTCACAACCTCAACTCGAACCGACAGATGTGAATGCTCTTGTCAAAGAATCAATGCGCTTTCTTGAGCCAGAAATAAAGGACCGGGGAATTAGCCTCACTCTGGAACTGCGTTCTGCTCTTCCTCCCCTGCAGTTGGACCCTGATCAAATAAAACAAGCATTTTACAATGTGGTTAAAAATGCAAGCCAAGCAACGGATCCGGGAGGATCAATAACCGTACGGAGTGACCTTACTGATGAACATGTATCCGTTATTTTCACTGACACGGGCGGAGGAATTTCAGCATCTGAGATGTCAGATGTTTTTCAACCTTACTTTACAACAAAAAAATCAGGTACCGGACTAGGTCTATTAATCATTCGACGCATCATTAGAGAGCATGGTGGAGATATAAAAATCTCAAGTGAGGAAGGTAAAGGTACTTCTGTCACCATCTCATTACCGCGTTTCCACCGGAATGTTCGTCTGTTGCCGGAACCCAAAAGCACCGATAAATAAAGCAATAATGAATTCAATCCTAAATTCTTAATCCAAAATGCATACGGTTCTCATTGTTGATGACGAAAAAAACACAAGGGAAGGATTACGACTTTCTCTGGAAGATGAATTTGATGTTTATGTTTCTGCTAATATCAAAGGAGCAAATGACGTACTGCAAAACGAAACCGTAGATGTTCTTGTGACCGATTTACGATTAGGGGCAGACGATGGTATGGATCTCATAGAATCTGCCCTGTCCTTGCCTAACAGTCCCATATGCATAATGATGACAGCTTACGGATCAGTGGACACAGCAGTTGAGGCAATGAAACGCGGGGCATATCACTTTGTCACTAAGCCCCTCAATATTGATCAGCTTGAGATATTAATTAAAAGAGCCCTGAACACCCGATCATTAAAAGAGGAAAATACTCAATTAAAAAAACAAGTAGAAAAAAAATTCACTATCTCAAATATCCTCGGACACTCTGCGGCCATGCAGCCGGTCTTCGAAACAATTGAGCAGGTTGCACCAACTAAAGCGACCGTTTTAATTGACGGTAAAAATGGAACAGGTAAAGAGCTCGTTGCAAAAGCGATTCATAATTTAAGCGGAAGACCCAAATCAAAACTCATCACAGTCCACTGCGCTGCACTCTCTCCGCAATTACTGGAAAGTGAATTGTTTGGTCATGAGCGTGGAGCATTCACGGGAGCAACTGAAAAAAGAATCGGAAGATTTGAACAAGCTGATGGAGGAACCCTCTTCCTTGATGAAATAGGTGAAATTGATTCATCAACACAAGTCAAACTGCTGCGTGCACTCGGTGAAAGAACAATTGAAAGAGTCGGAGGAAACAAAACCATAAAAATAGACGTGCGTTTGATCGTGGCTACGAATCGAAACATTCCTGAACTCGTAGCTTCGGGAGAATTTAGAGAGGATTTATTTTATCGATTAAATGTTGTCCGAATCACTCTGCCTCCGCTCAGTGAGCGCATTGAAGATATTCCATTACTGACCAATGCGTTCCTCAAGGAATTCGCCAATGAGAATAATAAGCCCGTCAAAGAACTTTCAAGCGAAGCGATGAGGGCCCTTAACCAACATACCTGGCCCGGCAATGTCCGTGAACTGAGAACTGCCATCGAACATGGTGTCGTTATGAGCAACAGTACAAAAATCACACTAAGACATCTCCCCGCCTCTATCCGTGGGGAATCCATGGTTAATGTTCAGGCCATCAGCAACGCATCTAGCGAAGGCAGCGAAGATCCTTTTAATCTAGAAAAGTCAGAAGCTAAATTAATAATGGCAGCACTCAACCACACTAATGGGAACCGGACAGAAGCGGCTAAGTTACTTGGAATTAGTCGTAGAACATTACAAAGAAAAATTAAAGACGACCCAAAAGAAAAATAATCTTAATATAAAATTGATTTGTATGAGGAATAGAAAACCCATANCTTCTATTACAAATGTCNCTTAGGAGTTTTTTTTCCATGTCAGATGATGAATTGAGCTCAACGCTCATCCTTCGTCGTGCCCTTTTTCTGCTCCTCCTGTTTGGACTAATGCTATTCTATTTGGCGCCCGGTTTCAGAGGACTCACTCATTATAAAGGGAAAGAGCAGGCTCAGATAGCGCGTGAGTTGGCCAGAAGCGGTAGCTTCCAGACCAAAATGATTCGCCCCCTATCCTTGCATCAGGCCGATCAAAATAATGAGAATTTAGACGGCGTTCATCTGGTAGGCTTTCATGACACTTATCATGCTCCGCTGAACCCCATGATAAATTCTCTGATCATGCGTTTTTTCAAAGGCAAGGATGATTTCAAATGGGACCGCAAAGACACAGTCTATTATTTGGATCGTGTCATTACAGCCACCTCAATTATTTTTCTCTTAGCATCTATAGGAATAACNTTCATATTCGTCTCCAGAGTNTTTGATGCCAAGATAGGAGGAGTCACTNCGGTACTGATGCTACTCTGCGAATTGTTNTGGCGTTTCTCACAAACNGGNCTNCCTCAAATGTTGATGCTCTTCCTTTTTACTTTGGGAAGTTACTTGATCTTCAGAGCAGTCGAAGCTCAATGCATGGAGCGAAAACCGATATGGTATCTTTTATTCGCCGCATTCAGCTTCGGATTGCTTGCGCTGACTCACTGGTTGGCAATTTGGCCATTCGTAGGCCTGGTGATTTTTTCATGTTTTTATTTTAANCCTAGAGGAACTGTAGCCTTCTCAATGCTGGCCGTTTTTCTGGTCATTATTCTTCCATGGTGCTTCCGCAACCTAATCACTTCCGGATCAATATTCGGATCCGGATACTACGCTATGTTTGGAGGCATGGGAGCTTTCGAGGAAGAAATTTTNCGGACNTANAATCATACTTCAGGGAATATTTTTGTTAAGGGTTTTGCATCTAAAGTACTAGGAACCTCACTCAATCAGTTAAATGGAATCTATGCGTTTCTTGGTTCAATAGCGGTCNCACCACTNTTCTTCATTTCCCTCCTTCACCCATTTAAACGTCCACAGATTGCAGCATTTAGGTGGTTCATACTAGCCATGTGGATCCCTTCAGTTATAGGAATGTCACTCTTTGGTTTGGCAGATGGTAGCACTGACCCGAACCANCTCCATATCTTATTCATTCCGCTCATGACAGGTTACGGCATTGCAATGCTGGCTATTTTATGGAGCAGGATAGGNATTGCGCCNAACCTAAAAATAATTGCAGATAATGGACATTTATGGATTGCAATTGTGCTAAGCACCGTCCCAATGGTTTTAAATCTAATACCAGGTGTTCCAAAAGCCATAGGAGGCAATAAAGAAAAACCGACAAAAGGGCTCATGGTTTCACACATTCGGGACAGTGCGGCCCCTGAAGAGGTCGTCGTAACTGATTCTCCATGGGACGTTGCCTGGTACGGTGACAGGACCGCTCTGTGGCTACCGACAGCAAAATCACAACTCCGTGAAATCATGGACCGGTCTAAGAACAACAATAATCCTATTTCAGGTATTTTGATCACCCCAAGATCATTAAATAAATCTTTATATGATCTTATCCATGGCAGAGAAAATGACTGGGGATCTCTTCTTATTGGTCAGAATATCATTATGGCTGGCAAGGTAAGAAATAATCTGGAACAAAAAAGATGGATACCAAGTGGACAGGGCTTGATCGAATCCTTTGAAGGATTACCATTCAAATATCCAGATAGGAAAATGAGTTCTATTGGTTATTTCTATTATACTAATGGGAACGAATGATTAGAATTAATTCATTTCTATAAATTCCCCACAAAAATTGAAGTGACTATTTTCGTTTTCCATTATTTGATAAAACATTAAATATCAAAGTAGCAAAAAACATTTTCAGGAATGCCTCCCAGTCAAAAAAAAGGAACCGAAGAAAATCTTCAATTTGAGGAAGCCATAGAAAAACTCGAATCCATTATTGAACGGATGGAAAGTGAACAAATTCCTCTGCAGGAACTTTTAAAGGACTACGAGGAGGGAACAAAATTACTCAAATTGTGCAGAGACCGAATCGATGGGGCCCGACAAAAAGTTGATAAAATTAATAAAGAGCTGACAAATGGATCAGTAATGCTTGAAAGTCTTGAAGATGATGGTATTTCCAGCAATGAAGAAACCGACAATTAATTTTAGTTTTTAGCTCCAAAAATCCTATAAAAAATAGTGAACTTCCCTGAAATAAAAAGCCCCGAAGATCTTAAAAAGCTTCCAGAGGAACAACTGAATGATTTAGCTGCTGAAATTAGACGGGTCCTGATTGAAAGCCTTTCACAAACTGGTGGCCATTTGGGACCTAATCTTGGAGTCGTTGAATTGACTATCGCCTTGCATCGTGTCTTTGATACCCCAAAAGACAAATTCGTATTTGACGTTTCGCACCAGGGTTATGTTCACAAAATGCTGACAGGAAGATGGAATAAAATAGATACTATCCGTCAGTACGAGGGCCTTAATGGATTCCTCCTTCGTAGCGAAAGTGAACATGATTGCTATGGTGCGGGTCATGCAGGAACGGCCCTTTCAGCAGCGCTGGGAATGGCCACTGCCAGAAAACTTAAAGGTACTGATAATCACGTTGTGGCCGTAGCCGGCGACGCCGCATTCACTTGTGGCCCGACATTTGAAGCTCTTAACAATGTCGCCAATCTTGAGAGCCCGTTCATTATCGTCCTGAATGATAATGAATGGTCCATCGATAAGAACGTTGGAGCAATTGCGAAGTACTTTAATAAAATCACAACAAGTAAGGCTTACGCAGGACTGCATGATGCTGCTGCTAATTTTGTGGCAAAGACTATGGGAAAAGGCGTGAGCCGTCTCGCTTCAAAAGTCGAACAAGGGGCAAAGAACGTACTCGTTCCAAGCGTCTTATTTGAAGAGTTCGGATTGCGTTACTATGGTCCGATTGATGGACATGATCTACCACTTCTCATTAAGACATTTGAATTCCTTAAAGAACAAAAAGAGCCGGTTATCTTACACATTATCACTGAAAAAGGTCATGGATACCAACCGGCTCTAGACAAGCCAGATAAATTCCATGGGCTTGGAAAATATAAAATTGAAACTGGGGAAACGGACCCAGCTTCTGTCCCAACCTACTCACAAATATATGGTGAATTCCTCACTAAATTTGCAAAGGAGGATGAAAAAATAACTGCCATAACCGCAGCAATGCCTGGGGGAACCGGACTGGCTACGTTCAGAGACAATGAAGAAGTAAATGATCGGTACTTTGATGTTGGCATTGCCGAGGAACATGCTGCTCTATTCGCAAGCGGATTAGCAACACAGGGCCTTAAGCCTTTCCTTACTATCTACTCAACTTTTATGCAGCGTGCATTTGATATGCTGGTTCACGATATAGGCATTCAAAACCTGCCTGTAAGATTATGCATGGATCGCGCGGGACTGTCTGGAGACGATGGGCCGACTCATCATGGACTCTTTGACATTGGTTACCTTCGCCACGTTCCAAATTTTGTATTCATGCAACCCAAGGACGAGGAAGAATTCGTAGACATGCTGTGGACAATGGCAAACCATGATTCCGGACCAATTGCAGTTCGGTATCCAAGAGGATCAGGGACCGGAGCAAAACCAAAAAATAAACCTCAGGAATTAGAAATCGGTAAAGCTGAAGTGGTTCAGAGCGGCAATGACATTGGGCTAATTGGGTTAGGACATTTATTTAGTATGGCAGAACAAACCTGCACTTCACTTGAGGAGCAGGGACATTCTGTAGAATTAATAAACCCACGGTTCATAAAACCAATGGATGCTTCAGCCATCAAGGCCATGGCAAGCAAAGTGAAAGTGATCTGCACCTTTGAAGATCATGTACTGCACAACGGTTTCGGTGCGGCTGTCATTGAACTTCTTCACGAATCGGAGATTAATACACCGGTAGTGAGAATAGGATGGCCGGATGAATTCGTTGAGCACGGTAACATTCCAGCCCTCAGAGAAAAGCACGGACTGAGTCATGAGGATGCTATATCACTTATCAACGAAAAGCTAGGATCTTTACCTAACCAGAGTCAGCAAGTAACAGAAGAAGCGTCCTCAAAAGAATATGCTTAACTTGAGGACTGAAAATTGAGTCCTTTAGGATTCATTAGATCCAAATCAAATGTTCCGGTTAGGGCAGTATCCTGATCCTAATATTCTTGAATTCAACAGGAGCGCCTTCACTCTCAAGACACAAATAGCCTACTGCAGGCTCACAATTAGTGCCGCCAGAAACTTCCTCACCATTGACCCATAATCTGACCTCTCCATTAATGGCTCTAACATAATAATGATTCCATTCGTTGATTCCTTTAGTCAGATTCTTTGAAGGAAAACTCCTCTTACCGTTAGGCGCGACCGGAGGGAACGGTTTCATCTTGGCCGGACCGGTAGGAAAAACGTCACCATGCGAAGTGAACCAGTCAGCAGGCTTTTTGTGTCTCTCTCTATATTTTTTAGCGTATCCAAGGTCCAGGACCTGAACTTCAATACCATGGGGCAATCGCCCTTTACCGGCTTCCAGATTCTTAATGGATGCGGGACTGGCCCAGACAAATACTCCGGAATTTCCTCCATCCTGTTTATGCATCCACTCACAAACGAGTTCAAAATTCTTAATTTGTTCTTTCATCCTGATTACTCCTACTGGCTTACCGGTACAAAACGCATGCCCCTTTTCCCATCGCCATGTTTCTTTATGACAGTTAACATTTACAAAATCGGATCCTGTCAGATCACGCCATCCATGACCGGAACCATCGATAGAAGCTTTCTTTAAAGTAGTCTTTAGCTGAGACTTTTCGTCTCCGGCCATTAGTAAGGATGGGCAAAGGATAGAAAGAATGAAAATAATGCCGGTTCTATTTAGAGTGTTCATAATGGTTTGTGATTTAAAGTATGATCCATAAATGACACTAGAAACTCGAGAACAAAATAAGAACTAAGAGCTTTTATTGAACTATCTGCCTAAGGACGATATTCTCAGGAATATGGAATATAAAAAAAATAGACTGTATCTAAGCATTGCTGAGTTCAATGCTATGAGATTAATGATCGTGTCTATCATCCTGACCTTTTCCATGACCTTCTCTATGGCATCAGAGAAACCAAACATTCTCTTCATTGCCGTCGATGACCTTCGGCCCGAATTGGGTTGTTATGGAGTCAAATATGCACTGAGCCCAAACCTTGATCAATTTGCAAAAACTGCGGTCACATTCCGCAATCACTATGTGCAGGTTTCAACATGCGGAGCTTCCCGTTACGCTCTTTTAACTGGAAGATCTCCCAGCAATTCAGGTGCGGTGCAAAATCATGCCTTTTACCGTGGCAAAACAGCTATTCAAGATAAACAGTTACCCGGGGCTCAGAGTATGCCTGAACTTTTTAAAAGATCAGGGTATGAAACTGTATTAATTGGGAAAATATCCCACACAGCTGATGGAAGAGTCTATTCATACAATGGTCAAGGGACAGGAAAACATGAAATGCCAGGGGCTTGGAATCGACTATCTACTCCGATGGGACAATGGAAAAGAGGATGGGGGATTTTCTTTGCATATGCTGACGGAAAGCATCGTGAAGACGGTCAGGGTCACAAGAACCTCATGCAATTTACTGTTGAAAAAGACACTGACCTTCCGGACGGGCTACTAGCTGAGAGTGCCATCTCAGAGCTAACAAAACTCAAAGCCGGTAAGAAACCTTTTTTCATGGGACTGGGTTTCTTTAAACCTCACCTCCCATTCGTTGCCCCCAAAAAAGACTGGGATGCATTTGAAAAAATAACCATTCCAGATCCCGAAGACAGGAAGCCATTTGATTCACCCTACAAGCACAGTAGCGGCGAATTTTTTAAATATTCGACCCCTTACGAAAAGAAGCGACCCCTCAATCATAAGTCTGCAAATATGGCAAGACGCGCATACCTCGCTTGTGTGCGATACGTTGACCGACAAATTGGCAAGGTCCTTCAACACCTCGAAAGGACCGGCCTTGCAAAGAACACAGTCGTTGTGGTCTGGGGCGATCATGGCTGGCATCTAGGTGATGCGCAACAGTGGGGAAAACATACACCTTTCGAAATTGCGAACCGCAGTGTCCTTATGATACGAACTCCTGACGTTAAAATAGGGTTCTCAACAAATGCCCTCGCTGAAACACTGGACATTTATCCTACATTACTTGATTTATGCGAACCTGAATTCAATGAGACACACTATCCTCTGGACGGTATTTCTCTGGGTCCGGTACTCAGAGGCGAAAAAGAGTCGGTCCGTGAATATGCGACCAGTTACTGGAAAGACTCGATAAGCATCCGTTCTAAAACGCATCGACTCGTTGCCAAGATAAAGAACGGTAAAATAATTAACAAGGAACTCTATGATCTTAGTGAAAGGTTGGACACTGTTGAAAATATTTCATCTGAGGGGTCCGCAATTGAAGAGGAACTAACGAAGCAGATTTCAAATACAAATTGATTCAGGGCAACCTAACTAGCATTGGATTCGGAGGGCTTGAAAGTTAATCTTACCCGCATCCTCTCAAGGTGAGGTTCATGATCGATCTGAGGTTCCTGAAAAAGGTAGAATCCTCTCTTTTCAAAGAACAGGATCCTTTGCCGGCAGTCCTCCTTGATAGCATCAATGTCTGAATCCTCCCTGTACCAATCAGTCTCAGCAAGGAGTAATCTTTTTGGATTACAAAACCTGCTCACTAGCTCATCCTGATAATCTTGGATTGATGAAAAAATAGACATTATGAAATTCTAATTAGGTTTGGCTGAAGCACCTCTGTGCAATTTCCTCGCCAGCGATTCTTCCTGTTGTCCAAGCACTCTGAAAATTAAAGCCCCCAGTCAAACCATCAATATCCATCACCTCACCGGCAAAAAATAAATTTTCCACTGAACGACTTTCCATCGTTCTAAGATCAAGGTCCCGCAAAAGAACACCTCCACAGGTCACGAACTCTGATTTATTCAGACTCTTTCCTGACACCTTAAATTCCTCGGCTATCAGTGAATTAATGATTCGCAAAGTTGCCTGCTTAGTTAGTTCAGACCAGGTCTGATCATCAGTAACTTCTGCCTTAGAGACAATCCGTTTCCATAGCCTATTAGGAATTTCCTTTATCGGACTCCTTTTCATAATCTTTCTTGGACCATTTAAATTTCTTTCTGATTCAATTCGCTGACTCAGTTGTTTAGATTTCCATTCTTCGCCTAGCCAGTTTACCATTATCTTGAAATCATAATTTAATTGCTCTAATTCCCTCGCACCAAGGGCAGAAAGCTTAAGTATGACCGGGCCACTCAGACCCCAATGCGTGATCAGTAAAGGTCCTACACTTTTCATTCCTAAATGACCAATTACGACACTCGCACTTGGAACAGAGAGTCCAGACAATTCTGTGAGTCGATTATCCTCTATTTCAAAAGTGAATAGTGACGGGACCGGAGACGTAAATTCATGGCCCATTGATTCTAGTAAATTTCTGGATTGAGCTGATCTTATACCTCCCGTGGCAACTAATAGATAATCCGCTTCAATAGGATCATCTTGATCATTGATCCAGATTCTGAAAGAACCTTCATCAGATTTATCAATCCTATTAACGCAACAGTTATTTTTTGCCTCAATTCCTTTTTTCTTTGCGACACCCGTCAAACAATCAATGACAGTCTGTGAGGAGTCCGTGACCGGAAATATCCTACCATCTGACTCAGTCTTTAACTCCACTCCATTCTCTCTGAACCACCATACAGTATCTTCCTGACTCCATCGGGACAAGGGACCGATAAGTTCACGTTTTCCTCGAGGATAATGTTCAGAAAAATCAAACGTATTCTCAAGGCCATTAGTCACATTGCAACGACCTCCACCAGAAATCTTAACCTTGGTAAGAAAATTACTACCCATCTCAAAGATACTAATATCCATCTGACCATTGGCAATCTCAGCACAAGCTATCGCACCAAAAAATCCCGCCGCTCCTCCACCAATGACGGCGACTCGGGGCACCTGTTCAGGAATCATTGAAATGAAATTAACTCAATCTCGAAGTAAAGAGTCGCTTTNGGAGGAATCACACCCGGGTATCCGGCCTCACCATATCCAAGCTGGTAAGGAATCTTGAATTGATACTTACTGCCTGGACTCATTAATTGAAGGCCTTCTGTCCAGCCAGGAATAACGCCCGAAAGTGGAAATGTCGTGGGCTCATCACGGTCATATGAACTATCGAACTTCTCTCCATCCTCAAAGCAACCCATATAATGAACTGTAACAGTACTCGAAGCCTCAGGCTTATCACCCTGACCCTCCTCAAGGGACCGGTACTCAAGACCACTAGCTGTTTTAATGTANGGCTGATCGGATTCAGAAAGAGGCATTCTAAGGAGTTCGGATAAATTGTGGCTTTACGCAAGTAGTTCCTTTCATAATCTAATTAAAACTACTCAGGTGGTAATCGCTGCCCTTGCATCTGTTAATCCACCGCTCTTCTCTAAATAGTAATCGTAATCCCCGGCATATTTGGTAAGGTTACCATCCTTGATGTGCCATACATTATTACCTAATTTCCTAATGAAATTAACATCGTGGGAGATAAAGACAAGCGATCCCCCATAATTTGAAAGTGCTATAATTAAAGCATCAATAGAAATCAGGTCAAGGTGAGTTGTTGGCTCATCCATGAGAAGAAGATTCGGGGGATTAAGCAAAAACTTAACCAGATTTAAACGACTCTTTTCGCCTCCTGATAAAACTTTTGTCTTTTTAAACACATCCTCTTTTCTGAATAAGAATGAACCTAAAACTCCCCTGCACTCATCTGAAGTTAAGTCAACAGCAGCCTCAACACACTCATCAAGAACACTCTTTTCCGGATCCAAACTCGCGGCACGGTGCTGGCTAAAGTAACCGATCCGGCAATTATGCCCCAGGTCCCGTTCACCGGATTGAAAATCCAGCTCACCAGCCATCATTTTGATTAATGTTGATTTACCGGACCCGTTCGGACCTACAAGAGCAATCCGATCACCNCTCTCAATGTCAACGTTAAGGTTCTCATAAATAACATTTTCACCATAAGCCATGTTCACTCCCTTAAGGCTTACGACTCTCTGACCACTCCTTGTGGGTTGAGGAAATTGNATCTTAAAGAGCTTACGGATTGGTTTCGGCTTCTCTAGCCTCTCCATCTTATCAAGTTGCCGTTGCCGGCTCTGAGCCTGGGCTGCTTTGGAAGCAACTGAACGGAAACGGTCAATAAATTCCTGGTTCCTCTCAATTTCTTTTTGTTGATTCTTCCAAGCCTGCAATCGCTGATCAAATCGCCTTTCCTTCTCCTCTTCAAATTTCGAATAGTTCCCGCTATAGCTGATTAATTTTTTATCCTCTATATCGTATACAACCTTAACTAAATCATCCATGAAAGAGCGGTCATGGGAAATAAGAAGCACAGCACCGGAAAAATTAGAAAGGTACTGTTGAAACCAAATTAATGCTTCAAGGTCNAGGTGATTGGTCGGCTCATCCAGCATTAGCAGGTCAGGTTCCATGGCCAGTATCCTCGCCAAATGAGCACGCATGACCCAGCCTCCACTCATTTCCTTGGCTNCTCGATCAAAATCAGATTCCATGTAACCAAGTCCTCGGAGCATTTTTTTNGCCTTCGCTTCGAGACTAGGGTCACTCAACGCATCAAATTTGGCCTGAGACTCATAATATTCGGCGCATTCTATCTGCCCGATACTTTCGAGCTTCTGTAATTTTTTCTCTATCTTTTCAAGNGTACCAGCCTGTCCAGTTGCAATCTGAAGGACCGTCTCGTCCCCAATCGCTTCACCTTCCTGTGGAAGGAATCCGAGAGTAGTCCACTCATCGCGNTGCACTTCCCCCGAATCAGCACTGTCTCTTGAAAGTATAATATTAAATAGAGTAGATTTTCCAGCCCCGTTCGGACCAACAAGAGCAACGAAGTCCGAATAATTAACCGTGAAACTGGCATTCTCGAACAGGACCCGNCCACCGACTGACTTGGTTATCTCACGAAGATTCAACATAAAAGAATATTATCTCTGCCTTGGCATTGTGGCTCCTGATTCTTTGAGCCAAGACTTTAATTTCCCTTTGAGTCTCGACGCTAATTTGGGTAACTCGCCAGACAGATCATTCTTCTCACTAATGTCCTTTCTGACATTATAGAGCTCGACACTGTCCGTGTCATAAAAGTGAAGCAATTTGTGATCTCCCTCACGGATCGCTGATCCAAGACGATTGTCGCGATGAAAAGCAAAATTTGGATAATGCCAGTGAATGGCCCTGTCCTTTAATTTTTTTTCACCCTTTAGGTGAGGCAAAATATTTTCACCATCAACTGGAGAATTTGGGTCAGGGCTCAGTCCCGCAGCATCCAAAATAGTCGGGAAAAAATCAGTCAGGATTATCGGGGTCGGGTCTGTCATTCCTGATTTTACTTTTCCAGGCCATCTGACAATGAGAGGGACCCTGATCCCTCCCTCATAGAGATGGCCCTTGTCTGCTCTCAAAGGCCTCGCGTCACCGACTCCTCCAAATGGACCATTATCGGAACTAAAAATTACGAGGGTATCATCAGAAATTTTNAACTCATCTAATGATCTTAGAACCTTNCCGATGGCACTATCCATGGCCTCTATCATGGCNGCGTAACGGTGATCTCTGTATCCCTTGACCGGCAAGTCCTTGTATTTTTCTACTAACTGAGCCGGCGCTTCCATGGGCCAGTGCACTGTATAATTCCACAGAGCAACAAAGAATGGTTTTTTCTTTGATTTCTGTTCACCAATAAAAGCAATGGTTTCATCCGCCAAACGGTCTGGAAGATACTCTCCTTTCTTCCTGTCGGGTAAAAAGTCAATTCTGTAAGGATCAAAGAATGTTGGAGGACCACCGTAAGAGCATCCTCCAATATTAATATCAAAGCCTTGGTTTAAGGGATTATATTTTTCTTCTCTACCGGTGTATAAGTGCCATTTACCAATGAAAGCCGTTGCGTATCCCGCATCTTCCTTGAGTCTCTCAGCAACCGTCACATGCTTTAGCGGTAGATGATTGAGCATCTTAGCGGGAAGAATCTTGGAATCTTTCGGAGTGAATCTGTCCTGATGTGGCAAGTGATTAGTGATCTGAAGCCTAGCAGGTGATTTCCCTGTCATTATGGCAGCTCGTGTCGGTGAACAGACCGGGGCCGGAGCATAAGCATCAGTGAAACGGATCCCGTCCCTTGCCAAAGCATCAATGTTTGGGGTGTGTAGATTCTTATTACCCTGACATCCAAGATCCATCCAGCCCATGTCATCAATGAGAATGAATAGAATGTTCGGCTTACCAGACGATGTCATGATAAGACAGCTAAAATAGATAATGAATGGTAGAAACGATTTCACTTAACAAGCATAGACTGCAATGGTCAGATTTACCAGAAACATAAAAATCAGACGTTGATCTGATTCTCTTGATCATCGACCCGTTTGGATTTAACTCGGGCTGCCCGAAAAAAATCACGCAGGATTTGAGCGCTCTGATCTGCTAGGACTCCGGACCTTATCTCAGTCCGATGATTCAAAGTAGGTTGTTCTAGGAGGTTAATGAATCCTCCACCAGCGGCTCCGTCTTTNGGAGACGAGCATCCATAAACGAGGTCTCGGATCCGGCAATGCACGATAGCTCCTGCACACATCGGACACGGCTCCTTAGTCACAAACAGATCACATTCGGAAAGCCTCCAATCTCCTAACGATTCTTGGGCCGCAGTCAGAGCCAACATCTCAGCGTGTGCAGTAGCATCCTTGAGTGTCTCGACCTGATTATAACCCCTGCCAATTATCTGACCCTCACTAACGATNACAGCTCCAACAGGCACCTCTTCCATCTTATGGGCCTTCATGGCCTCTTTTAAAGCTTCACTCATAAAATACTCGTCACTGTTAAGATCAATGGAAATATCATCAGAAAAAATTGGAGGTGNGTCGCTCATAATGAATTAGTAATTATAATGTGTCCGGACTTGCAGGTTGCTGATGTCAGAAGATAGTAGCTACACATGTCCGATTTCAACAAAAGGATAGTAGCACCTTCTCTTCTGGCCGCAGATTGGAGCCGTCTAGGAGAAGAATGCCACCGAGCAATTGCTGCCGGCGGTGATTGGCTACATTTAGATATCATGGACGGACACTTTGTAGATAATATCTCCTTTGGTCCCAAATTCGTAAAGCACGTTCGCAAAACAGTCTCTGATGCCTATCTGGACACTCATCTCATGATTGAGCGTCCGGACCAATACGTCAGCGAGTTCATTGAAGCCGGATCAAGCAATATTACCATTCACATTGAGCCCGAATATGATGTTGAGGAGACAATATCTGAAATTAAAGAATCTGGAATCTCAGCCGGNCTGGCTCTGAATCCAGCCACATCTCTCGAGCTTGCCGAACCTTTTTTTGAGCAGATAGACATTCTTCTGATCATGACTGTAGTGCCTGGATTTGGAGGCCAAAAGTTCATGGAAAAAGAAACTATGCCCAAAGTCGCTGAGGCAAAAAAGATTAGGGCCGATAAAAATCTAAACTTTCATATAGAAGTTGATGGAGGAATCACGCCAGAAACAGCATCCATCGCCGTAGCACATGGTGCAAACATTTTGGTCGCAGGGACCGGGACATTCAAAGCCGAAGACATGGCATTATCGATCAAGGAACTAAGAGAATCTTAAATAATTAAAGAGTCGTATTCATTGACTCTCGTCTTCCTGAGGAAAGATGTTACCAGATTCAACCTTAGTGAAAATATCGGAAACATCTTCGGATTCTTCCATTACTGATTTTGCCATATAAATTGGAGCCTCCGACTGTATTGCCAAAGCAATACAGTCACTGGAACGTGCATCAATTTCTATAATCTTTTTTTCTTCAATTTCATTCTCGGCCGAAATAATAAGTCTCCCATAATATACTCCATCCTTAAAATCATTTATAATGACCCGCTCAACCTTGGCACCGAGTGATGTTAGGACATGCTCAAATAGATCATGGGTCTGGGGCCTTTCCTTTGGCAAATCCTTAAGAAACATCATAATTGCATTACCGACCATCTGGTCGACATAAATAATGATGATCTTTTGATCATTACCAATAAAAATTCCGCAACCACCGCTCGTTGGTAAAGTTCCTTTCACCTGAACCTCGACTACACTGCTATTCATAGTGACAAGAATAAAATCTGATCAGTTATTGGAGTCAACGAATAAGGGTCTATTCGTTTCTTAAAGGACCCTCCGAATTGTCCCATTACTTAATACCTTCTTCACGATAGCGCCGTGATAGGTTCACATAATTATCAGCCCATTTTTTGAGTGATTTTTGTTCATCCTCGCTGAGAGTTTTTACTATCTTTGCTGGAGAACCCAGAACCAGTGAACCTGGCGGTACCTCAGTACCCATAGTCACTAATGCACCCGCACCTATGATAGAACGGGCCCCTATCCGAGCACCATCCATAACAATCGATCCCATTCCCACAAGAACTTCATCATCTATCGTACAGGCATGAAGAATCGCTTTATGTCCAACAGTCACATATTGTCCAACATATGTGCCTTGTTCGCATTCCAAATGAACCACAGAACCGTCCTGAATATTAGATCTTGGGCCAATCACAATCTTTTCTATGTCTGCCCTCAAGACAGAACCATACCAGACACTTGCCTCTTCTCCAATACTGACCGCGCCAATTAGGTCAGCACTGTGCGCAACAAAAGCACTGGGATGAATTTCAGGAACACAATCAAGTAAATCTTTTCTCACCATAGCAACATTGAAGCAATTAATTGATCAATTTCATAGTCTCTAATTAAAATTCCTCAGCCGCAGCAAAGAATCCCGCGGCCTTATGAAGAGTTTCTTCATATTCAGCCAAAGGGTCAGAATCGGCGACGATTCCGGCACCGACATGGAAGGACAATTTACCTGACTCAATAATTCCTGTACGAATCGCAATACTGAACTGACTTTCCCAATTTGCCCCTAGATAACCAATGGCACCAGTATAAAGTCCCCGCGGAAGATGTTCCAATTCCGTGATAATCTCAAGTGCACGGAGCTTAGGCGCCCCACTAATCGAACCTCCTGGAAAACAAGCGCTCAGTGCTCCGAGATGATCTTTTCCTAGCTTCAATTGACCCTCAATCGAACTGACGAGGTGAAATACCTGAGGGAACCTCTCAAGCTTCAGTAACTCCGAAACCCTAACACTCCCATACTCGCAAACCTGACCAAGATCATTTCTCTCTAAATCTGTTATCATTACAAGCTCCGCAATTTCCTTTGGAGAAGTCATTAATTCATAAGCGGAACGTTCATCCTCCCCAGGATCATTGAATCTAGGTCGGGTTCCTTTTATGGGTTTGGTAGCAATCCCAAGACCGCTCATATTCAGGAAACATTCTGGAGAGGAAGAAATGATCACCTTTCCTGAAATTTCATAAAAAGATGCATAAGGTGAAGGAGAACAGTCCCTGAGTCTCAGATAAAGGTCAAAGGGATCTCTGTTTTCAGGCCAGTCCGCCTCAAAGCAATGGGACAAATTTACCTGATAAATATCACCGGCAGCAATGTATTCTTTTGCCCGTTCGACCATCGAGCAAAAGAGATCAGGACCGAGGCCTCCGGAAAAGTGAAGGTTAGAGGTCTTCTCTTCCCTACTATGATTATGATCTATCCACGTTGATAGGCCTCCCACATCAAGCCACTCTTTACGATCGTGACGGAAGATTAATAATTTCCTGTACCTGCCAAAATGATAGGACCCATCAAATTCAACGTGTCCGAACAATCCTCCCAAAGGAACACCACAATCTGCCTGTGCACAGGCCTCCTCATCTTCTTTAAGAATTTTTCTTAACTTTTCCTGATCCTCATTCAATATCCCACTGACAATCATGTCAGGCATAGCGCCTATGATTGATATCATTCCTGGTGCGCTCATCTCAGACGATGTGGTGGCCGTATCGTAAAAAAGAAATCCGGGCAAATGCCTCAAACTTTTAGCGACCTCAACGGGAGACAAACTCAAGTCCAGAGAATGCGGTATTACCGGAGAATTAGCTGAAGAATGCATAAATTTCTATTTTGGATATGAAACACGTAATTCAGAGATAATTCTACTTCGTAATCAAGGGATTTCGCTTCTTAGGCAATAATGGGTTATAGTTTACCAGTCGCATGACATCCCCTCAAAAAAAGAAAGTATTAATGCATAATTTTGGCTACAAAATAATAATACTATTACTAAGCGGAACCATGTTTACTTTATGGTTGAGGGGCAATATTCAGCTCGGATCTCAATCTGATTATGATCAAAAAATCTCCAGTAAAGATTCTACTAATGCATCTACCCCTCCGGACAAATCGGAAATAGAAAAAAATACAGCTATAATAAAAGAAAATATCCCTGCCAAAGAAGTAACAAATATCGATTCTGATCCTGTACCTCCAAACCCTGTATTGTCAGAAACACCAGAAGAATCAACCCCATCTTCTGAAGCAAAAACACAAGAATTGCCCACCATACACAATGATGATTTCATAGTTTCGGAACAGGACCGGAAAATACTCGAAATAATTGAGATCGGAGTTGCTTTGAGAAAGAAGGGAGAGACCCTAGAGTCTCTTAGAAAACTGCGAGAAGCAAAAGAAATCGCACCGCAGAATCCCCGGATTATGTGGGAACTTTATTTGACTTATGAATCAATGGCCTTGGAGCAGAAAGCCGCAGATGAACTTAAAAAGATCATTAATCTCGGAGAAGAGAATGGGGGCGAATACTATCAAATAATAAAGTTAAAAACAGGACCTGACATTGAATCAGGAACCAGAAAGAAAAGTGCCAGATTCATGTTCGGATCAATGCGCACAGATACCGGATCTCAGGCCCCAGGAGGCGAATCCGTTAATGTAACAATGGAGATTATTTCCACGATCAATGAACCAATTAATCCTAAAGACATTTCATTGGTAGTGGATTTTTATGATCTTGTTAACGGGAACAAGATCGAAAGAACACGCGCCGATCCTCCATCCGCAATATGGATAACCAAACCGATTAATTGGCAAACATCGAAAATCGAAATAGTTAAATGGAATTATCATATGCCGGAATTGTCCGAGGAGGAAATAAAGAGCTTCGGCAAACGGTCCTATCACGGATTCGTCGCAAGACTCTATTACAAGGACCTTATTCAGGACATATATGCAAAACCTAGAATTCTGTTAGAGCCAAAGAAGTTAGACGTAGACTCATTTATTGAAGGTTCTTTATTTCCAAATTAAAGAACTCTTTGATTGAAAAATTTCAGCAATAATATGCGTTTCCTCATCATTTCAAATGACTCAGAAATTACTGACTATATAGTCAGTGCGCTCTCAAGAATTGAGGAACACAATATAATAGTCTGCAATACCACTCAAATAGCCCTAGAGAAAGTAGAGGAATCATCGCAAATGTATCCAGTAGAGGTTCTGATAAATGCTTCGGACTCGCCCGGTGATTTTCAGAAAACACTTTTGGGGAAATATCCGAAAATAAAAATTTATAAGTTCCACGAAACTGATAAATCCGATTTTGATGAATGGCTTAAGAAGAATCAACTAAATCAAGAGGTGCTCCATGAGAGAACCAATCGTATTGAGCCAGTTAACCCGTTAAGAATCGATGAATCCAGCGATGAGGAGAAAATTCCCTTAGCAAATACTCTGACTGCCCCAGGGAAAAAATTAGGAGACTATGAGCTACTGCGATTCATCAGAAACGAGGGAGATACAGAAGTACACGAAGCCATTCAGCTGTCCATTGACCGCAAAGTGGCGCTCATCCTATTAAATCCAAATCTTTCTGAAAATGAGGAATCAGTCAATGGATTCCGGGAACTTGTCAGAGCAAAAGCCAAAGTTTCCCATCCACACATAGCCGCAATCTATGAAGGCCATGAGGAAGAAGGGACTTTATTTTATACGAGTGAATTGATTTCTGGTCAGAACTTATCCAATGCCCATCATTACGGAATCAAATTAAGTGACAAACAAATCATAAAGTTACTTAAGACCGTCGTAGAAACCCAATTATATCTTAAGTATAGCGAGATAAACCATCAAACGCTCAAAGCTTCACACATCTATCTGAGCCCAGACGGAATGACCCGAATTGCTAACACGGCAATCAATCACCCAAGGGAAAGCCACACAGAAGAGAACAATATTCGTTATCTCGGTCAAATACTACAGGAGTTTATCGACGAAGAAAATAGTGATCCGGGGGCCACACTATTGGCAGTTATGCGCCATGAATCCGGACCCAGTACATGGGAAAAACTAAAAGAAAATATCAACAAAAGCGAGGAAGGCATTTCTTCATCAATTCATCCAAATGAGGACTCATTGATTCCCAGAAATAAGATTTCAAAAATATGGGCATTCCCTGCCATCATTCTTTTGATAATAACAGCCCATCTTATATTCAATCGCAAAACCAAATCACCTGAACCAGCAATGAATGATTCTAATGTGATGATTAGAATCGAGGGTGGAGAGTTTACCTATCAGAAAGACACTACGGAGACGTTACCAACTTTCTGGATCGACAAGTATGAAGTCACAATTGCTGAGTATAAAAAATTTTTAGATGGCATTAAATCTGCAGAAAGTAAGAAATTCAACCATCCTGATCAGCCAGTAGATAAAATCGGGCATAAGCCAGATAATTGGGACGAATATTATAAAGCTGCAAAATTAGATAAAAAATATGAAGGGAATCCAGTTAACCTGAATTCTCCTGTAATTTATGTGGACTGGTGGGACGCCTATGCATACGCAAAATGGAAGAACTGCCGACTGCCGACTGAAAAGGAATGGGAAAAAGCTGCGAGAGGCAAGAACGGAAGATCATACCCTTGGGGCAATGATCTCAAATTGAATGAGTCAAATGATGAGAAATATCAGGCATGGAAACCGGTAGATAAATTTCAATCGGATATCAGTGCAGAAGGCGTTGTTGGACTCTTTGGGAATGTAAGTGAATGGACTAGCAGTGAAGAACCTGATCCTGAAATTCTCGGTAAATCTGTTCCTATTGTGCGTGGAGGAAATTATAATTATTCATATTCTGAAATGCCACAAATCACTACCAGAAAAATTATCAACACCCGAAATCAAAAGGCCAGTTATATTGGTTTCAGAACAGTCTCTGACACTGATCCCGATCTAGGAAAAGATAGAGAACCAATCATAAAAAAACCGGGTCCTGAATAATCAGGACCCGGTTCTTATAAAATAAGTAATTAAGAAAAACGCTTTAGTTTCCGCGTTTAGGATTAACCATATTCACTTTTCCTTGATATTTGAAAAGATCAATCTGGCTACCCTTGATGTCTTTCATTGCCCTGTATTGGTCATTCAATCTCACAACCTCACCACTACCATCGCCAAATACGCAAACTGCTTCGGAGCCTCCCCATATGCCGCCAAGCTCTGTCTTTTCCTGGGCATATTTACCCGGGGTCTGTGAGAAACCGGAAGCAAGGATCGGATAACGGGGTTCGAAAGTTGAAGTCTTATTCACAGCATAATGATTCTCACCTGCTTCAAGCGCGATTCCTGCTGGTGTACTTCTTTCATGAAGGTCATCACCTCCACCAGAGGTATTACCTCTGCCATGCCACATAGAACCCGCAACATAAAATGGTTTTTCAGAGTCCATATCTATTGCAACGTCTTTGAGAATATCATTTGAATTGTCCTCCTCAGGAAGGAATCCATCTGCACCATACAGCGAATACATACCTGTATAAATTCCCTTAGCCTGTTGCAATGATTTGTTTAATTTAGCTTTACGCTGAATTGATGAGAATACCGGCATGGACACACTGGCAAGGATTGCAATGATCGTAATGACCACCAATAGTTCGATAAGAGTGAAACCTTTCTGGTTGGGCTTAGCTTTCATTTTTTATTTTCTAGTGGGATTTTAATTCTAATTACTTGGGGTTCTTTTTTGAGTCAAAAATTGCAAGTACAAGTAAGCGATTCACTTAATGTATTGCGAAGTTTTTAACAGTTCTACTTTACCAGTAACAGAGATCGGTTCAAGGTCTTTTAGGGTCGCTTATAATTGCCATACCCAACTGCAAATAAATCCGTTGCGAAGGGTCTCTTTTTTCAGACATCTATATCGCATCTTTGATAGCAATTGCCCTATTTTTGGAAGCTCATGCGCTGAAATACCTGCAAATATTCGGAAAAAAAGAATCATTTTCCATATTAATAATTTAGTAATAAATGTGGTTAAACCCCTCTTTTTAGGTATTGAAAAATCACTGACAACTAACTTTGTATGCTCTTTGCTCCATCCAGATATGCGGCTGAGGATGACAAGAATTTCATCCTCACTAAAACAATCGAGGAAAAAATGCGCGCCAATCACATCAGGAACAAAAGAATCCGGGACATCAAAGTCCTCTATTTTGCTACAAATAAAACAGACATTATGACCTAAGTCTTTTGTCAGAGACTCTGCTAATTTTAACATCTTCTTACTCGAATCAACCCATATAATTTTTGCTGTACTACCTGAATCTAATAATGCTTTAAGGAATCGACCGTCCCCATCTCCAAGTAACAAAATTGATTCAGCTTCAAGAAAAGTCTCCATGTTTACGCAACGGATACGTTGAAGATCCTCGCCGAAAATTATCGACTCAAGTCGCTCATAATGGGGGGCCAATCGATCAAAACTCATAGCCAAAAAATAACATAGCACAAAGCGGGTACCATCACCGCCATGTCCGCTGCTATTCGAAGAAACTGAGTCGAAAACTTTCCATCAAAAAAAGAAAGCATAGCAATGAGTCCGCAACCGATACCAGAGGCTACAAAAACAGGAATGCCCACATGATCATTATTGATAGAGCTGTATGCCATTAAAACGATAAATACTGTACATGCAATGACCGGAAATATTTTCACTACTATAGGCAAAAATTGAGGCAAAGCATTAGGATCATTTTCCAGATCATGACCGCGTTCCCAAACTGAAATGGCAATACAATTCATTGAACATAAGATTCCAAAAATAATCACAGAAGGTGAAAAAAATGCATCCGGAAAAAAATCTCCTGACCAAGTATGTCCAGTCAATGTAGCTCCAACAGCAAAGACCATTCCTATAAAAATCTCCTTAGGGATAATAATCATCATCGGTCCCTTGGCCCAAATTTGATGCAATAAATAAACCACGACAAAGGCACCAACGAATGATCCCGTCTTAATCAATTCCATTGGAAGACAATACAGACACAGAAGAACCGTTAAAAAAGTAACTGCCACGGTAATTAGGGAAGCTACCCGATAATTCTTATGGTAGAATGAGTGCCTCAGGGATGCCCCCTCAGGTCTTTTGAGCATCCGCGCATCCAATAATCGATCCACCGAATAGATGACCCAAACAACAAAGAACAGTGTCAGATAATTGGAAAATGGTATCTTTATTCTGAAATTACANGCAAAAAAGTATTGCCAAAGAACAGCCACTGCAGGCGCATCGATTCCCAATAGGTTAGGCCAAATCCACCAAGGCGCATGAGATACTTTCCGTTGTTGTGCTGAGTTCACTTATTCCTACTAAGCCTCACGATTAACCTCTGTCCATCCTCAGTTTTAATTATAAACAAAAGGAGGTATGGGAGTTCCTATAGAATCTCCAATCGCCCGCAAAATCTCAGCTTCATTACTGGTAATTTTACCATCAGAAATGGCCGCCTTGCCACAAGCTATTAGGAGAGTCTTTTTGAGTTTCGGAACACACTCCTCAAATGCTCTCAGGGCCTCATCCATTTGACCTATTCCACAATCTTCTGGTAGCAGAAATTTGAGTTTTCCAGTGCCATACGATTCAAGGACAGCAGCTCCTTTCTTGAAGGCTTGAACACGATTCAGTTCGTCTTCGTTACCGAAACCTGCTATCGCGGAAAGAAGAACAGAGGATTCATGATTAAGTTTAGACAAATTCTTAATCGTTTGGTTGGGGGAGTGGGCCCTTCCAAAGAAAATATCTAAATGGAATCTGATAATTTTCTGTATCATGAATTCAAAAAGATCCACCTGATGATCAATGTTAATCAGCTCATTGATGACCTTACAGAATTCCCCGTACTCTTCGGGTGAGAGACTCCTCAGAGCGGGAACAGCAAGGTCCAACAAGGCGATCTTTTCTGTTGAGTGCATGCCTTTGAACTGATCAGAAATATCCTTAAGAGTTTTAGAAACATCACCATCAGAAGAGCTCTTAATAACATTCAACTGATTTCCTCTGACCTTACCATCTTCTGAAAGGAGCAATGAATACACGATAGCAATTGCCCCTGACTTCTGATGCACTAAAGAAACCAAAGATTCATCTATCTGAGAAATAATCCTCTGGGCAACAATGACCTGATCCGGCATGATCTGGCCAATCTGATCAAGGTTCTCCTCATGGAATGAACCCTTTTGTGCATCAGATGCATGGGTGCCCGAATCTGAAAAAGAGGAGACCAATGACTGACTCTCATCGATACTAATTTGGCCCGGACTCGCATCTGATCTCTTTGGTAAGATCAGATCTCCATCAATAGCAACTCCGATGGCTTTTATCCGCTCATCTATCGGTGGGTGCGTTGCAAAGAGACTGGACAATTTTTTCTTATAACATGATCCAAAGAACATATGACTTGCCTCCTCTCCTCTAGGATGTTCGATCCTTGCTCCGGCAAAACCTCCTATTTTTTTGAGAGCTCCAGAAATTCCGGACGGGTCCCGAGTGAACTGAACAGCTGAAGCATCGGCCAAAAATTCTCGTTGCCGAGAAAGGGCAGCCTTGATGAGTCTGGCCATGATAGAACCCATCAATCCAATGAGAAGCAAGGCAAGAGCAACGAAAATTATAAAAGCTGCACCTCCTCCTTCCTTTGAGCTGGATCTGGACCGGGAAGAAGATCGACCACCAAAGCCTCTTAAAATGAATTTACCAATAATGAACATCATTAGGATGCCATACAGGACCGACATCATGCGAATGTTAAGCCGCATATCACCATTCAGAATGTGACTGAATTCATGAGCAATGACGCCCTGCAATTCCGAACGGCTCAACTTATTAAGACAACCTGCTGTCACACCAATCGTAGCATTGCTAGATGAATGACCCGCAGCAAAAGCATTAATCCCATCCTCCTGTTCCATCACATAAATACTCGGAACAGGAACGCCCGAGGCAATCGACATTTCTTCGACGACATTAATGAGCCTCCTATAACGCGGATCACTTGTCGTTGGATCCACCTCCTTTCCTCCGAGAGATTTAGCCACTGCGGCTCCGCCCCCTGACAGTGCCGCACTTTTAAATATGGTAGATAATATAATTAAGACCAATACCCCCAGTGCAGAATAAAGAAAAAACTCTGAATCAAAAAAACTTTGCCTGAGTAATGGATTTGCCTGATTAGATGTCTGTAATAGAAAAAGATATCTGGCTCCCAATACTGCAAACCCAAAAGAAGTTATAATGCCAATGACAGCTACAATATAATAGAAAATGAGACGTTTGGAATTCTTCCTAGCAAGTTCCTGACGGTCAAAGAAATCCATTAATTAGAAATCAACATCAACAAATTAATAAGACTTAAAAACTTACAGCAACCTTTTCCCTCTTATCATCACTCACTTCATAAAGCGCTTTGTCTCTGAATCCAAAGAGGCCGGCAATGATATTTGAGGGAAACACTTCTCGCTTAGTGTTGTAAGCAGTGACACTGTCATTGAAGTGCTGCCGCGCAAAAGCAATTTTATTCTCGGTCGTACTCAGTTCTTCCTGCAATGTGGCCATGTTTTGATTGGCCTTGAGATCAGGATAACTTTCTGAAAGCGCGAAAAGATTTCCCAGTGCTCCGGTGAGCCCCGATTCGGCTGCCATGAGTGCTCCCATACTGTCCGGATCCCCAATATTTGAAGATGTATTCTTTCTCGCCTGCACGGCCGTGTTCCGTGCCATAATGACCGCATCCAACGTTTCCTTCTCATGCTTCATATAACCTTTAACCGTTTCAACAAGATCAGGAATCAGATCAAAGCGTCGCTCTAGTTGAACATCAATCTGAGCCCATGCATTTTCAAATTTATTGCGTAATTTGACAAGAGCGTTGTACATACCGCCGATCACAAGAACAGCAATAATCAAAATTCCGGCTAAAATGCCAAGAGTAATTAGTGTAGATGGTGTCATTTGATTTAAAGTAACATTTTATCGAAGATATTACAAGGAAGGACAAAACACTAAATAACGCCATTACAATTGTTCGTAATTTTTATAATCTAAATCACCTGTATTAATCAGTTAGGATAAATTGAAAGGAAACTGCAATTTTAAAGCGACCCTCATCAGAGAAGGTATCAGACTCGACCGGCAGGACCCTCAGGTCCTGCAATTGAATCTTGGCAAGTTATGTAATCTAACTTGTTCGCACTGCCATGTGAATGCAGGACCGCACCGCAAAGAAATCATAAAATCCGATACAGTGACCAAAATTATGCAGTGGTTTTCAATGACCAATATACCAACACTCGATCTTACGGGAGGGACTCCGGAAATGATCCCTGACTTCCGCAGAATAGTTGAAGAAGCAAGAAATTTACCCACTCCCCGAAAGGTCATTGACAGACTCAATGCCACCATCATTGAGGAATCTGGATATGAATGGGTCGCGGAATTTCTTGCCGAAAACGAAGTTGAAATCATTGCTTCAATGCCCTGCTACGAACCAGAAAACGTTGAAAAACAACGTGGTAACGGAGTCTTTGAAAAAAGTATATCTGCCTTCAAAAAACTCAATGAGCTCGGGTACGGTTCGGATCCACGGTTAAATATTCATTTCGTTTATAATCCTTCCGCCGATTTCCTGCCACCGGACCAGATGGATCTGGAAGCAAAATATAAGGTAATGATGAGGGAACATTTCCAAATCGAATTCAATCAGCTTTACTGTATTACGAATATGCCCATTGCTCGATTCGCCAGCTGGCTCAAAAGAGAGGGCCGGCTCGATGATTACAATTTGCTTTTGAAAGATGCCTTCAACCCTCAAACAATTAACGGACTCATGTGCAGAGATACAATTAACGTTAATTGGCTCGGTGAAGTCTTTGATTGTGACTTCAACCAAATGCTTAACTTACCTACACATACCAAAAATAGATCAATCAAAGTATGGGAAATTAATTTAAAGCAATTCTCTAAAGAACCTATAAGAACCGCAACTCATTGCTTCGGGTGCACTGCAGGTTCAGGCAGTTCNTGCGGAGGCTCTTTGTTAGATTAATATATCACGGAATGANCATCCATGGCACNCACAANTAGCACCAAAGNATAAAGACTTCCTATCTAAAAACTCTGAAATTCCAGTATTCAGATAAGTCTTTTTTCTGTGAGCTTGTTCTAAATTTACTTATTGGCTAATTTTACATCATGCTCTTCCGCTATTTTTTTCTGCATTTTTATCTAATCATGCTCACGCAATATACTTTTGCGTTACCTGAATGGATATGGGTAGAAGATAAAAAAAAAGCAACAATAGGATATGATTTTGAGAAAAGACTCGAAAATATCAAATCAGCGGAATTACGTATTGTTTCAGATTATGCAAACGTTTCAGTTACTCTGAACGGTAATTGGGTAGGTATTGCTGAAGGGTTTGGCCCAGTACTTAAAGCTAATGTATTAGATCATCTGGTCGATGGCCGAAATGAAATAATTCTAAATATAAAATCAACAGGCAAAGCACCAGCATTGGCACTCAAAATTGATCTCATTGATCGTTCTGACAAGAAGCAGACAATAGCAACTTCAAGAGAATGGAAGCCTAAAGANGTTAATTCAAAAATTATAAGTCTGGGAGACTTGGGCGTCGAAAAATGGTGGNCTCTACCAGATATATTGATTGATGAAGTGGATGATTATACACAATGGAAACGGGCAAGTAACTCCAATGAAGCCACTGACCCTTCAAATTTCCAAATCGTCCCTGGCTATAAAGTAGAACTGCTCCGTTCAGCCCTGCCAGATGAAGGCTCATGGGTAAACATCGCATTCGATCCTAAGGGCCTGATCACCGTGGCTCGAGAAGACAAAGGANTGATCAGATATTCACTCTCCGATGATTTCAAAAAAATTGTCAAAGTAGAAAAAATAAATGATGATCTGAAAGAGTGTCGGGGACTCCTTTACGCTCATGATTCTCTGTACGTTCATGCTAACAACTCAAAATCTCTATATAGGTTAACAGACAAAGATGGGGACGGAGCATTCGAAACGAGGACCCTTCTACATATGAGTGANGGAGGGTTCGGACACGGAAGAAATGATCTTGCATTGGGTCCTGAAGGTAAGATCTACGCAATTAATGGTGACTCAGTCCACTTGCCTGAGGGGATAATGGATAGAATGTCGCCCTTAAGAAATAAGTATCTGCCCTCACCAAAAAATGAAGGTCATGTCATTCGAATGGATCCGGATGGAAGCAATAAAGAGATTTTCTGTGCNGGCCTGAGAAATCCATATGGAATAGATTTTAATGAGGATGGTGAAGCTTTTACNTATGATGCTGATGCTGAATTTGATATGGGCACTCCCTGGTACCGTCCTACCCAAATTAAACACTTAACGAGTGGTGCAGATTTTGGATGGAGAGCAGTGACGGGAAAATGGCCTCCCTATTATCCGGACCATCCAGATAATGCTCAGCACTCTGTGCACATCGGAAAGGGATCCCCTACGGGAATACGTTTTGGGACCAAGAGCAATTTCCCACAAGAATACAAAAGAGCCCTTTATGCTCTTGATTGGGCATATGGAAGAATCATTGCTGTTCACTTAGTAACTAGAGGATCGACTTATATGGGCGCATCGGAAGTCTTTTTGAGAGGCAAACCTTTAAATGTTACCGATCTGGACTTCGGCCCTGACGGAGCAATGTATTTTGTGACGGGNGGAAGAAAAACCAAGAGCGGACTGTACCGGGTCTCATACATCGGAAAAAAAATCAATGAGCGTGCCATGACTTTTCAGGAAAAAATCAGAAGTGAGTCATCTCGCGAACATCGCGAAGAGNGGAAACGAATAGAAAAATCACACAAAANTAAAACAGCTATCNCATCTGAAAGAGTCACCGATCCACGNATCAGGTACGCTTCTAGANTCAGCGCCGAACACAATGCAGATNCTTTTATTTTTTCGCCATCAAAAATAAATGACATTGTTTCTCTGGAAGATGCAATTCCTGATCTCGACCACTTAACTGCCAAATTAAACATTGCCTCAGAAGAAGAAATCACAGCACTCATTGGGANTGATCATACAGAAAAAGAAAGTGGGCTCCTTAGCAAATTAACGGACTGGGAAAAAATGGTCCCATCCAAACAGTTCGAATATATCGATATCATCCGCCGTTTAATTTCGAGACACAAAATTTCAGANNAAGAAAAAGAGNAAATCATTNAATCACTTGGGAAAAGATTTCCTTATCAATCAACAAAAATTAATATGGCTGTGGCGCCGTTACTNATTGAGTTGNACCCTTCTGAAACCGTTCCAAAAGTAATCGANTTNCTGAAAGGAGACTGTTCTCAGAGAGAAGGAATTCATTATCTCTTTCATTTAAGAAATAGCACCTCGGGCTGGTCATTAGAGTCTCGGAAAATATTTTTTAGACTCCTTGCCAAATATGAAACCCTTTTAGGGGGACGAGGATTGCCTCAGGCACTCAAAGCAATCCGCAAAGAATCAACAGCAACATTAACAGAAAGAGAAAAAGCCCAACTCCGCACGGTCCTTGCCTCTCGCCCGGCTTTACCTGCATTTCCTGATCGATCAGACCGCTCCGTTATTAATTCCTGGACCGTTACAAAATTCAAAGAACAATTGAATTTCAATNTAGAAAAGCGCGACTTAATTAATGGTGAAAAAGTTTTTAGGCTTGCCCTTTGTAGCCGGTGCCATCAACACGGTAAAGTCGGATATCCGATCGGTCCAGACCTGACGAACGTAGCAAACCGATTCGGAAGAGAAGATCTGCTTCGAGAAATATTGTTACCTTCAAATTCCATAGCAGAGAATNATCAAGCCGTAGAATTAAAGCTACGCGAAGGGAAAATCGTCAGGGGCCAAATTATACCTAATCTGGATTACCGTGTACCATATATACAAATTGCCGAAAACTCACTTTATCCTAATAAGGTAACCAAAATCGATAAAGTAAATATCACCGAGCGTTCACACTCAGCGGTTTCTCTTATGCCNTCAGGTCTATTGAACTTATTTACAATGGATGAAATTCTTGACCTGTTAGCGTGGCTAGAAAATCCTCCGCAATGAANTGTATCTGATACNTNNTAATCCGAAAATNANATCATTATCTTATNTGCAACTTCACCNTGCACATCAGTTAATCGGAATTCCCTTCCATTGCTGTTAAAAGTGAGTCGGGTATGATCAATTCCAAGTGCATGAAATATGGTTGCATGAAGATCATGTATCGTCATTCTATCTTCAACGGCATGATAACCAAAATCGTCCGTGGCACCGTACCGAATGCCGGGTCTGATACCGCCTCCAGCCATCCACATTGTAAAACCGTCCGGATGATGATCACGGCCCACCTCACCGTTGCCTTTTTGAGATGTTGGAGTTCGACCAAACTCTCCTCCCCAAATGACCAGAGTGTCTTCAAGNAGNCCCCTAGCTTTAAGGTCCTTTATGAGGCCCGTAATTGGCTTGTCTATTTGCNTCACATTGATTGAATGCCCTTTCTCTAAATGAGAGTGCTGATCCCACTGTTCATTATTAAATGGAAGGCTATTTGCATGACTCACTTGAATGAACCTAACCCNACGCTCAGCCAAGCGCCTAGCAAGGATGCACTGTCTGGCAAAATTATCTGTCTCAGAGCCGTCCATCCCATAAAGTTCACGGGTCATTTTTGATTCTTTTGAAAGGTCCGTTGCTTCGGGAGCAGCCATCTGCATTCTGAAAGCCAATTCAAAGCTGGCCATTCGTGCATNCAGGTCCGCTCCACTAAACTTATTTGTACCGTGCAACTTACGTAAAAGTTCAATCTGTAATTCTTGTTCTCTCCTCCCAGCACTTGGATGACGCATATAATGAAACTTAGCATCTTTTGCAGGAGTATTAGGATATCCAGGAGTTCCCAATGGAACACCTTGATGCTGCGCCGGAAGAAAAGCCGAACCAAAATTATTGACCCCTCCATGAAGGGAAGTTGGGCAAATAGTTACGAATGCTGGAAGATTCCTGTTTTCAGTGCCAAGACCATAACTGACCCATGATCCCATGCTGGGTCTAAGCAGAGCCTCATCACCAGTATGTAATTTCATACAAGCACCACCATGCGAGACATTGGTTTCACATAATGAATGAATCATGCATAGATCATCAGCAACTTCAGGAAGATGCTGCCAAAGTTCGGACATCCACTGCCCTGACTGGCCAACTTGCCGGAACTTCCATGGAGGAGCAAAAATATTACCTCTTGCGGCGAACTGCACAGACCTTTCGGGGAAAGGCAATGGCTTGCCATGCTCACTATAAAGTTTCGGTTTGTAATCGAAAAGATCCACATGTGATGGACCTCCATGCATAAATAAGAAAATGATTCGTTTCGCACGAGCAGTCTGATGAGGATAATTAATTCCTGAATCCGCTGAAGAATGCTCCTGAAGAAGTGAGTTCAAAGCAATGCCTCCAAAACCAACACAGATACGGTTCAGGGCATCTCTTCTGGAAATAAAATTACTCTGAAAATTACCAGACATGGAGAAATTCATTGGAAATTAAAAGCGTATGNCACAAAGACTCCCAGGCCTTCTTATGACCACTGATCTTTGCGTGCTTTTCAAAAAAACGATTAATCCACTCCATTTCCTCTGGATTTGGAATCCGAGCAAATAGAGTTAAATATAATTCACGAACTTTCCCTTCTCCGATTCGCAGAGCAAGGCTTTGGGCCTGNCTTATTAAAAATGGATTATTCATCATCAATAGGGCTTGTGTTGGAACTGTGGTCTGTGAACGCTGCCCAACAGTAGTTGTCGCGTTAGGGAATCCAAGGAGGGTCAATAAGTCATATAAATGAGAACGCACGACAGGAAGATATACGCTACGGTATTGATAATTTTCATAGCTCTGACGATTTTTTAGCAGGTCCGCAGGTGATGGGTCCTGACTCTTCACAACGAGAGGAGAGGATGGAGAGCTCATATTTAAATTACCAGAAACCATTAGAACAGAATCGCGAAAAGATTCAGCTTCAAGCCGACGCACTTCTCGGTGCCAATAGAGTGAATTTTCAGGGTCTTTCTTTTGTGCTATTGGATTGGAATTATCGGCTCCCATCTGATACGTATTGGAAAATATGATCTTACGATGAAGCGTCTTCATGGACCATCCATTCCTTACAAAATCATTTGCCAAATAATCCAGAAGGTCCGGGTGAGAAGGCTCAGCTCCCGTGGTCCCAAAATCATCTATAGTGGAAACAATGCCCTTACCAAAGTGCCAATACCATATCCTATTAACAATGACCCTGGCAGTGAGCGGATGATCAGGTTGTGTGAGCCACTTAGCTAACTCGAGCCTACCGCTCGAACTGTCATTGCAGGGAAGATTCTTGCGGGGAGATATCTTTGAAAGGAACCCACGAGACACTAATTCTCCATGCTCATGCGGGTCTCCTCTCAAATTAATTTTTGTGTCTGCCACATCACCGTCTTGGACTGCCATGACCTTGAAGGTGTTACTTTTATCAGATTGGATATCGGCTCTCTCATTCTTTAAATTATCGATCTTTAAGCGCAAGGATTTCGCTTGGTCCAGAGAATGGACACGCGACAAACGGATCTGATCCAAATGAGACATTAGCGGTTTAGATTCGACTCTAAAAACATGTTTCCCTGGACTTAACTGGACATACGTTTCGTGATTCCAGCGCTGATACTCAGAACTCCATCCTCCAGTCACCTGAGCCAGTACCGGAATCACATTATCTTTATCACCATCAATGATCAAACTCCCCGGCCTTGATGTTTTCGCCGCATAACGAAAATCGATAGAATAAGTACCCTCAGTCGGAATCCTCACCTCATATTCGGCAAAATTTTCTTGGCTTCCCGGATCAGATATATAAGTAACTTCATTGTCATTATTTCCCTCAATGACTGACACATTGCCTCGAATGAATTTTTCAGCCTCCCATTGCACAATTGATTCTGAATCGACGGACTCAGCGAACTTACCTTCAAGAGCACCTAACCGCTCATTAATTACCAATAGCCGGGCTTTCTTTTTTTCCTCCCTCTGCTCATCCCCGGGTCTGGTCAAAGACTGATCTTCGATTTTAGTACTGTGAAATATTCCGGCAAGAGCATAATAATCTGCTGTTGGTATGGGATCAAATTTGTGATCGTGGCAACGGGCGCAGGAAACGCTGATTCCCATAAAAGAACGACTCACGGTATCAATTTGCTCATCAATGATATCGGCCCTTTTTTTTACGCTATCCTTTTCTGCTAATATCTTTGTTCCAATTGCAAGAAAACCCGTGGCAGTGACGCGGCGTGAACGTTCTGCAGATTCACTTTCAAGAAGGTCTCCAGCCAACTGCTCAGTTACAAATTTATCGTAGGACAAATCACTATTAAATGCATCAATGACATAATTACGGTACCTCCAAGCATGGGGAAAAGCATGATTTTCATCGCCTCCGTTAGAATCACCGTACCTAGCAACGTCCAACCAATGACGTCCCCACCTCTCTCCGTACTGTGGAGAATCAAGTAAATCATTTACAATCCTCTCAAAGGCCTCAGAAGAATGGTCCTTTAAAAATGCCTCCACCTTATCAGGGCTCGGAGGCAAGCCAATCAAATCGTAATAGACTCTCCGAATCAGCTGAGCCGGCTCAGCTTTCTTGGCAGGGGTAATATTAGAACTTTCCAGCTTTGAGAGAATGAAATTATCAATCTCATTTTTGGGCCATTCCTTAGT
>PAPL01000024.1 GCA_002708885.1 Verrucomicrobiales bacterium | reverse complement strand
TACGCTATTCAATCCGCGGGTCCTGATGGAGTATTTGCAGAAGGACATAAATCAGGAAGAGATGACCAGTGGTACTCAAGGTCGCTACTTTCTTCAGACTAATTTTTTGAAGTCTTGTCTGTTTGTAAGATTTATATTTTCGTTTATTAAGCTAAATATAATGTTTTTTGTATTGTACTAAGGGAAATGAGGTTAGTTTCTAAGGCGGCTATTTCTTTTATTTGGTTGGCAATTTCTTGATCCTAATCTTGCTAAACATCCTGTTCAGGGTTTGCGTCTTGCTAAGTCAGATGAGCAAGCAATAGTTGCATTTCTCAAAACTCTGACTGGTCCAAAATATAAGGACCTACCATGATTTACGTCTTTTCAAACAAAGAATATTGATAAGTTACATCATTATCACATAATCTCGCCAATGATTTAATCTGCCTATGATACAAAAAATATTTGTTATTGTTTTTCTATATACGGTTTCATTATTTCAACTTTCCTTGGCAAGCGAATGGCTTCGTTTTAGAGGAGAGAATGGTCAGGGAATCAGTCCAAATACGGTTCCAATTAATTGGTCTGAAAAGAAAAATATGAAATGGAAATGTAAACTTCCTGGCCCTGGAAGTTCGAGTCCTGTAATTTCAAAAGGGAAAGTTTTTGTTACTTGTTTTAGTGGAGTGAATGAGGGTCAGCAAGACACGTCTAGACTCCTTAGACATGTTCTATGCATTAACAAAGAGGACGGATCAATTGTTTGGGAGGATAAGATTAAAGCTACGCAGCCAGAAGATCCTTACCGGGGTTTTTTAACAGAGCATGGTTATGCCTCCAATACACCTGTGATTGATAGTGGTATGCTCTTCGTTTATTTAGGAAAGAGTGGTATCCATGCTTATGACCTCAATGGTAAGAAACTTTGGTCTAAGAACTTAGGGACCGGTTCTACTCGCCGTAAGTGGGGTTCAGCTGCTAGTCCAATCGTTGTGGGAGACAATCTTGTAGTCAGTGCGGCTGAAGAGTCTTTGGCGGTTTATGGATTGGATCCAACGACCGGGAAACAGAACTGGATTTCAGAAGGTGATAGTTTGGAAATGGCATATGCCACGCCCGTTATGTTGATGTCCAAGGAAGGCAGGGCTGATTTGGTTTTGCCAGTCCCTGGTGAGATATGGGGCATGAACCCTGAGTCTGGGAAGCTCAGATGGTATACTTCCACGAATATTACCGGAAACATTTCACCAAGTCCTGTCATTGGCAATGAAACTGTTTATGTGTTTGGAGGTTATCCGAGTCTGCGTCGTTGTGCAGTGAGAATTGACGGGGCAAGAGGTGAGATTTCTGAGAAGGCAATGCTATGGGAGGATAACCAGTCAACCTATGTTCCTACTCCTGTCCTTGTTAATGAACGATTATATTGGGCCAGCGATACCGGATACGCTTGTTGTGCTGATGCAAAATCTGGTAAAATGCTATTTAGAGAAAGGCTAGATACTAGAGCCAAAGGTTCTCGAGGCAAACCTTTTTATGCAGGTGCTGTATCTGCGGGCGGTAAAATTTATGCAGTCAGTAGATGGGGGGGTACTTTTGTTTTTGAAGCGAAACCGGATTTTGAATTACTGGCTCATAACAAAATTGAAGAAGATAATAGTCAGTTTCATGGAACTCCTGCAATTAGTGACGGCCAACTTTTTCTGCGTTCTGATAAGTTCCTTTATTGTATCTCTGAATAAGCAATACAATCAAATGATTTGGGGACACTGGTATTAATCATCTAGATGAAGTTCAATTCTCTGGGCCAATGATGGATTTATCCTAAATTATATTTTACTGAAATCACCTGTCGGATATTCTCAATTTATTTTTTATGCCCAAGGTACATACTTCACAGTTTTCTGTTTCAACAAGAGGCAAGGGAACTTATGAAATAACAGAAAATATTTCTTCTATTGTTGAGGAAAGTGGAATCAATGAAGGTGTAGTTACTATTTTTGTTCAGCACACTAGTTGTTCTTTAATTGTGATGGAAAATGCTGATTTCTCTGCTCGTACCGATTTACATGCATTCTTTGAGGAATTGGTTCCCGAGGACACTCCATATTTTGTGCATACTTATGAAGGAAGGGATGATATGCCATCGCACATCCGGATGTGCTTAACCGACGTAGATAAGAATGTTCCTATTATTGATGGAAGAATGACGCTAGGGACATGGCAAGGATTATTTGTTTTTGAGCATCGTCACGCTCCACACACAAGAAAAGTTAGCGTTTCAGTTTGTGGTGAATAGTTTTAATTATAAATAAGTTATTGCAGGTTAAGAAAGACTGACTGGATATTTTTCTTTTACCCGTATAAATTTGATTATGGATTTAACTAGAACTGCATTTGGAACTTGGAGTGGTGGGCGCTTCATGCATTTTGGTGAAGCGATCAGTGATGAGCGCTTCCTTGAACTTATTCAATTGGCATACAGTTCGGGAATACGTACTTTTATTACTTCAGATGTTTATGGAGTAGGAAGGGCCGATCAGATGTTAGGTAAAGCGCTGGAAGGTATTGATCGTGATGAATATTGTCTGGTAGGAATGCTGGGTCATGATATTTATGAGGGGAAACGTGAGGGATCGCGCGGTTACCCTAGGTTCAGTGATCCTTCCCTCAGGTCCCGGTCCGAATATTCTGCTTATCTAAAGATGGCGGCAGAGAAGTCCTTGGAACGGTGTCAGGCAGACAGGTTTGATCTTGTCATGTTACATAATCCGGACGAACGGGGTTATGCGGATCAGTCCGTCTGGAATGCAATGTCTGATCTGAAAGTGTCAGGTTTGACGGACAGTCTTGGCATTGCACCAGGCCCAGCGAACGGTTTCACTCTTGATCTTATTTACAATTTCGAACAATTTGGAGAGTTACTTGATTGGGCAATGGTTATCCTGAATCCCTTGGAGCCATGGCCTGGTCGCTTGTGTCTTGAAGCGGCGCAAAAAGCTAGCATCAATGTTCTTACAAGAGTCGTTGATTATGGAGGTATATTTCATGGGACAATGAAACCAGACCATGTGTTTCGGGAAGGAGATCATCGGGCTTATCGTCCCGAGGGCTGGGTCGAGTTAGGCCTGGAAAAAGTTGAAAGGATGAGACCAATCCTTGATAAATATGGTTTAAGTGAAATTCAGTTTGCAAGTCTATGGAACCTTGCTCACACACCTGTAAAGAGTGTTGTGCCAACTTTTATACAGGAGGCTGGACAAGAGGCTCTTCCAATAGAAGATCTAGTTCGTGATTTTGCTTCGATGCCCCTTGAGAACCCTCTCACATTGGAAGAGGTCGAAGAAATAGCCGGGATTGGTGATAATACTGGATGCATGGTCCTGAAGGGTGCAAGTAAACGGCATGAGGAGAGTATGCGCCCTGATGAATGGCCAATGAGGCCAGAACTGATTGAAATTGCCGGCCGTCACGGTCTTGGTGATGATTGGTAATCATACCATTCATTATATTTACTATTTTTTGAATGGGTTCGTTATCTAAAGAGGACTCTCAACCTCCTGTTGCCACTACCAAAGATCATGTCCATGAGCATCATGGAATTAAGCGTTCTGACCCTTATTATTGGTTAAAGGATAGAGCAAATAATGAAGTGATTAGTTACCTCAGGGAGGAGAATATATACACAGATTCTATAATGGCTAAGACGGGGCCATTACAAAAAGAATTATTCGGCGAAATCAAAGCCAGAATAAAACAGGACGATTCTACTTATCCTGTGCGTTGGAAGAATTATTATTACTATACGAGGTATGACTCGGGTTCGGATTATGCAAGACATTATAGGAAACATGTTGATTCTGAGGGTCCACTAGGAGAGTTAACTTTTGATGTTCCGGAAATGGCAAAGGGGCAAGATTATTTTGATTTTGATGAGGGAGATGTTAGTCCCGATGAAAGTCTGATTATTTTTAGTACTGATATTACCGGAAGAGGCCTGAGAACGTTGCGGATAAAGAATTTAAATAGCGGTGAAATTTTGGATGATACTATAACTAATGTTGAAGGTGGTCATGCTTGGGCGGCGGACAATAAAACATTTTTCTACACCAAACAGGATCCTCAGACTTTACGTGATTATCAGATTTGGCGTCATCATTTAGGCCATCCGGTCGAAGATGACGTGCTTATCTATGAAGAGCAGGACGAAACATTTGGGTGTTATGTTTTCAGTAGTCGGTCGGAAAAATTTATTATTATAGGATCCAGTCAGACTCTCTGTGACGAATACCGTCTATTATCTGCAATGGATCCCGAAGGTGATTTTAAATTATTTCAGTCGCGCTCACGTGGTCTTGAATATGATTTAGAGCATTACGGTGACCGGTTCTATTTGCGAACCAATTATGAGGCTCCAAATTTTCGATTAATGTGGGTTCCTGAAGAGTATACCGCCATAAATAATTGGAGAGATTTAATAGCTGAGCGCGAAGGTATATATCTGAATGATTTTGAGGTATTTGAGAATCATCTAGTGACTGAGGAGCGAGAAAATGGACTGGTAAAAATCCGGATCCATGAAACTGGTACCGGAGAGCATCATGACATTGAATTTGATGAGCCGGCTTATTCGGCATGGATTGACACAAATCTTGATCCTGAAACTGAATGGCTACGCTATGGATATAGTTCATTTAAAGATCCAGAAACTCTTTATGAGTATAATCTCTTTTCGAAGCAGAAAAGAATACTCAAAAGTGAACAGGTCTTAGGAGACTATGATTCTGATTTATATACGACGGAGCGTCATTTTGTGACTGTAAGAGACGGCGCGCGTGTTCCAGTCTCTGTTGTATATAGGAATGATTCTTTTAAGAAAGATGGAACGTCTCCACTTCTCTTATATGCTTATGGAGCTTATGGGTATAACTCTGATGTCTCCTTTAGAAGTAGTCGCCTGAGTCTTTTGGACCGGGGCTTCGTTTATGTAATTGCTCATATCCGCGGTGGTCAGGAACTTGGCAGAGATTGGTACGATGGGGGGAGGCTGTTGAATAAGAAAAATTCCTTTAATGATTTCATTGATTGTGCAGAATTTTTTGTTAAAGAAAAATACACATCGTCTGATCGTTTATGTGCCAGTGGAGCCAGTGCCGGAGGACTTTTGATGGGTGTGGTGGCAAATGAGCAGCCCAAATTATTTGCTGCAATAATTGCTGATGTTCCTTGGGTCGATTGCGTTACAACTATGCTGGATCCGAAAGTTCCTTTAACAACGAGCGAGTATGATGAATGGGGAAATCCTGAGAATAATGAAGTATTTAATTATATTTTGAGCTATTCCCCGTATGATAATGTGAAATGTACTGAGTATCCCGCGATGCTTGTCTTGGCCGGATTAAATGATTCTCAGGTCCAGTTCTGGGAGCCTGCTAAGTGGGTTGCGCTCTTAAGATCAAAGAACATTGGCAATGAACCATTGCTGTTAAAAACTAACATGGAATCAGGGCACAGCGGTTCATCTGGGAGGTATGAAAAATATAAAGAAATTGCTTTTGAGTATGCTTTTTTACTTCGAGTAGTTGGTTATTGATTGTACTAATAGTCAGATCTTTATTTGCCAATTCAGACTCCGCATGAAAATAAAAAGAATCATAAATTGTCATCTAATATTTTTTTCTAGTCTTTTGAGTTTCCTGTCCTTAACGAATGGAGACGAATCTGAAGATCCTCTAAAAGTATTTATTTTTGCAGGCCAATCGAACATGGTTGGTTCGGATTCTAACGTGAAGGACATACAAAGATTCCCTCCTTTCATTGGTTTGGAGAGTGCCCAAGAGAATGTCAGATTTGCTTACTCAATTGGGCGTGAGAAAAAATTTGAATCTGATGGTTGGCAATCATTGAGTCCTGTAAATAACGTCGTGGGACCCGAGCTGAGTTTTGCCAGAATGGTTTCGGCTAAACTAAAGTCTGAGATTGCTATTATAAAATGCGCTGCTGGAGGAACACATCTTGGCGGGGATTGGAATCCTGAAAATCCGACCGGATTCAAGATGTATCCATTATCACTCAAATTAGTTAAATCATCATTGGCTGAGCTGGATCGCATGAAAATCAAATATCAGATCGAGGGCTTCATGTGGCATCAAGGTGAGAACGATATGTTTAACGAGGATTACATGAAGAATTATGGAAAAAATTTAGAGAAATTTTTAGCACATTGGAGACAAGATCTGGGAGTCCCTGATCTTAAATTCTTTATTGGGGAATTATGCACTAAAACGATTTGGGGCATGGATCTGCGCCCTCGGATGTACGCTATTAGTAAGGGTCAGAGATTGGTGACTGATTCGGATCTGCTGGCTGAATACGTTCCAACATCTCACATTGGTGTTGAGATTGGAGGTGGGGTTGGTTTGCACTATCATTATGGAACCCTTGGCCAACTTGAACATGGGATCAATTATGCTGAGGCTTATTTGAAATCCATTGGAAGATCCGATCCAGTATCTGGACCCCTTAAAAAGTGGCCCTATAAGAAAGGTGAACTGGTCAGGCTATTTGTCCTTGCGGGGCACCGGAACATGGAGGGTGAGCGTGCGTTCCTTCAAGAATTAAGAGAAATTAAGGATAAGTCGTTTCTTGAATCTGACAATCCAGAGATTGCATATAAATATAGCTTGGGAGGGTCTTATCATAAATCAAAGGAATGGGAGCCGCTCGGATTGACTGGCTACTATGACAGCTTCGGGCCAGAACTAAGTTTTGGTTCATACCTGCAAAAAAAATCTGTCGAGAATATAGCGATTGCTAAATTCACTCATAGCGGTTCACAGATCGTGGATTGGACTCCTGAGGGTAGCTTAGCAAAGTCACGTAACCTATATGATTCATTCATTAATTTTGTGAAAAATGCCATTCAGGATCTTAACGATAAAGGTCATGCTGTTTCACTTGAAGGCGTTTTTTATCATGTTGGTGAGAATGATATGTCGTTCTCACCTCATCGCAATAATGCAGCTAAGTGGTTATCCTCTATAATAGATAAAAGCCGTGACGATTTAAAGATGCCTTCCCTCAAATGGTATTTGAGTCAACAGCCCCCAACGGACGATAAGAGCGTGAACGGCATTGATATAACTTCAAAGATCGAAGCGTTAGCAAGTTCAGATGATTCCATTTCCCATTTAAAGGCTTTTAATCTTGTTCCGCAGGAAAAGAAGCTAGTGATATCAACTGCGGGTATAATTCAGCTTGGAGAATTGATTGCGGATAATTATCTAAATAATCGCAAATAGATTTGTTTTATTGGTCCGGTTCCTGAGTTGATAGGGAAACTATCTGCAATAATAATCCTTAGAGTGAAAGAAATTTCAGGCAATGAGTTCGTGAATGACTTGCCCGCCAAACTGTGAGAGTTGTTTGTAGCGCCCCCCATGGAAATAAGTCAATTTATTGTCATCCAGACCGAGTAAATGCAGAATCGTGACGTGCAGATCCCTGATCGGATGAATCACTTCTGAAGCTTTTGCCCCTATTTCATCAGTGGCTCCAACAATGGTTCCTTTTTTGATTCCTCCTCCTGCGAGAATCATTGTCATTGCATCAATGTTATGACCCCTTCCCAAGGCATATACGCCGCCTCTCCTATTGTTGTCAGGTGTTCGTCCGAATTCACCAGTCCAAACGACCAGAGTAGAGTCAAGCATACCTCTTCTTTTCAAATCTTTAATGAGAGCTGCCATGGGCTTGTCGACACTACGTATTCTAGAAGAGTGCCCTCTTTCTAGGTAATCATGACTGTCCCATCCTCCTGAAAAAATTTGGACAAATCTTACACCTTTTTCCACGAGCCTTCTTGCCATGAGGCACTGACGACCAAATGAAGCAGTAATATTGTCATTCATTCCATACTCCTCACGAATGGATTCTGGTTCATCTTTCAAATCAATCACACCGGGGACTTCCATTTGCATCCTGTACGCCAGTTCATAACTTTCAATGCGAGAATCAAGGTCACTGTGATTTGGATGTTTTTCAGAATGACGTTGATTCATGAAGGCTAATTCATCTAATGCTTGTCTTTGGTGGTGCCTAGTCTTGTGAGGAGGAGATTGAAGATCAAGAATGGGGGAGCCTTTGGGTCGCAATCGTGTGCCTTGATAATGAGCAGGTAAAAAACCATTGCTCCAGTTCCTGGACCCGCCCTGAGGAAGAGCAAGCTCACTCATAACGACATAACCCGGCAAATTCTGATTAATTGAACCTAGGCCGTAATTGACCCAAGAACCAATGGCCGGATCGCCACCTAAACGGCTTCCAGTATTCATATGAAATAGGGCCTCGGGATGGTTGAGTGATTCAGCCTGACATCCCCGATAATTACATAGTTCATCAGCTATTTCAGGATCCGCTAGGTGCACCCATTGGTCACTCATGTCCAGACCTGATTTCCCAACTTTTCTTGATCCAAAAGGACTGCCGACATAAAAACGATAGCCGGTTGCGAGTCCTGATTTGCTTTTTGATTCCATTTTATGGAGGCCGTTAAGTCGTGGCTTGGGATCAAAGGTGTCTACCTGACTCGGGCCCCCTTCCATGAATAACATTATTACGGCCTTTGCCTTTGCGTCGTGCATGGGTTTTTTAGGGGCAAGTGGACCCGCTGAGTCTTTTGCTAAAAGATCAGTCATTGCCAAGGATCCTATTGAAGACCCTAGACCGAAGAGGTGTTCACGACGATTCAGGTATTGCATTTTATATAGGAAAAAATTTACCGGTATTAATAAATATAAATGAATTCGTTAGTATTAAATAGCAATAAACAAAGATCTGCTAGTGCTCTGGTATTGGCGCTAACATCGGATGGTTTTTTGTCAGGTGTGTAATTCTCATAATTTGGCAGTATTTCTTCATAATCAAAGGGTTTACCACTCAATTCTTCGACTAAGGAACGGGTGATTTTGATTGGATAGGTGATTTTATTTGGTTCATGTTTCTTATGGTATCCACGCATCTTCAGGACATATTTTTCGAGTCTTTCTCGTTCTTTTTTTTCCGGTACCCGACCAAATGTTAATTGAACGGCACGTTTCACTTGAAGTGGAATCGTTTTCATTTCTTTTTCGATACGAACGGCCAAGGCTATTGATCTGTCACTCATTGCGTCACTGTTCATAAGTGAGAATGCTTGCGGGGTGACTGATTGGCTCACTCTCTCCTCACATGAATCGTTGGGGTTTGGCTGGTTGAAAATCTCGAGAAAAGGATCGGCCTGTCCTCGGACACGGTAAGCATAAAGAGTTCTGCGGTTACGTTCTTTTGGAGTCTTTGATGGTTGATGTGCTGGAGCAATTGAGAACTGGATCATTCGGGGCTCCAGTGCGACTTCCATATTGATTTCCGGCATGATTGGTAATCCTCCAATTAATGGATTGAGTTCTCCGGTAATCTTCAAAAGACTATCTCTGATTTCCTCTGCTCTGAGGCGACGAGGCAGATGATAAGTAAATAGACTATTTTCCGGATCCTTGGTTTGTAGTTCTTTAAAATTAGGGTGAGAACTGGATTGCATGTAAGTTTTAGAGAGCATGATCATTTTGTGTAAACGCTTGAATTTCCATCCATGCTGAACAAAATCTTTGGCCAGCCAGTCCAACAGATCTGGATGAGTCGGTTTGAGGCCTTTGGCTCCGAAATTGTTAGGGTTTCCAGCAATTGCTTTGCCAAAATGATGTTGCCAGACACGATTCACAATTGATCTTGCTGTGAGTGGATTTTTCGGATTTGCAATCCATTTGGCAAAAGCCAATCGCCGCCCATCAAGACTATTTTCAATTAGGTAAGGATCATCATTAAGATTTGAGGCAGGGACTCCCGTGGCACTCAATACACCTGGTCTTACTTTTTCACTTGGCGCTTGCAAGGAGCCGCCCATATAAATTCTGCTTTCCGGTTTCCAGTTCTTATCTGTTTTTTTTATTCTGAGTTTTCTGGCATTTAGAGATTTTGGGTCCTCACCATTGTAAACACTCTGAACCATAGGTTCATACCGCTCTAGGCGTCGTCCCCAAACCCATGAATCCTGTTCTCTGACTTTTAAACGTCCCTGATCAATATGATCAAGCCCAACATGCCGCGGAGGTTTCTGATCATCATTTAATTTTTTCCGTGCATCATAAGGGACATAATCTTTACCCGCATTTAGAAACCAATTCCTTGCAGCGGCTTCACGTTTTTTGGTCAGTTCCTCTGTTTTACTTTGTGCAAAATCTAACATTCTTTGGACATGCTTTTTTCCTTGAGAAAATCTTGCCAGATTTTCTTCTTCCATAAATGGAGCATGTCTTTCTGCCATTTGAGTTCCGGCAAACACTGAATACATCCGGTAATAATCACGGGTGGGTATAGGATCAAATTTATGATCGTGGCACTTAACACAGCGCATAGTGATACTTAAAAAAGTTTGCCCGACCGAGTTGACTACATCATCTAAAAATATTTGACGGGCTTCAGGAACTTTCACCATTGCTGGATCCCAAGGGCCCATGCGCAGGAAGCTAGTCGCAATGAGTAATTCTGGATTACGATTTTCTGTGGCTTGTCGCTGCCATAATTCGTCTCCTGCAATTTGTTCAATAATAAATTTATTGTATGGCTTATCATTATTAAATGAACGGACCACATAATCACGATAACGCCATGCGTTAGAACGTTCATAGTCATTTGAGTATCCACCAGTGTCGGAGTACCGAGTGACGTCCAGCCAATGCTGTCCCCAATGTTCTCCGTAATGCGGGCTCTCAAGCAATTTATTAATCAATTCATTCCATGCTTTGGATTTGTCTTTATCCCATGCTTTCCTGAATTGATAGATTTCGAATGGTGATGGAGGCAATCCCGTGAGATCGTAATAGGCACGTTTGACCAGGACACGGAAATTTGCTTCAGGGGCCCAGGAGAAACCAGCGCCTATGATTTTCNGTTTAATAAAGAAATCTATTGGTGAATCTTCAGTTTTAGGTACTTCAGGTTTTTGNANCTGTTGTAATGCCCAAATATCATTTTTTTTGTATCGGCGATATGTCCAGTCATCGGAGAGTCCTCCGCTAGTTTTGACGATTGAACCATCCTCCGTAATTAATTTTTTTCTGTCCTCGGCAATGTATTTTTCCTGAGTTCCTTGGTNTGGCCAGTANGCNCCCGTTTCGATCCATANCTTGATTTCTTCAATTTGCTTNTCACTNAGCTTATCATTTTCCTTCGGCGGCATGACGGACCAATCGTCATCATGTTCTCTGGTAATAGCCAAATACAACGGGCTATGCATTGGTTTGCCTGACCGAATTGCAGGGGTTCCACTTTCGCCTCCTCTGAGGAGTCCTTCGTGAGAAGTAAGATCAAGTTCTCCCTTTATTTTGTTCTTGTNCTCTCCATGACAGGCGAAGCATTTACTGCTGAGAACATTACGGATCTTCAAAGAAAAAAGACGTGCGCTTTTTTCTTGTTCTGAGGCATTCACTTTTCCAACAGCATTGCAATGGAATACAAGCAAACCCAATATAATGAAGTGCGGTTTCAATGATTTTGGAAACGTCAATGTAATAGAATTATCTTGCACATCAAGGCGGCAGATTTTTCATCCATTATCTGAAATGGTAATCGGACAGTAAGGAATTGAGGTAGAATATTCTATGATTCCTGTTCAGCCATCATTACAAAACGGTCAGATGGCCTGTCCGGAAGGTCGTAACTGAATGTCTCCAATTTCGACGTGTGAGGGAGCTTCAATGATATGGGCTATAGATTCAGCGACATTGACAGGNTCAAGCATGTGAATTTCATTTTTAAGCTGGTTTAGTTTTTCTTTATCCCCTTTAAAATAGAGGTCCAGTAAGGGCGTATCAACAAAGCCCGGGGAGATCATTGCTACACGTGTTTTATTATTCGATTCTTTTAATTCGAAACGTAATGCTTCGGTCACTGCCCTGACTGCGAATTTGGTTGCAGCATAAAAACCTCCGCTNGGGGGCACTCTGTGGCCGGACATNCTGGATAAATTGATAATATGGCCTCCCACATCAGGATCAAATTTTTTGAGAGCGAATTGGCAACAGAGTGTGAGGGCCAGAACGTTTACGTTTAAGAGTTCACGATAGTCTGATGGGTCTCCATTTATGATTGAGGCCTTGGGTGCAACGCCAGCACTATTTATTAAGATATCAATCCTATCACCTGCCTCACTAAAGAGCTTTTCTATTTGATTAGTATCATTCAGATCAGCAACGATGAAATGCCCATTAATTGATTCCGCGAGACTTTGAATTTTCTTTTTATTACGACCACTAGNAATAACAGAACAGCCGCGCTCGGCTAATTTTCTTGCACATGCGGCTCCGATCCCGCTCGATGCTCCTGTTATGAGGGCCGTTTTATTTTTTAAACTCATATTTCTTAGGTNTTGGGAAAAGTTTAATATGTTTTTCATAGACTCGCTGTAATTCCCTAATCGGCGTCTCATGTTCGTCGACCCGAAGGTCGCGAAATCTGTCGTTGTTACCTCCGTAACCCCAATCTTCTTTCACCACTAAGAGAGCAGNTGACTGCCGTCCCCGTTTGTCCCCGCCCGCTGCCTGACCGGCTTTGAGTGCGTNTATTAATCTTTGTGNGAGCGGNGCTTTTCCCTCACTTTGAGTAAATGACATCGCCATTTNNGTTATGACATTTTTATTTGCTAGAATGTTACCTTGGACAGTGAAATTTTTACCACTCATTCCGCCGGCCCATTGCATGCATTTTTTGCCGGTAAAATTTGCCGAATCACCATCTGCATTAAGGACTCCGACTTGGCGGTAGTCTTTCGCTGAATCAGCCTCAGTCAGTAATTTAATAACTTCTTTAGGAGATTTACCTTTTTTCAACAAATCTAGACCTTCATGTCCATAATTAACATTGGCAAAGGATTGAGTGGCCACGGCTCCTATCCCGGCTCGGGCCCATGGCACAACGGCACCAACTGCTACAANTTTACTCTGTACCGCTACTCCTAATTCCCCAGTATCNGGATCACTTCCAATGATTGAGAAGGTAGCGACTGGGGAAGATTCAAAATGGCAGCTAACGAGTATCGAGATTGATAAATGGAAAGTCAAAATAGTCATAAAATAATTGTTATCCTTTTATAATAAATATTGTATATGAGACTAATAATTTGGAAAGCACTGGTTCGTGGGCTATTTTGACAGTCACTAATGCCTAATACTTTTGGACATAGCTTTCGAATTACTACTTTTGGGGAATCTCATGGTGGAGGTGTTGGAGTGATCATTGATGGTTGTCCTCCNGGCATTGAGNTTTCAGAAGCAGATATTCAACTTGAACTCGATCGTCGTCGTCCTGGGCAAAGTGAGATCGTGACTCCGAGGGATGAGGAGGACCGGTGTGAGATTCTTTCAGGAACTTTTGACGGAAAGACATTAGGAACTCCAATTTCTGTTATTGTCCGAAACAAGGACGCGAGGCCTGAGTCATATTCTGAAATGGCTCATAAGTACCGCCCCTCTCATGCTGATTTTACCTATGATGCGAAATACGGTTTGAGAAATTGGCAGGGAGGAGGTAGAGCCTCGGCCCGTGAAACTATTGGGCGTGTAGCTGCCGGTTCTATCGCCAATAAAGTCATGCGTGCGCAGTTCAGTCAAAGTTTTGATATTGTGGCACACGTTTCGGTAGTTCAGGACATTATTGGAGATGCGGATCTCGAAGTTCTGAGTCGTGAAGATGTGGAATCTAATATTGTGCGTTGCGGAGATTCTGAGGCTGCAGAAATAATGATCGAACGAATCAAAGAAGCTAGATCCGACGGTAATTCATTGGGAGGAATAGTCGAATGTGTTATACGGGGAGTCCCTTCTGGCTTAGGTGATCCGGTATTTGATAAGCTAGAAGCTGATCTTGCAAAGGCGATGATGAGTTTGCCTGCCACGAAGGGATTTGAGATTGGCTCGGGTTTTACCGGAGTCCGAATGACAGGCAAAGAGCATAATGATGCTTTCTATATGGATGAGGATCGTGTCAGAACCAAATCTAATCGTTCGGGTGGTGTTCAGGGTGGTATAAGTAATGGTGAGGATGTTGTTTTCAGGGTGGCATTTAAGCCCACGGCTACGATTATGACTGAGCAGGAAACGGTCAGTTCTTCAGGAGAAGACACAACACTAAAAGGGCGAGGTAGACATGACCCTTGTGTTTTACCGCGGGCCGTTCCGATGGTCGAGGCAATGGCTGCCTTGGTCATTTGTGATCATGCTCTTCGGCAAAGAGGACAATGCGGAGGCGTATGAATTATATAATTTCCTTTTACAGGATACTTGATACTTACCAAAGATAAATGGAATCAGATCTTTTTAATGGAACTTTGCCTTTTCCAATTAATTTTACCACTTTGTCTATTGGTCTCGTTATTTTAATAGCCGTGATTGCTTTTTTGCGTGGAGTCATTGGGATGTTTGTTGGTTTGGCTTGTATGATGGTTGGTGTTTATTGTGGTTATGCCGTTTATCCTCATTTACCTGAATGGTTATCTCATGTGATGGATGACCCCTCGCCGTTACTTATTTTTTCTCTGACTTTAGGTTCTGCGTTTTGTGTCTATTTATTTTTGCGGTTACTTGCCGGGGCTTTTGTTCTGAGCCCGTTCAGAAAAGAGGAAAAGAAAAGGGTTCTTAGGGGACCCATAGGGATGGTCTTGAGCCTGATTCCTGCCACTGCTCTCATTTTCGTTTTGGGGGTAGCGTTGTGGACTGCTGGCACTCTTTTTTCTGTTGAGCATACTAAGGAAGGAGTATCTGTTCAGCCCGGATCTAATGCGGTTAAAAGGCCATTTTGGGCTCGATGGAATTATGCTTTGGAAAGGGATTGGATAGGAAAGGTCATTGGTAAAATTGATCCGCTTTCTGCCCGTGCCACGGGTGCCATATCTAATTTTTTAGTTACTTTAAAAGATGATTCGGCTGGAGGGCAATTAACCAAACACCCCGAGATATCAAGAGTGTTAAGGACGCCCGGAATCCGGGACCTTGCAGATGATCCTGAAATTGCTGAGTTAATTAAGAATGGAGATTATATCCGTTTACTGAATCACCCTAAGATGAGATCGACCGCATCTGATCCGCAGTTCAATAAGTTGCTTGATGACTTGCCAGTGGAGGAGATAGTAGACAAATCTCTTTATAGGCAGGAGCAAGGATTACTTGTAAGAAGACAAAGTAGATTGCGCCTTGATCCCTGATCTCAATCCCAAATTATAATAAAGTGCAATATATCACAACTATAGGCTTGGAGGTTCACGTTCAACTTAAGACACGAAGCAAAATGTTTTGTTCATGTCCTGTAAGTTTTGGCGATGATCCTAATAAGAACACCTGCCCGACCTGTCTTGGTTTGCCTGGAGCTTTGCCAGTACTTAATAGGGGGGCCATAGAGAGGACTGTCTTGGCTGGAATTATGCTCGGGTGTGAGACTCCTCCTATCAGTAAGTGGGACAGAAAGAATTACTTTTATCCCGATATGCCGAAAAATTATCAGATCAGCCAGTTCGATTTGCCTCTTTGTCTGGGAGGAGGAGTTCCTCTTTATGATCATTGCTATCCAAAAGACTTTCAGAAAAACATCCAGGAATCTGGCAAGCTGATCGGCCTGACTCGAATTCATCTTGAAGAGGACGTGGCAAAGAGCACACATTCATCTCAAGGCACCTCTATAGATTTTAATCGGGCCGGTACGCCCCTTATGGAAATTGTCAGTGAGCCGGAAATTGCCTCGGCTGAGGAGGCATTCGCTTACTTGAATTCCCTTAGGCAGATATTAATTTATGGAGACCTCTCAGATGCTGATATGGAAAAGGGGCAGATGCGTTGTGATGTCAATGTTTCAGTTAGGCCAGAATCACAGGAAGAGCTTGGTGTTAAAATAGAGTTGAAAAACATGAATTCGGTAAGTGCTGTGCGGCGTGCTCTTCATTACGAAATAAGTCGTCAGGTACGTGTACTTGAGGAGGGTGGAGAGCTTGTGCAGTCAACGCGCCGTTGGGATGATGACTTGGGCGAGACTCAGCAAATGAGAACGAAAGAGGATGCCCACGATTATAGATACTTTCCGGACCCAGATCTATTGCCTGTGAAGACTGATGATATTATTAAAAAGATGAGTCATCAGGTTCCGGAACTTCCGCACCAAAAAGCAGAGCGATTCGTGAGGGATTTTTCAATTAGTGAATATGATGCGAGTGTGCTTTCAAGTGATCGCGATTTAGCATTATATTTTGAAGAGACGGCAAATGAATCGGAGGCGAAGAAAAAAGTAGCGAATTGGGTCATCAATAATGTGTTGGCAGTTTTGAATGATCGTGATCTTAAAGTTACTCAATGCCCAGTCTCTCCAACTAAACTTGCTTCAATTATTAATATGGTTGAATCGGGGAAAATATCCAATAATCAAGCAAAGGAAATTTTTGCAGTACTATTTGATAATCCTGATAAGGAACCTGATGCCATTATCAAGGAACTTGGATTTGAGCCCGCAGATGCCAATCTCGTTGAGTCTATCGTAGAGCAAGTCGTTGCTGAAAATCCTGAAAAGGTGAAGGAAATCAAAGAAGGTAACGAGAAGCTAATTAATTGGTTAACGGGCCAAGTAATGAAAGCGAGTCAGGGAAAAGCAAATCCAAAAATAATAGGAGATCTATTGCGGAAGAGGATCCTCTGATTTGAGTCAGATAATTGTCTAATTGCATTGTTTTATATAGATCCTTTTTTGGGATTCATTTCTTTAATGAGCTAGATCACATGAGGAATTGACTTCTTTGTCTCTCAACCACAAAATAACCCTTTATTTTTATGTGATTTTCCTAATGATAGGGAAGTAAACTGCAAAACCTAAGATTTTTATGCTGCTACAAAAACTCATCGCTATTTTTACAATTACTGCTCTTTCAGTAGTAAGTTTCATGATTCAGACCGTTTCCGCGGAGGCTGAAGAAAGGAAAGTTAATCCTGAGACTGACAAGGCATATGAGCATGTCATTGCTCCGATACTAGCTTCAAGATGCACAGAATGTCATGGAGCTCTTAAAGCAAAGGGTAAGTTCCGCTTGCATAACAAGGAAGAGATAGAAAAGAGCGAAACTGTAGTGGGCGGCAAGTTAGATGAAAGTACCCTCATTGAGCGCATTATGCTTCCTGATGATGATGAGGATGTGATGCCTCCTGAGGGCAAGGATCGTCTCAGTGCGGAACAGAAAAAGATAATTAACTGGTGGATAGCGGAAGGGGCCAGTTTTGATAAAAAAATCTCAGAACTCAATGTTCCTGGTGATGTTGGGACAATTATAGCTGGTCTTGTTTACTCTAAGCCAAAGGAGGTGGTCATTTCGAAAGCGTTTAATCTTCCTGATCTTGATCAGCCTGCCGACGCAGGTGCAGTAAGCGCGATAGATAAGGCGGGGGTTCTAATTATGCAACTTGCTCAAGACACCAAATATTTGTCTGCTAACGCTATTAATGTTGCAAAGAGTTTCAATGATGCTCAGGTGAAACTTTTAATTCCAGTAAAGACTCATCTCACATGGTTAGACGTTTCACGTAGTGGTATCACCGATCAATCCGCATCTGATGTTGGACAATTATCAATGCTGACTAAATTACACCTTGAGAATACGGGTATAACTGATCAGATGCTCCAGCACGTCGGCAAACTTACGAATCTTGAATACCTTAATGTTTATGGAACCAATGTAACAGATGCGGGGCTCGAACATCTTAAAGGCTTAAAGAAACTGAAAAAGTTATACGTGTGGCAGACAGGTGTCACTGAAGCAGGTGCCAATAAACTTAAGGAAGCTATTCCAGGTTTAAATATAAACATGGGCTGGAAAGAGCCCAAAAAAGAAGATAAACCTGAAGAACCCAAGAAAGAATAGTTTCTATTTTTCACTTGGCTCAGCGGTATTGATCTTTCCATTAAAACGGAGATCTAGCCCTTTCTTTTTCCAATATTCACAGATTTGTGACTCGATTTTATTGAGCGATTTATCTTTCCAAAGCATTGCCTGATCAGCTGGAGCGAAACGAACTGATTTTGTCTTATGGTCATGGATATTGTTTACTGAATTCTCAAGAAATCCTCTGAGCCCTCCCAGATTGCGAGACGCAAGTTCCATTTGATAGTGAGTTAAAAATAATGCGCCCGCATATTTAGCGTAAGCGTTCCTTTCATTAGTTCTGTTGTCTTTGGCCCAAGTATGAGCAGACATTATCGTGAGAGTCTTAATGGATGGAACTACAACAGTTTTGTGTTTTCCATGTAACCAGATAACATTCAAATGATCGATGATTTGCTTTGAGGAGTTTACAAATCTGTATCTTCCTGGTGCATATTGCATTGCTGAAAAATATTCAGCCATTCCTTCGCTGAGCCATGTAGGTAATGCATGGAATTGATCCCCCATGGCTTGATGAATCAGTTCATGTGTGAGTACACGATAGCGTTGACGCGGTTGCAGGTTCGATCCTTCATTCTTTTTTTCTATTAAGTGATTAAGGAGTACCCTCACCTCTTCAGTGCGGCCATCGAAGTATCCTATTGTTCCTTTAGGAGAACCCGATTTAAAATATTCCGACTCTTTTTCAAAGATGCGCACTACATGTTTTTTTTTGTTTTCTGTCCTGTCTTTGCAAATCAATTGAATCGGAAATAGAATCAAAGCACGATGAACCGATTCCGCTAAAGTAGCGATTTCATTAACTTTATTTTTTCTTATTCTTTGGTCCGCAATGATGAGGTACGAATTGGTTTCGTATTTGTATCCATTTAATGTTTTCACCTCAGTCCACTCAGCTTTAGGTGAATTAAATTCTTCAGGCCAAGGCCTTGAATACTCTACAGATTGGAGCGTAAGGAATGTTATGATAATTGCTCCCATTCTTATGTTGCGAATACAAATCCCATATCACATTCCATCAATTAAGTGAAAGCGTTATTATAAATAAAACCATCAGTGCTAACCTTTTACATTGGCGCTAGTTTGCATTCATTTAAAACTGAATATTTTTTAGGTTTCCTTCTCGCGTTGTTCAATAAGAATGCTTAAGTAATATTAACTATTTATGATAAAACCATTCACTCTATTTGGATTCATTACCATTTCTCTAATCCTTATGCTGGGATGTTCATCTACTGGAGGGAAATATGAAAATGGCGGGAATACGGCCTATTTAGATGGTGATGGCAAGAGACGTGGTTTGTTTGGTGGGCGCAAAAGAAATAAATCGGAGCCACTTCAAAATCCAAATATTAATATTCGGGTGGATCCGAGATTGGCCCGTTCCTTAACGTATTCTCGAATAAGAACTGAGGGGCCATTCATTGCTATGACTTTTGATGATGGTCCACATCCTGTTCATACTCCCCGATTATTGGACATCCTGAAGAGACGAAATATAAAAGCGACCTTTTTTGTTGTGGGAACAAATGCGAGAAGGTATCCGCAGTTAATTAGAAGAATGATTGCTGAAGGGCATGAGATAGGAAATCACACAGTCAATCATAAGTATTTAAGTAGAATCAGTGTTGAGGAGGCGCGGGCCGAAGTGCTCGGTTGCGAGAGGGCAATTGTTGCGGCTTGTGGAGTCAAGCCCCGCATCCTTCGGCCTCCTGGTGGGCATATCAATGATAGGGTTAAGGTCTGGTTGAAAAAAGAATTCGGATACAGCACAATCATGTGGGCCGTTGATCCTGAGGATTGGAAGCGTCCAGGATCTGATGTGGTGGCTCATCGAATTATTTCAGAAACTGATCCGGGTGAAATTGTGCTTGCCCATGATATTCATGGGCCGACCATCGCGGCTATGCCTAGGGCACTTGACGGGCTACTTTCAAATGGTTATCGATTTGTTACTGTCAGCCAGCTCATTGCAATAGAGAGGCGCAGCATTGCTACTTTATCTGACTTTGGTAATAATCTCCTTAGTAGCACTGTTGATAGGAAGGAACGAAAAAACATCCAATGAGAAAGGGCATCTCTAACTCAATTTACACTGACTGAAAGTCCTGCTAAGATTACAGCATGCAAGCTGATGATTTTTTTTCTGCTCGTGAAGGCTTGCGGAGACTCTTAACTACTTTTAGGGAAGCTGGCCATGATCTTGGCATGGCTGAAACTGAACTTGCCGGCCTAAGTTCTGCGGCCGCGGCACTTGATAGTCCGCTCGTAGTGATGGTGATTGGTGCTAAGGGTAGTGGTAAGACCTCTTTGATTGAAACGCTTTTAGGAGAGCAATTATCAGTCCCTAATGATCAATCTGCTAATTCAATTGTTTTTTGGCGTTATGGGGCAAATTTAGCTGATCAGATTGAGAATGACTTTAGAGAATCTTATCGACCATGTTCAGCACTAAAGGAATTCGAATTTATTGAGGTTCTCGATAGCTGTAATGTTTCTGATCCTGATCTGTTAAAGAAAACATATCTGATTGCTGATGTGGTATTGNTGGTTTTTGCAGCAACGAATCCTTGGGACACCGAATCCTTTGATTTTATGAGCGATTTGGAAATTAGTGTGAATCGTCCNNTGGCATCAGTCATTACNAATATTGATCAACGAACTGAAGAAGAATTATATGCAATCGCTGAATTTGTAGAAATTTCAGNTAATAAGCAGTTAAATGATCAAATTCCAGTGTATCAAATNTCATCATCTGGCCCNTTATCGAATCGAGAAAATAATAATAAAGAATTGCTTCTAAAATGGATTGTAGAATCGTTGGGAAAGAGGAGNCCATTTGTGAATAGGCGCCATAGAGCNGAATTGACTCTGGCCAAAACCACTAATCAGATGGCGCAGGTTTTGGAGAGTTCTACCGAAACAACTAAGGCCGAAGAGGAAAGTATGTTGTCGATTGATAAGTTGATAGCNCTTTCTCAGGAGGAGATGACTTATGATTTTGCTGAGGCTTTCAAAAAGGATCTTGATGTCTTAAAAAATCAATTAAGAGTTCTCCGGGAAATTTTAATTAANTCGAACAGTTTAGTTGGTACTTTGTTCTTTACTGGAGGTAGAAAATTCATGTCACAGAGAAAATGTTTCATGGAAATATTGAATAAAAGTATAATGGATCATGGTGTTTTCATTGTGCGGAAAATAGAAAAACATACTAAGGATTTGGATAAGTGTTTTAATGAGGAGTTAAGTAATCTGATTGAAGATAACACTGAATTATTTTCTTTTGATGATTCGCATGAACCCTCATTCGAGTCTTGGTATAATGATACTTCTGGTTCCGTTAGGGGTATTCTTAACGAAGAAATTATGGGAGCTGATAATTTCAGAAATACAACTAACAAATTGCGTTACTCATACATTCTTAATTTTTTGACTTTATTGTCAGCTTCAGTTTCAGCATGGTTCATCTATAGCAGAATGGGAAATTCGTTTTATGGGTTTTTATTTGTATTTTTGTTTATGACTGGAATTCTCTTGGTGTTATCGATTCACATGAGACGAAAGGTCATTCCATTATTTGATGAGGAATCCTCTGCAATTCGGGAGAAGATTAAAGATCAACTCACGGAACTGTACAGTTCACCGATCGAACGTTTTTATAAATCCTATAAGGATGCTAATTTAATATTAAGAAATAATTATAAAGAACGCTTTTCCCGGCGTAAAATTTCTAGCATTTCTGTATCGAATGCATTGAAAACAGCTAAAAAAATCTTGGCAAATCCTCTTTTTTAATGACTGATAATTACACCAAATAATTAAATGTCTGACCGTTCCAACACCGGTGCTAAGAATAACCGTTTCAACGTTTTTCTATCTCGGTCTATAAGCACAATTGTTTTATGGGCTTTGATTGCTGTTGCTGTTTATTTTGATAAGCCAATAATATTTTCTTCTATTATCGTGCTCATAGGATCTTTGGGTATATATGAATTTTTTGGTTTGTTGGGCCTGAGGCAGACCCCTGCTTTTCAAAGTATCAAGGTTGCTACGATTTTAGTTGGTTTTATCTACTTGTCTTTAATGGCCTATCTTTTGAATGGGCAATGCAATGAGTTACTCGCACATATTGATTCTGCATCCATTGCTTTCTTAGTGATTCTTTTGACGGCTCTTTTTTTATTTTATTCAATTGATGGAACTAATACGAAGGACCTGTTTTTTGGTTCTCTGTTCGGATTTATTTATGTTCCACTATTGATTTCCTTTCTGCTCCGAATTCTATATTTAAATGATGATGCGTCTGAGAGGGGCGGAGGTGAATATTATATTATATTTTTATTGGTCGTAACAAAGTTCTCAGATATGGGGGCTTACTTGATTGGAACACTCATAGGAAAGAACAAGATGATCCCGCACATTAGTCCGGGTAAGACCTGGGAAGGATTCATTTTTGGGTGCTTAACTTTTGCTGTGGGGGGCGGATGCTTAATGTTTTATTTGTTTAAAGATGAAATGCTATTACTTGGGTGGCAATCAGTTGTGATCTTAAGTTTTTGTCTTGCATTAATTGCTGCTCTTGGTGATTTGGCTGAGTCAGTCCTTAAACGTAGCCTTGCAGTTAAAGACTCTGGTAAGATATTGCCTGGCATTGGCGGTGTTCTAGACCTAGTGGATAGCGTTCTTTTTACTGCGCCTGTTTTATTTATTTATTTAACTTATCTGTCCTAACTTATGGCTGACGATATAAAGAAANTGGTCATTTTAGGATCAACGGGATCGATTGGAGTCAGTGCTCTAAAGGTAGTTAAGGATTTATCTGAAAGAATTGAAGTCGTGGGGATCGCTGCACATCGGTCAGCGGACAAACTACTTTCTCAACTCAATGAGACAGGAGCTCGTGCGGCTTGCCTGAGTGATCAGGACGNGGCTGAGNGTATTAGNAATAAAATNCCNTCTGGAGTTGACATGCTTTCCGGTCAAGATGGATTAGTTGAACTTGCTACTCTCGAAGAGGCGGACATTGTGCTGATTGCTATTGTGGGTGTCGCNGGNCTTAAGCCGGCACTCGCGGCATTGGAGGCAGGTAAGGACCTGGCCGTTGCAAGTAAGGAGATACTTGTCATGGCTGGTCATGCAGTAATGGAAACGGCTCGACGGACAGGTTCAAAAGTGTTGCCCGTCGACAGTGAGCATAATGCAATTTTTCAATGTCTGGAGGGTAAAGATCCTGACACGGTTTCACGGCTTATATTAACCGCTTCTGGTGGACCTTTCAGAGAATATGGAAAAAANGATTTGNNAAATGTTAGTGTCGATAANGCACTTAATCATCCTACTTGGGACATGGGACCAAANATCACTGTNGATTCAGCGACTCTCTTTAATAAGGGCCTTGAAATGATTGAAGCTCNTTGGCTTTTTGATATTGAGATGGACAGGGTCGATGTTATTGTGCATCCACAGAGCATTATTCATTCAATGGTCGAATTTATTGATGGTTCGATTCTTGCTCAAATGAGCGTTACGGACATGTGCTTCCCCATACAATACGCTCTTACGTGGCCTGAGCGTGTTCCGAACAGCTTGCCACCTGTGGACTTTGCGGGCATTGGAAAATTAGATTTTGAGAAGCCCAGAATTGACGATTTTCCGGCACTCAGTCTTGCCCGTGAAGCCGGTAATACTGGAGGNACTTTGCCAGCNGTGATGAATGCAGCTAATGAGGTGGCGGTTGCACAATTTTTGAAAGGCAAATTGGGTTTTACCGGTATTTGGGAACATGTTGNCTCAGTGATGAGGGATCATCATGTCATTGAGGATCCTGTCATTGATCAATTAATAGAAGCTGATGAGTGGGCCCGGAATTATGCTATTGCATGATTCATATCNGNTGATTATTGATACATTTTTTGCGATCACTGATCCGAGATGATATAATGGACGCTTCTATAAAATAAAACCTCATAAACAGATAAAAAATAATGGATTCAGTCATAGGCCTAGGAAAAATATTGTGGACTCTTTTTCAGGTCATCGTCCTTTTTAACATACTGATCGTAGTTCATGAGTTGGGCCATTACTGGGCAGCTAAATGGCGAGGCCTCAAAGTGGAAAAATTCCAAATTTGGTTTGGTAAGCCNATATGGAAAAAAAAGATCAAAGATGTGCAGTGGGGCCTAGGATGGATTCCTATGGGTGGTTTNGTTGCTTTGCCTCAAATGGCGCCAATGGAAATGTTGGAAGGCAAGAATGAAGGGAATGAAGTGCTCCCGCCAATCACTCCGAAAGATAAAATCATTGTGGCCTTTGCCGGACCGTTATTTAGTTTTGGGTTGGCCTTTGTTTTTGCTCTTTTAGTTTGGGGCTTTGGTAAGCCCGTCAGAGAACAGCTCCAAAGCACCGTAGTAGGATCAGTGGTTCCCGGAATGCCTGCCGAATTGGCGGGTGTACTTCCTGGGGATAAGATCATTGAAATTGATGGGGTCAAAGTTCACAGCTTTGCTGGAATGGTTGATTCAGTTCTTGAGCGTATNATTTATAGTGAGGGTGAGCAGATTGTTTTATTAATAGAGAGACAAGGCATCACAGAACCTTTAGAGATCCGTTGTGGTTTTACTAAAGAAGAAAGGCCAGCTCATCAGAGACAGGATTTTAGAAGGATCGGAGTGGTCCCGGTCTCAGATGCCATTGTTGATGTGACTATTCCTAATAGTCCGGCTGAGAAGGCTGGCCTTCAGCGAGGAGATGAGATCTTGCAAGCGAACGGTCAAAAACTATTTGGCCGAGAAATGTTAAGTTTCATGATTCAGGAAATGGGTGATGAGATTAAACCTATCGAATTAGTTGTTTTGAGGAACAGTGAAAACATAAAGGTTTCAATAGTTCCCGAAGTGCCAGCTCAACCAAAAGGGAATCCTGCCATGCTTGGATTGCAATGGCAATTGCCGCCAATGACGATTGAGAGGCCGGGGCCAAATCCCTTTACCCAAATTTGGAACGGTGCCACTGCCATATTTAGAACTCTAAATGCTCTGATGCCTTGGCATGATGCTGATGTTAGTGTTTCACAGATGAGTTCCGCGGTTGGCATTGGTAAGCATTATTATGACACTCTGAGTGATCCAGTATATGGTTGGCGTTTTGCTTTTGTCCTCAGTGTTTTAATTAATGTTAATTTAGGAATGTTAAATCTCCTTCCGCTACCTGTTCTGGATGGAGGCCATATTGTGATGGCTTTATATGAATGGATATTTAAATCCCCTCTAAATATAAAATTAATGGAAATGTTGCAGTTTGGTTGTGTCTTACTTCTAATATCATTTATGATTTATGTTACCTGGTTTGATATAGGTGACCTATCTAATGATAATGAGTCAGGGGATCCCGAGCCTATCGTTTTCTCTCCCTGATTATTATTGAATTAATAGATGCAGATGGATTTTAAGTATCCTCAGAATTTTTACCGTTTTCAGAGGAGACTGACTCGTCAGGTAAACGTTGGCGCTGTGGGCGTTGGCGCTGAAAATCCGATACGGATTCAGTCAATGATTACTGCTGATACGATGGACACGGATGCTTCTGTGGAGGAAGTCTTGGAACTGGCCGATGCCGGTTGCGAAATAGTGAGGATAACTGCACAGACCAGGAGACACGCCGCTAATCTTGAGCACATTGCCCGAAAGGTACGATCCCATGGCTGCGATGTTCCACTCGTTGCTGATATTCATTTTAAACCGGACGCTGCATTGGAGGCTGCTAAGTGGGTAGAAAAGGTCCGAGTTAATCCAGGTAATTATGCGGATAAAAAGAAGTTTGAAATACGTGAATACAGTGATCAGCAGTATTTGGAAGAATTAGAAAGAATAAGAGAACAGTTCACTCCACTAGTTCAGGTCTGCAAGGAAAGAGGAGTTGCTATGAGGATCGGAACGAACCATGGGAGCCTCAGTGATCGTATTATGAATCGTTATGGGGACACTCCCAGAGGAATGGTTGAGAGTGCGATGGAGTTTGCTCGGATTGCTAGGGAATTGGATTATCATGAATTTGTTTTCTCAATGAAAGCAAGTAATCCCAAGGTAATGATAATTGCTTACCGCCTCTTAGTATCTGCCCTTGAAGCTGAAGGAAATGACTGGAACTATCCATTACATCTTGGTGTCACTGAGGCTGGTGACGGAGAAGACGGTCGCATTAAAAGCGCAATCGGAATTGGTTCATTATTAATGGACGGAATAGGGGATACGATACGTGTTTCTCTGACTGAGGATGCTGTCAGAGAAGTGCCTGTCGCTCGGTCCTTAGCCAAATTGTGTGCTCGAGAAGTTAAAAAAGATCAGGTCATTTCAAGTTCAGAATCAGATCCTTTTAATCCATTTTCTTATGAGCGCCGTGTTTCGCAAAGAATGGAAGTTCAGGGAATCCATTTGGGAGGTGAAGAGACTGTAAGGGTTTTAACGTCTGAAGAAAAATTTGATGCTGTTTCACATAAGCTTTCAGAAATGGGTGAGTTTCAACCTGAAATTATCTTGGAGGCTTCTGGGATAGTTGCCATTGATCCGCGTGATGATGATCAGGTGAGTGCTATCAATGATCGCTCTGAGTTGGTTCCTGTCACATTGTCTGATGAGTTGGACATGTCTGTCGTTTCAGGTTTCAGATTGCTCGCTTCCCGTGTCGATCCGAGGCACCCTGTGATCATTAAAGATACTCTTTTACCGAGCACGGACCCTGAAAAAAAATTCGAGGAAACTTTACTCGTGGCGGCAGCTAATATTGGTTCCCTCATTTGTGATGGCATTGGTGACGGTGTTCTGGTACAGGGCGAGGAGGCTCCGGGCCAGTCTTTGCGGTTATCGTATAATATTCTCCAAGCTTCAGGCGCTCGTATCTTTAAGACAGATTATGTGGCGTGTCCGAGTTGTGGCCGTACGCTCTTTGATTTGCAGGAAACAACGGCAAAGATTCGAGCTGCGACTGGTCACTTGAAAGGCGTTCGCATTGCAGTCATGGGATGTATCGTCAATGGCCCTGGTGAAATGGCTGATGCTGATTTTGGTTATGTGGGAGGTGCCCCTGATAAAATTAATCTGTACGTTGGTAAGAAAGCAGTGAAGTTTAATATCCCTCAGCAAGAAGCAGTCGACCGGCTAATAGATTTGATAAAAGAGCATGGTAAGTGGGTCGATGTCCCAGACACAGTTTCTAATTCTCTTTAGAGCTTATTTTTAAAGATAATTGTGCAATTCATTCCTTCAGATTATTTCAAAAAACTAAAAAAAGAGGAGATTTTCCCTGACCCTGAACGACCACTTGAAATTGATATTGGATGCGGGGACGGATCCTTTTTAATTGATTTGGCTATGAATTTCCCTTCGAGGGATTTTCTTGGTGTGGAGCGTTTACTTGGCAGGGTCCGCAGAGTTTGTCGGCGTTCGCAAAAAGAAGAGCTACAGAATTTGAAAGTCCTTAGANTAGANTCTTCTTATACTTTGGAGTGGTTGCTCCCGGATCATTGTGCTTCACGAGTCCACCTGTTATTCCCGGACCCATGGCCTAAGAAAAAACATCACAAGCGNCGGTTGGTGAGTGAGTCATTTTGCGCTTCTCTTTTCAGGGTCTTGGATCCTGACGGTGAATTTTTGTTCAAAACAGACCATCTGGAATATTTTGAAGAATCGATGTCAGTGTTAAAAAGTTTCAGTTCGTTGGAGGAAATTCAATGGGATCCTGATTTATACTATCCAAAGACTGACTTTGAAAAGCTATGGACTGAACAAGGAAAAAAAATTTATTATGCTCGGTTCAGAACTAACAAATGATTATCCGATTTTATTTATTTCATTGAGCCGATGATGAGCATTTGCTGAGTGGCGGGTATTTGGAAAGCTGTCGATTATTTGTTGCAACAAAGCTTTCGCATGCTCTTCGTCTTCTTTTGATTCTAAATATATTTGTTGTAGCCGGAACATTATTGCGGCTGCATCATTTTCTGGCCATTCAGTATTTTCTAATGAATTTTCGAAAGTCTCAATGGCTGCATCAACATCACGCAAATGATCTTGCTGAATCTTCGCGATTTCGAAAATAGGAAAACGATTCTCTGGTTCTTCTGATGCTATGGCGAGGTAAGCTTTAATCGCGCCATCATAATCTCCCTGGGACACTTTGGCCGCCGCTTTAATTAGGGGATCAGGTTGTATTTTTTCCGGAGCCGAAAAGAAGAAAGCTCCTACCTTATCTGCTAATGAGGGCAACATTACCAGAACAACGAAAAGACCTAAGGCAATAGCAATAAAAAATGTAGCAACAAATTTACTGCCAATTTCCCATTCGTCCCATTTTGAGTTGATAGACCAAGCCGTTAGAACGGTCACACTGATAGAGATAAGTATAAGGATTAATTTCTTATTGCTCATTTAGGAATTTATTTAGTGATTTATTAAGTCAGAAATCAGAAATCAGAAAACGTAAATTTGATAATTTTTTTATAAATTGGATTTTGCTAACGGGCGTTTTTTCCATTTCACATGCAAACTAATTCATAGAACATGGCAATTGATCTAGTCTTTTTCTTTCTAACTTATTGCTAATTAGGGCTCCAGTTATTATTGCCCATATCTTAACATTTAATAAATATTAATTATTTAGGAGTATTTTCACCCATTTTCAGCAATGATTTTATTTTCCATGGGGAGTTAGAAAAGCCTTGCGATTGGCTGAATTATTAAGGATATTAGCTATGAAGAAAGTTGGGATAGAATTCTATTTCCACATCCTCTAGTAATTGAAAATTATTAATCAATAGATTAACACAAAAAATGAAAAAAAGTTTATCGAAGCAAATTTTGGTTTTTCTCCTCAGTTTCGGTTCTTTGGCATCTCTTAGTATTGCTGCCGAAACGAAATTTGATTGCTCAGAAATATCTAAGCAGACCAAGGCGGCAGTCAGCGCGAAGCCAGCCTCGGCCGCAAGCACTGTAAAAAAGATGATTGGGAAACATGAAGATTGTGTTTGCTCGATTGTTAAGGCAGCCATTGCTGGAGGCGGTGATGTCAAAGATGTCGTGACTGCGGCAGTTAAGGCAGCTCCAAAACAGACAGCGGTTATCCATGAATGTGCAGTCGCAGCTTCCCCCAAGTCAGCAAAGGCAATTAGTGCAGCAATTGATGCTGTGATGGGAGGCGGTGATGACTTTGGGACAGAGCCTGTTGTTGTTAGCGGTGTCTATCTTATTGCTCCGGTAGCTTCTGCTGGAGGAGGTTCCGGATTCTTCGGCCCACTCACTGCTGCAGAGCTTGCCGCACAGCAAGCGCTCATTGACAGATTGCTTGGAAGAGATACAGAAACTCCTTCAACACCAACTGATCCTTAATACAAGGATTCAAATAAGTTTAATTTAAAATCATCCCAAACAATAGAAACGCAGATCCTGCCAAGCGGGATCTTTAACAGACAATGAAAAAAAGTGCTCTCTTGATTTTGATTTCTTTGGTTGGTTGCCACATGAGTGCATCCGGCCAAGGGCTTCTCAGCATTGGAGAATCTGGATCATTTGATGATTTTGATTCTAAGCTCCCTTTTACCACTACAATCACTGGTGACATTGGATTTGATAGCAATGTAGGCAATCGGCCGGACGGGCTCGAGGAAGAATCAGGCTACATTCGTGGCGGAGTAGGTGCTGCTTATGCTGGAGGATCACGCGTCACACACATTGACCTGAACGCGCGTCTTTCTACACTTCATTATTTTGATCAGCCCGAGTCACAAGCTGATGATAGTTTTCAGACAGGAAGACTCGGATTAAAAATTCATCATAGGGTAAATCCAACAACTACTGTTGGAAACAGTGCCTATATCAGCTACGAAATTGAACCTGATGATGCGATCGGAGCATCTGCATCTCGTCGTTTAGATCAGTATTCATACGGATACAATAATCTTTGGGTTTCACGATCATGGAGCCGCAGGCTGAGTACGGTTGCAAGGTTCACAGTGACCGGCATCGATTATGAGAACGATATCGAATCTGTAGGAGAGGACCGACTCACTAAGACTTTTTCAAAGGAAGTCCGGTATGTGTTGGACCGTTTGACTTCACTCGTCGGTGAGTATCGCAGAGCAAATACTGATTACGATATAGTCAATTTGGATTACGATGCGAATTATCTACTAGCTGGTGCTGATCACAAATTCAGTGATAACGTCAGTGGAACGCTTAGACTTGGAGGCGAGAACCGTGATTACGATAGCAATGATGATGATGGATGGAACCCTTACGCTGAGGCTTCTCTACGTTATAATCTGAGTGACCGTACTAAGCTTGTTTGGTTCACGCGCTATGGTTATGAGGATTCTGAAGTCTTTTACCATTTGGCAAATTCTCGTTCTGTGTTTAGAACTGCTCTCAATGCTTCTCATGCATTCTCAGATGATTTAAGGGGTAAGGCAGGGCTAAGCTACCATAGTAGTGATTATGACCGTGGAGTATTATCTGAGCTGACTGAATATGGATTGAGCTTAAACCTAGGCCTTAATTATCGGGTAATGTCTAATACTGATTTGAACCTGGGATACACACTAACTCACCACACATCTGACAGTGCTTTCAGGGAATATGATAGGCACCGGTTATGGGCAGGTATCAGTGTTACATTCTAAATTTCACTGCTAATTTAACTTTCAAATCCCCCTAGCTGAGATACAGCAGGGGGATTTGTTTTTTAATAATCGTTGAGAATTNTAAGGAATGCCTTTATTTTTACTNCCCCCTTNNGGATTCATTCTAAATTCATCTCAAATAGTCTATAAATAATTATCATGGCCAAACAGAGCGAGACTAAGCTTCACGCACTTGATTACTGGCAAGTGATTAGGAACCGATACACGGTCATTTTACTTACGTTTTTCCTAGTCATAATGACGGCAGCTGTGATTGCTTATCTGCGACCGCCGGAATATTTGGGCCGAGTTCAGATACAGGTCCAGAGGGAGGCCAGAGACCTTGAGGTGTTCCGTGAAACCGGATCCGTAGGCAATCTTGGGACGGAGAGTCTTCCATACATGACATTCATGCAGACCCAGTTCGAAATTATTCAGAGCAGGGAAACTCTCAAAGAGGTCATTAACAATGGAAAGGATTCTTTGGGGCAGCCNCTAGATCTTNTAGCCAAATGGGGACTCACCTCGGAAGAAGATGCTTTCNGGATTCTAAAGAAAAAAGTAGAGACACAGGANGTNAGAGGAACTGACCTGATTGACATCGAAGTCTATGACACTGATGCGCAGCTAGCNGCTGATATAGCAAATGCATTGGCAAATGCCTATCAGGCGAGGAGGCAAAATGAAGAGAAAGAAAGAGCAGATACAGCGCTTGAGAAGTTAGATACTCAGATCATGGCTCAGATGACCAGACTCGAAAAGGCTAGAGATATGATGATTAATTTAATGGAGGAACTGAACATCGTGGACCTAAGTCTTGGCGAACCAACATGGTTACGTGGTAGCCAGCCAAATACGGGTATTGCTTCTTTGGTAATGACAGCCAAACAGAAAGAGTTTCAGGCNGAAGGNGCTATTCAAAATCTGAGGACAACTATCAAGTCACTCACTGACCTCGAGGGTGAGGAACTGATTAAATCNGCAGTGGACCTCGGTATCAAAAACGAGACATTATCAAGCGGTTGGTCATCATATCAGGCCCTTGAGCTTTCGCGCGCGGCTTTAGTGGAGAGTGGAGTNGGTAATAAGCACCCAAAGATTATCAATATTGACTCACAATTAGCTTTGAGGATGAAACAGCTNCTCGATGCNGTCGATGTTCATAAGAAGGCCCTCGAGACACAGCTGTCAATGGCTGAGCAACAATTCCAAAACTCNAAGGAAACTAAAGAAAGAACAGAAAAAGCATCACTCAAAGAGCGCAAAGACAATGTCAGATACATTGAGGCTAAAAAAGAGTATGAATTATGCAAAGAGATGCTCAACGGGATGCAGTCTCAGCTTGCAAAGGAAAAGATTGATGCGGCNGGCCAGAGAACCCCAATGGTCATTCATGAAATTGCGGAGGCNGCGGATCCTGGTAATCCNGCAAGACCTAACATAAAGCTTCACTTGGTTTTAGGTGCGACTGTTGGTCTTGTCTTTGGTATAGGAATGGCTTTCTTCCTTGAGTATCTTGACACTTCCGTAAAGAGCATGGACGAAGTGGAGCACTTCCTAGAGTTGCCTGTACTTGCGGTCATTCCTCAGGCCGTTGGTGTTCTNCANCGCCAGAGCGGGCTCAGTCCGGACGCGGAGGCTTATAGAATCCTCAGGACTAATATTGAATTTAACCGGAAAACTGCTGATGCCAATTCNATGACTATCGTAAGTGGTGGAGCCGGAGAGGGTAAATCAACGACCTTAGTGAACTTGGCATATGTTTGTGCTCAGGGCGGCTATAATACACTAATGATTGATGCTGATTTGCGTAGGCCTCAATTGCATACTTTCTTTAACATNAATAATTCAGTGGGNCTTACNAATTACCTGACCACTGATCTTGCNCTTGAGGATGTGATTTTGCAGACAGCATATGAGAATCTATATTTCATGCCTTCCGGGATCCTTCCCTCTGATGCGGCCGGCATACTTAACTCAAGACGAATGTCAGAATTGATAGCGGATGTTAAGAGCCGNTTTGATCTGGTNCTGGTTGACTCTCCGCCCATATTAGGAGTCAGTGATGCTTCAGTTTTAGCATCAGAAGTTGATTTAACGATTATCGTTATTCAGCACAGGAAACTCCCTAGGGGAATGTTGATCCGAGTAAAACAAGCAATTGAAAATGTCGGAGGAAAGGCACTAGGAGTTGTTCTGAATAACGTTGATGTGCGTTCTGATAATCAGTATCAATATTACACAAGTTACTATACTTATTACTCACCAAGTAACATAGATCCTAACCAAAAGATCAGTTCTGATAAACCAAAGGCCCCTTCATCGAAAGAGCCGAAAGGTTCTAGTGAGGAAATATCAATCGAAGATAAGTTCTAATGAAAGCAATTAACTTCTCAATCATTATCACATTGTTGGCTACTACTATTTATGCCCAAGAGCCGATCCTGCAAAAGGGACAATCTTTTGGGCTTCGTCTTACAGGAGTTCCTTCAGATGATCAAACCTCAATTAGTCAGACCTATACTATTAGTGATGAGGGCACCATAAAATTGCTTTATCTCAAGGAAATGCAAGCTGCTGGGATGAAGCCATCACAATTGATGAGAAAAGTTGAGAAGGCCTATGTGGATGCAGAAATATTCACAAAGCCTAATGTGGTTATTATCCTTGGTGAGGCAGGAGCAATACAAAGGTACGTCAGCGTACTCGGTGAGGTGAACACAAGGAGAGGCGTTAGTGTTACTCCTGGCCTTACATTGCTTGATGCTATTGCGCAGTGTGGAGGATTTTCAGACTTTGCTAATCCCAAAAAAGTTAAACTCACTAGGGGAGGAAAAGCCACGATTCATGATTTAACCAGAACGACCAGCAAGGATAATGTTAAACTTGAGCCGAACGATATCATTAATGTTCCTTCTCGTGGCCTTTTTAGGGGAGGATAGGTGAGGCCCCTAGTCTGTCCTTATAAGATTAAGGTTTTTCTTCACGTAAGAGAGTCCAGACACGACCGTTATTGTCGTGCAAATAAATAGGAGCACGTTCCCAATTATTGGCATTTGCAATGAGGTCAGTGGATTTATAATTTTTTCATCTTCTCCAACAGTAATTAAGAAGTAAGTTGCGGTAATAATTTGAGAAGTAGTCTTCCATTTTCCCAATGAATCAGCCGAAAGTAAGGCCCCTTGATTAGAGGCAAGTAGGCGCAGTCCTGTGACAAGAAATTCTCTTGCGATAATTGTTATGGTGATCCATGCAGGGACCATGTCTTCTTTAGTGAGAACAATAAAAACAGCACTGGTTAGGATCTTATCCACGAGCGGATCCATTAACTTACCGAAGTCAGTCACAAGATTAAATTTTCTGGCCAAATAACCATCTAAAAAATCACTGATGGAAGCCATTAAAAAGAAAATGAGAGCAACAGTGATTCGACAATCAGGCAATTGGTTTTCTTTGATGTAGGAATCAGGGACTGACATTACCAGAACAAAAAGACCAGTCATTACTAGTCGGCCCATAGTAAGCTTGTTCGGTAGATTCATGTTCTTTTAGTAAACGATTTTCTTCCAGATTGGGAGAGATTTCTTTATTTTATCTAAGTACCATTGCGAAATCTCATAGGCGATTTTACTATGGCAACTCCCNACTTTAAGAACAACTGAGGGTTCAGCAACGGCGACGAAACCTGTTCTGTGGATTATTTGAGTCTTGTGTTCACCAAAATTCTTTTCCGCCTCCAATCCGAACTTATCCGCCAACTTTTCGGCAAGTTCTGGNTAGGCACTGTATTCTATNCCTTTTATAGGTTTNTCATTTTCNATTTTTCTGACAATGCCCCAGAATNTTAATTCAGCCCCAAATTTTTCGTTCCATTTAGGATCCGGATTTGCTATTTCCTGATTAGATAAAATAAAGCTGAGATTATGCATTGTGTGTTGCGATAGTGGTCGTTCGGCCTTTGAATGATTCAGAGTATAAATCCTTACAAATTTAATAATAAGAGCAAAGCAAAAGAAATGAGCAAGAATGACTTTGGTTTAATAGGTCTGGCAGTAATGGGCCAGAACCTGGTACTGAATGTGGCGAGCCGTGGCTTCAATGTGTCGGTCTATAACCGAACCAGTGAAACAACACAGGAATTTTTGAATGGAACCGCCAAAGGCAAAAATATTGAGGGTTTTGAGAATGTTAAGGACTTTGTCAGTAGCCTGGAAATGCCTCGTAAGATTATGCTGATGGTCAAATCTACNGCNGGTAATGATATTAACGATCGTGATGCAGTTGATAAGGTTATTGAACAGCTGGTCCCGCTATTGGATACTGGAGACCTGATCATTGATGGTGGAAATTCTTTTTATATTCACAGTGATAGGCGTTCCAGAGAACTTGAGGAAAAGGGATTGTTATTTATAGGCACTGGTGTTTCTGGTGGCGAGGAGGGCGCATTGAAGGGGCCTGCAATTATGCCGGGAGGNCCCGAAGAGAGCTGGGAAATAATTCGTCCTGTGTTCGAATCAATTTCTGCAAAGGTTCAAGATGATCCGTGCGTTACTCTTATCGGTCCTGGCGGAGCNGGGCACTATGTTAAGATGGTTCATAACGGGATCGAATATGGCGACATGCAGCTCATTTGTGAGGCTTATAATATTTTTAAGTGCGCAGGANTCAGTCCTGATGAATTGGCTCAGGTATTTTCCGATTGGAATGATGGTGATCTTGAAAGCTATCTTATTCAGATCACGAGTAAGATCTTTGCTCAGAAAGATCCAGAAACAGGAAACGCAATCGTTGATATGATACTTGACCGGGCCGGTCAAAAAGGAACTGGTAGATGGACAGTAATGAGCGCTGCTGAAAATGGTGTTGTCATTTCAACGATTAACGCTGCNGTNGAAGCGAGAATCCTTTCATCTTTNAAGGAACAAAGAGTAAGCGCTTCTTCTCAGTTGAGNGGTCCTTCTAGCGAATCTTTGTCAGNTTCCGGGATTGAGAANTCTCAACTGATCGAGAAAGTNAAAAATGCATTGCATGCATCNAAAATAATATCCTATGCACAGGGCCTTGATCTTATGAAAAGAGTAGGGGATTCCCATGATTGGAATTTGGATTTGGGTGCCATTGCTAGAATATGGAGAGGCGGTTGTATAATCAGGGCNCGTTTTCTCAACCGGATNACCGAGGCATATGAGAGAAACCCAGAACTTGGCAATCTGATGCTGGATGACTATTTCAAGGAAATCTTAGATAAGAGTCAGTCGAATTGGCGCGAAGTTGTCTGTTTAGCAATACAGAACGGAATCCCAGTTCCGGCTTTCAGTTCTTCACTCGGATACTATGACAGTTTCCGCTCCGAGAGCCTGCCAGCTAACTTATTACAGGCTCAGAGAGACTTTTTTGGCGCTCATACTTACGAGAGAGTCGATAAAAGCGCTGGCGAATTTTTTCATACTAATTGGCCAGACGTCATTGAAGATTAACACTTTATAGGCTCTATATATCCAAAAATCGGGTTTCAAGGCAAAAAAATGCCGAAAAACGTGCAATAGCTAGAGAAAATCGTTTGACCCTCAAGGGGGCTCGACTATAATTCCCGCCCCCCTGACTGGAAGAAGTTAGGGATCCCGTAGGGTCTATTATGCAGTTGCTACCATCGAGTACTGTTGCATTTCTGACCTGAGGGAAGTTGTTGTTCTTTGAGAAAACAGGTTCAATCGAACGAAGACGCTATGCGTCGGAGAGAGATTGAATGGAAATTGAAAAAGCTAATTTGTACGTTGCGTGCCGCTCGCTTGAAGCGATGTGGTGCGCGGTAACTAGGGTGCTTGAAAGTAGGCACCCTAATTCCCGTCAGAATTTTTGTCAGAGCCGGTTNACCGGCCGAGACTATATACTTTCTTTTCGGAGAGTTTGATTCTGGCTCAGAACGAACGCTGGCGGCGTGGATAAGACATGCAAGTCGAACGAGATCCTTAGCAAAGCTTGCTTTGCTAAGTCTAGTGGCGAACGGGTGAGTAACACGTGAGCAACCTGCCCAGAAGCAGGGGATAAGCAGCCGAAAGGTTGTCTAATACCGTATGTGATCACAAGAGGCATCTCTTGAGGATTAAAGCGGGGTTCTTCTTACCTCGCACTTCTGGATGGGCTCGCGGCCTATCAGCTAGTTGGTGAGGTAACGGCTCACCAAGGCGACGACGGGTAGCTGGTCTGAGAGGATGATCAGTCACACTGGAACTGAGACACGGTCCAGACACCTACGGGTGGCAGCAGTCGAGAATCATTCACAATGGGCGCAAGCCTGATGGTGCGACGCCGCGTGGGGGATGAAGGGCTTCGGTCTGTAAACCCCTGTCATCTGTGAGTAAGGTCTCGTATAAAAGCTACGAGAATTGATATTAACAGAAGAGGAAGGGACGGCTAACTCTGTGCCAGCAGCCGCGGTAATACAGAGGTCCCAAGCGTTGTTCGGATTTACTGGGCGTAAAGAGTGCGTAGGCGGTCAGAAAAGTTTGGTGTGAAATCTTCGGGCTTAACCCGGAAACTGCACTGAAAACTATTTGACTAGAGGATCGGAGAGGAGATTGGAATTCTCAGTGTAGCAGTGAAATGCGTAGATATTGAGAGGAACACCAGTTGCGAAGGCGGATCTCTGGACGATTCCTGACGCTGAGGCACGAAAGCTGGGGGAGCGAAGAGGATTAGATACCCTCGTAGTCCCA
>PAPL01000023.1 GCA_002708885.1 Verrucomicrobiales bacterium | reverse complement strand
CTTCGTTTTTATTTGATTTATGGGCTCTTTGCGGTTTTGCCGTCTTTTGTAACTTCGCTTGAGGCGGGCTAACTGATAGTTTTTCAGATTTCTGAACTTTTTTTCTAGCTTCAGGGGGCTTTGCTTTAACCAGTTTTTGAGAGGCGGATCTTTTTGGAGCGCGAGCAACTGGAGCAGCACTTTTGGGATTGGGCTCTTTATCGGCTACAGGATTCTTACTTTGAACTTTGGTCTTTTTCGAACCACAAAGAAGTTCCGCTTTAAGTTTGCCGAACTGAATCTGATCACCGTTGAACAAGGCCCTCCTTATGACGAGTTCATCATTCACCTGAGTTCCATTCGGAGAACCCAAATCGAAGACTTCGTATTGTTCTTCGGAGTGAACAAAAAGAATTTCTGCATGGAAAGGTGATACGCTTGGATGGTCGATTACAATTGAATTGTTTGGGTCTCGACCAATAGTTGTAAGGTCTCCAATCAGTTTGAAAGGAATTATTTTTTCTGGAGATACCTTAAAATGCAATTCAGCCATTATTGATTAACGAAATTATTGGCAAATGCTTGTCTGTGAAATTGGGCATTCTAATTGTTACAGAGAATCTGCGTTCTCTTGAAGATATGATGCTACACCTTCTTGAGTGGGTTGCATGTCTGGCTTAGTCGGATTCCAACCAGCTGGGCAAACCCCTGCTCCTGAAGCAGTATGAATCGCGGCATCAAGTAACCTGAGCGTATCATCAATGTCTCTTCCGATTGGTAAGTTGTTTACAGTTTCACTTTGAACTATGCCATCAGGGTCAATTATGAAAGTTCCACGAAGCGCGAAAGTTGTGTCTTCGTGAAGAATGTCATAAGCATTGGTGAGGGTTCTGTCTTCATCGCAAAGGAGCGGATAACCGACTGAACCTATGCCCCCTTTTTCAATTGGTGTATTACGCCAGTTACTGTGTGATTCGGCATCATCAATAGAAACACCCAAAACTTGGGCATCTCGCTTTTCGAACTCACTCATTCTGTGATCGAAAGCGATAAGTTCAGATGGTCAGACAAATGTAAAATCTTTTGGATAGAAGAAGAGAACAACGTATCTGCCTTTGTAATCAGATAAAGATACTTCTTTTTCTGAGCCGTCAGGCATTACGGCGTTGGCACTGAATTCTGGTGCGGATTTATTTACAAGAACTGACATATAAAAAATAATAGTATTTAAATTAATGAGGGCGATCATTTTGCCCTACACAGCGATGATATTGCAACAAAACTCGTGAGAATTTCTCACTATGTTATGCAATACATTCTGGCTATGGATGTTATGAATCCAGAGCTGAAAATTGAGACGAATATTTCTTTTTTGAGGCTTTTTTATGCCGCGGGAATTCTGAGCCAGAAAACAGTCGCATTATCAGCGCTGTGAACGCCTAAATGCATTCCCATCTGGCTAGATAATACAGCAGCTGTGGTCAGTCCTATACCAAAATGTGAACTGTCTTTGGAACTGTAGAAAGGTTGCCAGATTTGTTCCAGTTTATCGCCTGGTATAGTGGGTCCAGAGTTTTTTACTAATATATCAACAAAATTTTCTTCGTTTGGAGAAAAATCACCGGGATTATGGATTTCAATGGATGCCCTTCCGTCTACCTCGATGGCCGCATCACATGCATTTGCCATTAGTTCGGAAAGAATATTTTTTAGGCGCGATGGATCCGCGCTCACTTTAGCCACTTGACCAGGACATTGAATACTTATTGGAACATTATTCTTATTAAAAGGTTCTTTGAGATTATCCTCCAGCATAGGAATAAATTCAGATAAAAGTAGTTCTTGCTGAGTAATTTGTGAACATCCGCCCGCTGGCAGGATTCTTTCAGACAATTCAGATGCATTATTAGCCGCTTCTTTCATGTGGCTTATATTTTCTATGACAGTTTCATCAAGTGCCTCATCCATCATGATAAGACTGGAAAAACCTTGGATAACCGCGAGTAGATTATTCAGCTTGTGAGTCATGCCCCTCAGTAGTAAGGGATAAAATTCCGAATTTCCTTGTTCTTTAGGGGTAAATTGATCGGCAAACGTGAAATCAGATTTTGGAGTCACAAGACTTATTGTATTTTCCATAAAAAATATAAGTTTCCACAGATTAGATGTTCGTAGCATTTTAGCTACCGAAAATATAGAAAAATTTAATCTCAAAATAGAGCACCTGAGACTTTATAGAAGCCGAACTTCATGCGCGGCTGATATTTCCAGTGTTTCCGTGCCATTTGATGATTCAGGCACCGTTTCCATAATGAGTTCACCCTCATCACCGAAACCAATCACTTTGCCCTCAATATTTTTACCATTTGGGAGTGTGACTTGAATTTTTTTACCAATAATTACGCTTAATTCTTCTATTTGAATGAGAAGCTTGCTGAAATTATTTTTGCATTGCTCAATTTCCTTATGAATCGCGCATAACACAGATTCGGCAATGAACTCTCTGACCAGAGGCTCTTCATTATTCTCTATTCTCAATGAAGTGCCGGGAACTGAAAAATTAGAGTTAAAATTTCTGGATGTTGAATTAACATTGATTCCTACTCCGATTATGACCGTGCCGGTATTGTTGGAGGGATAACTTTCAACAAGGATACCGGCAACTTTCTTATTTCCGATATAAATATCATTGGGCCATTTAATTTTGGTTTTAAATTTAGTGCTTAGAGCCTGACAGATTCCAAGGGCAGTTGCATGAGTGAGGCGGCTCCAATGTTTTTGAGGAAGCCCTGGACAGAGTGCTATGGAAAAGAGTAAGTCTTTGGAGCGTGGAGATTCCCATTTTCCCCCTCGCCTGCCCCTACCATCACTTTGCCATTCAGTGAAAAGAACGAGTCCTTTGCTCTTCAGTTCAGGATTACGTTTTATTATTTCATGTGCTTCCGAATTAGTTGATGAGCATTTATCAAGATTTTTGATGGACCAACGAATGCCTTTTCCTGAAAGATTATTTGCTATTTGTGCAACATTAAGTGCCTGAGAATTGCTCATTGTTGTTCGAAATCCATTGCAAGATCAATTGCTTTAGCAGAATGGGTCAGTGCACCCACGGATATGCGGTCAATGCCCGTCTCGGCAATGCCCGCGACCGTTTCAAGATTGATTCCACCACTAGCTTCAAGAAGTGCATTGCCATTGGATAACTGGACCGCTTCAGATATTTGTTTTAAAGACATATTATCCAGCATGATCACATCAACATTTTCCAGACTAAGAAATTGAGTGACTTGAGAAATTGTATCTGCTTCCAGTTCCACTAGAGCATCTGGATATGCTTCTTTAAATTCATCAATCACGATTTGTAGTGATTCAATCTTAATTTCTGAAGCAAAATGATTATCTTTGAGCATTGCCATGTCATAAAGGCCATGCCGGTGATTGTATCCTCCACCTGCTACGACTGCTGCTTTTTCGAGGACNCGCATTCCAGGGGTAGTTTTACGGGTATCAAATATTTTGGCCCTGGTCCCATCGATTAGATTAACGTATTTTCGGGTCAGGGTTGCGATGCCTGATAAGCGTTGAAGAAAGTTAAGAGCGGTACGTTCTGCGGTGAGAATGCTACGGGCNGGTCCTTTAGAAATGAGTATAGTTTCACCAGCAGTTACAGATTTCCCTGAAGGGGTTATAACTTCAATGCTNATGTTTGGATTAACTTCATTGAAGACTAGTGCTGCAATTTCTGAACCGGATATGACACAATCTTCTTTGGCAATAATTCTTCCGCATGCGATTGCGCTTTCTTTGATAAAAAATTGAGATGAAATATCACCCCTTTCCCCGAGATCTTCCTTGAGCGCTAACTCGATGATAGAATCTGTTAATGAACTATGATCGGAATGCATTTGCCGATAAGAATTAGACTGGGTTTAGGTGAAACACATTGTCCTGACTCATTGGGTCAGTCACCATTTATATAATTTTTCCTGCAACTGGGTCAGCGCTTAAAGAGCCGCTGGCTAATCGCCGTAATTTTTCCCTTTTCCTGCCTTTATCATTAACCAAATCAATCCGGCTGATAATAAAAAGAAAATGGCAGATAACCAGGGAAACAATGTGCCAGGTTCAAAAACGGCGTTCGGCGCGGCAGCNTCTATGGCTTTTTGTTTTATGTTGGCAATTAATAAGGGGTCCATTTGATTAGAAATTTATATTTTCTGCAGTGCGGTAAGATAAGCCTATAGGAAGTAACTTATAATGAAGTTATATTATAGATTGAATGGAATCAAAGAATTTCATGATTCTGAATTTTTAATCGAATCATTTCCAAAATAGGGTTTAAGGGGATCTGGTATTTCAATACTGCCATCCGGTTGCTGATAAGTCTCAAGTAATGCGACAAAAAGTCTCGGCAATGCGGTGCCCGAACCGTTNAAAGTATGGGCAAAACGGTTCTTGCCTGTTTCTGCATCTTTGAAGCGTAATTTCATCCTTCGAGCCTGATAATCTTCAAAGTTTGAACANCTTGAAACTTCAAGATATTCATTCTGGCCAGGTGCCCATACCTCCAAATCGTAAGTTTTTGCGGCACTGAATCCAAGATCTCCGGTGCACAGTTCAATGCGTCTATAATGTAGCCCCAAAGATTCCAGAATATGCTCAGCGTCTTCCGTTAATGATTCTAGTTCTTCGTAAGAGTTGTCCGGGTGAACGATTTTGACTAGTTCGACTTTATCAAATTGATGCATTCTTATCAGTCCCCGGGTCCCAGTTCCAGCTGAACCGGCCTCGCGTCTAAAGCAAGGTGTATAAGCTGTATACTTGATCGGNAATGCATCTTCAGAAAGTATTTTTTCCCGNTCGAGATTAGTTACTGGAACTTCTGCGGTCGGAGCAAGAAAGAGCTGATTATTTTCAATNCCNTACATGTCNTCTTCGAACTTTGGNAGCTGGCCAGTGCCGATCATGCAATCTCTTGCCACAACGAATGGCGGACTAATTTCCGTGTAGCCATTCTTTGAAGTTTGTTGATCGAGAAGAAATTGAATTAAGGAGCGTTGTAACTTGGCCCCATCGCCTCGGAAAACTGCAAAACCGCTCCCTGCCACTTTGGAACCAGCCTCAAAATCAATGAGTCCTAGCCTCTCCGCAATCTGAACGTGATTTTCTAATTCATTACTATGTTCTTTCCTTTTCCCGCTCTCTTTGATTAAGGGATTTGCATTTTCATCTTCCCCTGGCGGACATTTCTCATGAGGTGTATTGGGTAATGATAAGAGCAGATCATTTTGAGTTTTATCTGCTTCCTCGACCCGGTCACTGAGATTCTTGAGATCGGCGCCGATTTTTTTTACTTCTTTTTCTATTGCGGAAGTGTCTTCCCCTGACTTTTTCTTGATTCCAATTTCTTTGGACTTGGAATTTCTTTCTCCTTGGAGCGACTGCTTTTCTGTTTCAAGCTGCCTTCTGTTTTCGTCACACTCTAAAAGCGAGTCTATAATTTCAAAAGCATTTCCTCCACGGCTGCGGATTCTTTCTTTGATAAGTTCTGGTTCTTCGCGGATGCGCTTTATATCAAGCATAGGGCTGAAGTGGGCGTAAAAGAAAAATAGGGAAAGGACATTGACTTTGATCCAATTAAATATCCAGCAATTATTAACTATTTTAATTCTTAAAGCTTACGTGGATTTTAACATATTTTCCTGATAATTTTTTACTTCTTTCTGGTATTCCTTTCGTTGTTTTAAGGCTTTTTGCCGTGAAAACATTCATAAATCCATGACTATGGAAGTTGTTTTTTTTCCAGAATTAGAGTAATTGCCATTCTTGTCAGACGAATCGACATCTTCCGTACCAATTAAGAACAGGGCGTTTCTTGTTTTTGTGGGCGCCCTATCAGGCATTGCAGCGGCAATGAATTCTGTCGCCTCTTCAGGCACGGTACCTACTATTTCAAGTCTCCTCGGAATGTTAATACTCAGTGCATTTTCCGGTGCTGTTCTATTCCCTGTACTTAGGAATTTTCTTGTTCGGTTCGCAAGCCGGATAGTGACTAGCGAGGATGAACTTAAGAAATATCAGGATGCAAGCGCATGGCCTTTTTCAATTTTTCTTTTATCATTTCTAGGAGCATTTGGATTGCAGTTTAATTTTATAAGCACAGGAATTCTTTGGTCTCTTTTTCTGTTCGCGCAATGGAATTGTCTGAACCGCTCTACGGATGGATCCTTTGGCCAAAATATATTTCAATCCCGCTCGATACTGGCTGCATTGTTTATGTTGTCAGGAGTAGCTGCGTTGATTTACCAGGTCGTCTGGCAGAGACTCCTATTTACGTTATTTGGTGTTAACATTGAGTCTGTTACTCTGATCGTATCTATTTTTATGTTTGGATTGGGGGTTGGCNCAATTGCTGGGGGGAGGCTATCGGATAAGTTTTCCAGAACACTTCCCGAGCTTTTTCTATGGATCGAAATAGGAATTGCACTGTTCGGATTTGTGAGTGTTCCTCTGATTCATTATGTGGGAAATGCTGCTTCTGACATGAACACATCAGGCATGGCGGCAGTGATCTATTTGTTACTTTTCTTTCCCACATTGTGTATGGGTGCGACATTGCCAATCTTGGTCGCTTATCTTCACCGCGGAAAAGCAAAGTTAGGTTCATCAGTGGGGCTTCTTTATACCTTCAACACTGCAGGTTCTGCTCTGGCCTGTTTTTTGACTGTGGGTGTTCTTTTCCGATTCCTCGGTCTTACTGGTTCGGTTTGGTTTGCAGCTCTCTGTAACTTAATGACCGGCCTTTTGGTTTTTATTTATTGCAAAAAAAATTCAATTAAAAATCAACCGCAACTAACAAATTAGCATGTTATTAAATAAACATATTCATGTNATTGCTTTGATGCTGGCCTTGTTGACCGGAGCCATTTCTCTGTCACAGGAAATTATCTGGATAAGAGTGTTGGGTTTTGCTACGGCGAGTCGNCCTGAAACATTTGCACATACACTGGGAAGTTTTTTAGTTGGAATCGCGGTTGGCGCTATGATCGGACGCCGGATCTGTGATTCAAAAAAAGACTTCCTCTTATACGCTGCTTTGATGCTTGGACTTTCATCCTTCATTTTCTATNTTTCAATGCCGATCGCGGCTAAATTGACTTCTGCCGACCATTATTGGTTTGTTCTCGGTATGGTTTGTCTAACCGCAGCCATTGCTGGTGGAATCTTTCCGCTAGTATGTCAATTATCGACTGTTCAGGAATCTGTGGGGAAAACAGTGTCTNTGGTATATCTTTTNAACATTATCGGCGCCACATTGGGTTCTTTATTTACAGGGTTTGTTTTGCTTGAAATGATGCCATTGAATGAGGTTACGGGTGTAACGGCAAGTGTCGGAGCCATTGCTTCTGCATTGGTATTTACAATATCTAAAGTTGCTCCTCTGATTAGGGTTTTAGGAATAGCTTTTGCTTTGATTGTGGCTACTTCACCGATTTTTGTTGGCGAATTAATTTTTTCAGGATTTCTGGAAAATTTGCAATATGATAAAAAATACCCAAGGGACCAGCCATTCAAAAAAACTGTTCAGAACAGGAGCGGTATCATCACTGTCGATGAGGCATTAGAACCTGGAGATGCCGATATTGTATATGGAGGAGGTATTTATGATGGACGGTACGCTATAGACCCACGATCTCCGAACGGTATATATCGTTGTTACATGATAGCGGCTCTTCATCCGGAGCCGGCCAATGTTTTGGAAATTGGATTCAGTAGTGGTTCTTGGGCNGCTGCACTGTTAAGACATGAAGCTTTAAAGGAATTGCAGATTNTCGAAATAAATCCCGGATACCTTGAGATTATAAAAGATTATGAAGAGCACAGCAGGATAACTGAAAATCCTAAAGTTATGATACACACTGATGACGGGCGTCGCTGGCTACGACGTCAGTCTGATGATGTTAAGTTCGATTTCATGTTAATGAATACGACTTTTCACTGGCGGAGCCATGCTTCAAATTTACTTTCTGTAGAATTCTTAAATTTATGCAAAATNCACCTAAAGTCAGGAGGAGTTGTTTTTTATAATACTACCGGTAGTGATGATGTTGTTCGGACAGCGGCAGAGGTCTTTAAATATGTAACGATGGTTGGTAATTTTGTGGCGGCTTCTGACAGTCCATTCAATATTAATTCCGAACAAAGACGTGCAAATTTGCTTCGATTTAAGGATGACAACGGATCTCCGACTTTCTTAAGGACGGCAGCATTTAGGTCTGAACTTGAACGGTTAGTGAAAATGGAATTACCAGAGCTTGGGGAAAAAATGAGATCATCTAAAAAATTTGATGTGATCACAGATGATAATATGGCTTCTGAATTTACTGGGAGAGAGGGATATTGGTTCTCTAAGAAGAACAGCTGGGCCAACTTGTTTAGAAAAATCNAAAAGAACTGATGAAATTATCTCTCATTGCCGCGATGGATGAGAATAAGCTGATTGGCAGTGCGGAAGGTGGCCTTCCTTGGCAAGGCATTGAACAGGACAGGGATCACTTTCGATCCTATGTTCAAGGAAAAGGATTACTACTTGGAAGGAAAACTTATGAAGAAATGNAAGGTTGGTTTGGCTTGGATCATAGACCATACATTCTGACAAGAAACCGAAATTATGCACCTAAATCCCAAGTAAGAGTGGCGTTCTCTTTTGATGAAATAATACGCACAGCTGAAAAAGAAGCGGAGAATGAGCTTGTCGTTTGCGGTGGTGCGGNAATTTATGAAAGAACTATTAATTACGCAGATCTAATTATCCTGACTATTTTACACACTACATTTACAGTNGANAGTGAAGCTAAATATTTTCCTGANTGGCACTCTAAAGACTTTATTGAAATCAAGAGACAGGATTTTCCTCCTTCANCTGAAAGGGATTTTGGAATGTCTATTTTGCATTTAAAATGCGCAACAAATTAATCAAATTTGATATAGATTATTTTACTTTTAACGGACGGTTATCCGCGCCGTGCTACTACCACTCTCGGTGCTTGCTCTGATCAAATAAGTGCCGGGGCGAAGACTGAGGTAAGGGTCAGTGAGGCGTTTACCATTAACATTCCATATAGTATGATCAGTATCGGATGTCAGAGTGATGCTTTGCTGGTCAGTAGGTATTTCAGGATCCATGCGGAAAGAGGCACCGTCATTAGGGCTCAGGATCCTCGGGCCTCCAGTCAGTGATGGCCTGACGCTTGCTGTCAGATAATTGTCTTTGCTANNGCACCATCCTGCATATTCATCAGATAATAGGATATTTCCATTAGAGTCATAAAATTCTGTGGAATCNTTAGAGGGTTCAGTTCCCGAAAGAAATACTTCTTCTATCAAATATTTAGTATGTTTACATGCTAATAGTCCGGTCAAAGCATCAATTTTTATTCGAGTTTTATTGGCCTTATTGAGCGGCTTTGATCCTTTGAATTTTGCCAAAAACATAAACATTTCTTTCCATGCGGGGGCAGCGCTTTCAATGGTCAAGGAACCATTCATGGTTCGGCCATTGAGATTACCAAACCACACTGCTACTGTGTGATCTTTATCATAGCCGACCGTCCACGCGTCACGATATGAGCTGCTCGTTCCTGTCTTGACCGCTGTACGGTGGTCTTTGATGTGCAAGCTAGAATGACGCCCGAACGAAGCGGACCGGGCCTCATTATCGGCGAGAATATCTGTAATAATATTAACNGATTCTTCGGAAACTATTCGTTTGGGCCTTAGTATTGTGTTTTCTGAAAATATGGGGGGAATAACTAAACCGGTTCTCGCAAGATTAGAGTATGCCGAGGCAAGGTCGAGTAACCGGATCTTACGGTTACCTAAAACAAACCCGGCACCGAGATCATCGATCGATTCACTAGTTTTGATGCCGAATTGAGTTGTAAAATCAAAGCTTTTCCTCGGGCCGGTAAGACTCAGAGCGTAGACTGCNGGAACGTTCAATGATGATGCAAGTGCATTGCGCACACGCACGGGACCATTGAATTTGTGATTAAAATTTTTGGGTTCATAAGCTCTAAATTTATTGGGAATGGAGTCTGCAGTGTCAGGAAGTAAACTCGAGGCTGTGAATTTTCTTTCTTCAATACCCAATAAATACACGAAAGGTTTTAGAGTNGAACCGGCCTGTCTCCATACTAGNGGCGNANTGTAGGATCTTTCCGATGAACCATCCTTGGTGCTTATAGATGAAATCGCACGGACATATCCTGTGGCATTTTCAATTACTACCATTCCCGCATTGCGGATACTNTGTCTGTTAAGCAAGTTGAGTCGGTTCACAAGAATCTCATCNGCACTTTTTTGAATTGATGAGTCCAGCGTGGTCAGAGTCGGATCACTTGTGGAGATATTCTCAGTATTTTTTAACACTGCTTCCACAAAGGCCGGAGCTGATGTTGGTGGCAATTTACGGTGAGCGACAGGAGGATTGTTGGCTAGCCTTTCAGACTGTGCTTTTGATAGCATGCCTAGTTCTTGGAGTCTTTTAATTGATCTCAAATATTTTGAATTGGCATTTTCCGGTCTTAGCCAGGGATTGTATTTTGTTGGAGAATGAGGTAATCCGGCTATAAAAATGGATTCGGCCAGCGTAAGAGAAGATGCAGATTTTCCAAAATAAGACCAGGCAGCAGCTTCGGGTCCAAGTCGACGGTTCCCATAGTCCAACCGGTTGATGTACGACTCCAATATTTCTTCTTTGTTCCACATCCNTTCTAATTTCAAAGCTGATAGAGCTTCTTTAATTTTTGAGTTTAAGGATCGGTCTTTGCGTTTGTTGGCCAATTTAACGGTTTGTTGGCTGATAGTTGATGCGCCTGAAAGGTGATCAGTATGAGTGAGAGTGCGGTAAGCGGCAGCAAATACTGCATAAAAATCTATACCTTTGTGGGCTTTGTAACGGTGATCCTCTAATGCGATTGTGATTTTTGGNAGGTGCTTTCCCATTTTGTTCATGGGTATGGGGACATGGACTCTGGCTTCATCACTAGATATCTGAGCAATAATCTTCCCATCACGGTCTAGTAGGATCGGAGTCCCATTGAGGTCTTCGAAAAGACTCTTTGGTAGTGGACTTCGATTCACTGCAATCTCCAAGGACAAAGAAGCAATCCACAAAATAATTGGAACAAAAATGAAAAAGAACAAAACGATCCTTNGAAGAAAAGGTCGGCTCTTTGAATGCAGTGAATTTAAATCATTCATTTGTGATCAACAAAAAGCGTTGTCTTGTTTCCAAGGCCATTGAAGCGGGGCTCATACATTGGCGTTATCGTGCAGGCAGGCCAACTGAATTGTCCCGCAGAAGTGACCCTTGCCAGTAGGGAGTAAGTATTGTCTCCTTTGCTTAAACGATTAAAATATAGTCTCGCACTACTGTCCCTCAGTTCTGAGTGGTCAAGATAAAGTCTTTTCTTTTCAGTTCCCTGAGGAAGTGAATAAAATGCAGCGACTTGTGCCAGATTGAAATTTACAACTTCAAGAGAAGCCGCCAATTCATCAGTTACTGCTACAAAAAAATGATCCCGCTCGCTCAATAATCGATAAGTGATCAACACTTCGTCACCAATCATTAGTGGATTTTCCGGTGTGCCGGCCCTGTTCGGATTGGTCAGATTCTGGATAACGCGCTCTATTCTAATGCCACGGTCCTCCCTCTTGGAATTTTCTTCATTTCTTAAAACCGAAGCATTTGCCAGATAATAAATAGGATGNTTATCATTTTTGATTTTGATAGTGCCGAGNCTAGTGAGCGGTTGTTTTTTCCATGCAACAGATAACAGGTTCTTTGATATAAGATCGGCTTTGANCAGTTCCTTTTTAAAAGGTTCATAATTATCTTTTTCCATCATTGATCTTATAGACATCAGAAGCCAAAGATTCTCTTGCGTAGATAAGTTTCTGGAATCGTCCATGACGGAAAGTAATTGATTTCGGAAATGAGGTTCCTTTTTTTCTTTCCACTGCACATCCGAAACTGTGCTGAGAGCAATGTATTTGACCGCGTCGGACCGATTCGTCGAATAAAAGTTTTNGGGGTCAAAGACTTCTTTAGGTGAAAGATCACCAATTTCGCTGGCAAGTAATTGGATCTCTTCGGGCATGATTCCATGAGCATGCATGGCCAGNGCGAGAAATGCTCGGGACTCTTCCCTCAGAAGGTTTCTGTTCAGATAAAGTTCTTCGATAGAGCTGACAGGTTTTTTATTTGAAAGAAACTTACTGTCTATAAATACCGCAAACGCTCTAAGATCCCCTTCATCATTTGTACGGCCCTGAACGATGGAATCGAGAGCCATCAGAAGCTTTTTTTCGAGTCCAGTGGGAATGTTATAATTTAATTTTTTACATTCATTAATAAGCCACGCGGCTTGAACTGTTACATAAGAGTTTGGGGATGATGATCCTGACCAGTACGGCAGAAATCCTCCGCTGTTTAAATTCTGAGCAATATATTTTATACCCTCTTCTATGGTGGACCTGTAATTTATATGCTTTTGTCCGAGCGCTGGAAGATACTGTAGTAAATCAGCCAGCTGAATGTATCCGAGCAATTTACTCGTACGCTGTTCAAAGCAACCGTGAGGATATTCAAGCAGTTCGGGCAGGCCCTGAAATTTAGGAAGAAAGGGTGATCGTGAAAAAGTAATGCCAAAATCGCCTTCGGATTTCTCCCATATTTTAGGTGCGGTTTTCGAGAAGACGAATTCTGGCACATCTTCAGGAACTTTACCATAAGTGCCTGTACTTTGCATTATGCCAGGNCTAAGAATAGGCAATGTGATTTCGACTTCGTCAGTAATTTTAGTGTTTCCGAGGATGCTGGCTTCGAAAAGCACTGTTACTTCTGACATTCCTTTTTTGACTTTTGCTCTTAAATCGAATGTGCCTGGAACATTCTTATTGAGCGGTCCGATTTCGTATTGCTCTTTTTCAAGGTTCGTTATTCCCTNCCCGGATTTGCAATTGATCAGNACTTTGGCATTATCCATTACTTTCTGTCTGAGAATGGCTCTTAATACAATTTCATCTCCGTTTCGGATAAATCTAGGTAGTGCGGGTTCAATCATTAGTCCCTTACTCACCTCAAAATGAGCTTGTCCCTTTCCGAATTTGTGATCTTTCGTTTGACCTACTGCCGTTACCCGGAAAGACGTGAGATTATCTGGCGCCTTGAATTTAAATGCNACTCTTCCCTGATCATCTGTTCTGAGTCCTGTCATCCAGAATGCACGTGCAAGAAAATTTGAACGNGGCTGCTTTTTTTGTTGCTGCATATCCATTCCACCGCCACCGATAAGAAACCCCTTTTCCGTCACGTCCTCCTCATCGAACCCCTCGATATGATTATCGAGGGCATGGTAAGTNGCGACATTATGTCTTCTTTCTTGGTAAAATCTGGGAATTATTGGAGGCAGTTTCCAATCTCCAAGTTTGAGCACAGCCTCGTCCACGGCCATGACAGTCAGATCGGCATTGGCTATTGGTTTGCCGTTACTGGTTACCAAGATTGTTCCGGAACTGGTTTCCCTTGGTTCAATCTGTGATTTTTCCATTACCACATTAATGTCCAAGTTTAATTCTTCCCGTATCACATTGATTTCTGCTCGACCGAAGCGTTCGGCTGGAATCTTCTCCTTATCTCCCGGCCTAATGAGGTAAACTGTTACGAAAGCATTTGGAAAATAATTTTCTCTGATAGGAATTTCAATTTTGCTAGCGTTGTTTTTCAGATCAACAACGAACTGATCAATTACCTCATCCGTTTCAATACTNACCCAGGCCTTACCTCCAAAAGGTGCCTCCATTGCAAGGGTAGCTGTTTCTCCGGGCCGATATGTTTCTTTGTCCGTCGAAATATTAAACCCATCGCTACTGCGAATGGGATANCTTGCTCTGGCCTCACCCGCTAGAAGTACTGAGTCACTACAACGCAGAGAATTCCCTTTCAGATGACAGACTGCAATGTAACGGCCAGGTTTGCCGTTCACCTTGATGTTCAAGGCCGTTTCATTATTTTCTAGTTCATTATTAAAAGAGGCGACTTTAATATGTTCATTAAAGTTTCGGTACCTGAAAATTCCCGGATCAATTTCCTCTTTAACTGTCCGGGATTCGATTCGGAAAATTTCAATGACAGCTTCTTTTCCGCCAGTGCGTTGATTGTTTGGGCCGATAGTGGCAAGCTTAAGCTCCAAAGAAGGTTCTGGTTCTTTGTAAATTGGTGTCAGGTCAATTCCAAGGATCTGATCAGACGGTTGCAGGTAAGCGTACAAACCATTAGAAATTGTTCTGCCTTCAGGGGAGACAATATCCACTGTAAATTCGAAACCATACCTTGCTCTGCTAAATGGTTCATCTTCCGGGATCTTNAGTTCTAATGTTCCGGATCCATTTTTATCTAACTTAAACTCACCTTCGGCAGATTTTAGATATGGTTTCTTCAATGGGTCTTTTGAGTACCGATCANTAGTCATACCCACAATGTCGGAAGGTATGTATTCCTCGTGCCAGTGAATTGACCACCGGGCAATTGCTCCGCTGTTCGGTGCACCATGAAAATAATTAGATTNTATTGCTATCTTNGCGGTGTTTCCTTTTATTTCACTGGCATTTGTGATGTTAACCTCGAACAGTGGTACCCTGTACTCCTCGACCTGAATATATTCCATGCCATAACCATTGGTGCTCAAACGATAGCTACCGATTTTAACATCTTTTGGAATTTGCCACTCTGTTTCCCANCCTCCAAATTCATCGGTTCTTGTTTGACCTTCGATTACGGTCTTGCCTGAGTACCCTTCGGATATCTTCCATGAAACAGGAACATTAACAGCACTGATTAGCTTTTCCCCTCCCTGAAGCCGGATCATCCCCTTGAATTTAGCTGAGGAACCGGGCCTGTAGAGATTACGATCCGAAAATATAAAACTTCTGGGTGTATTTTTTGTTNCTGAACTGACCCAGCCAGAGTTGTAAAATGTTTGCCTATCGATGAATGCGACTGCAGTACCACCTCCGGGCGAATCAATCAGAAGGTGGCTGGCACTTGGTTTGGTTTTTCTATTATTAATAGTTACCGATCTNAGTAAGTTCCTATCAAAATAACAAATTCCCTCATCGNTACTGANTGAGGTACCTAATAATGTATTATTACTTGAGACTAGTCGTGCCCTTAGACCTGACACTGAGTCCGCATCAGACATTTTCTGTATTTTGGCAAGAAGTTCATTTCTGGTCTGCTTTTGTGAAACGAGGAACTCCGTAAAGAAAATCACTGAACGGTTAGCGATAAGTTTATCGGATTTTGTTGGAGCTGAAACTTCAAGCAAGTACGCACCGTCCGAAAGAGGACCTTTCTTTTCCGGCTTCCATTCGATGTCTCGGTAAATGCTTTCATTTTTAGGGGCTCCGGGGAATTCTCCTTCGGCAATAGTTTGTAGTGATAACTGATCAACGAGTAATTCTCCTGTCTGGTAGAGGCGTTGCCGGGCCACTCCTATCTTATGTTCAGGTATTTTAGCCAGACGCCAGCTAGTTTGTCCGGTATTTGCATGAAGAAATTTCATTTTTAATCCGATCGCCGAACGGGTGAAATACATAGTGCTTGGAAAATAGATTGAAGGTCTCAGACCATTAAATGTGACCTCATTCATGGTGTCCTCGTCCATTTGATATCCCGATGCTCCGAGTAGCTTTGAACTGGAATGTATTTTATATGTTTCTTGAGGATCAAATTGACCTCGTAGCTTGACGTATCTACCCTCAACAATTTTCTGAAGATTTTGAACGTGAGGCTCAACGCTCATGACTTGGTCTGTAACTCCTTTCGGATCGACTTTCTGATTAAATCTAAGAATGATTTCAAGTCCCCCGAAAACATCCTGATGAGTTTCAGCATTTTCAAGTTTTAAGGGCTTTGTTTTACCTAAAGGAAAAACTTTCAAATAAGGAATAAGAGTTTCAGTTTCCGCGTCTCTGATGCCATCAATGACAAGATCGATATTGCGATTTACAGGAAGAGGCTCTGCAGGCTCAACAAAAAGAGAGTCACCGACATTTGGAGCCTTCGGGTCATTTTTCTTGGGCTCAGTATTAAGTGTTGGCAGAAAGANATTAGCTTCGAAACGTTCCCGGGTAATATGGTCCTGAAAATATATTGTTTCACGTGCACCTAAGAATTGGATTTTATAATTAAATAATAGCGGCACACTGGGCCTTTGTCCGAGGCCGGATCTATTGAGGCGGAACTTTGTACTAACATTTAGCTCATGTGCTTTAAATGGACGGTCAATCCATTGATCATAATTTAGAGGCGTGCCGTCCAACTTATTAAGGTTNGGGGCTAAAGTGGCTTTGTATGACTGTCCCGGGATGACCGGGCCTCTGATCGTGTAGATAACTTCAGTTTGGCTTTTCCACTTAAAATCATATTCCAATTTGGGTTTGAATATTAGAGGATTAATGGTGCCCGAATGTCCGATACTTTCTGGCTTAATCATAGATTCCGGAAAGTAGAGTGTCATGTTTTGACCCGGTACTATATTTCCGGATCCGGGCCTTAGCCTGATGGAATTATTAAGTTCCTGAGCCAGGATAGATCCTATATTTGTACTGATTAATACAATGAGTAGGAAAGATTTTAACATGGGAGGCATCAGTGCTGAGACAATATGATTCATTGCTAATTTTTCTGTAAAGATGAGAAGCAGGCCTGATAAAGGTCATTNATTTTCTGATTGTATTGCAAATCTAGATAGGCCTTGAAGCTTTGTGATGCGTCCTCAAAATCTCCGAGACTCATTTGGAGCCGTCCTAGTTTTTCAAGGGCCTGAAGTCGAGCTGTGTGGCCATGCAAAAACATATCAAATCGGATGTCCGAACTGGCTCCCCTGCTCTGGTGAATTTCAACNGCAATCACATTAGTGCCGGCAGAAAAAGATGATGAAGGTAACCTGATNTCTTTCCAGTCAGATTCATTACGGACCGTACTGCTGGCAAAAGTCGTAAACGAAGCTTTCAAAGCTAGATTCTGNCGTATTGCCTGCTTTCCATTGATATAGACAGCGATCCCGTCATCATATTTGACCCTGAAGAGAAAATTAGAAAATAGAGAAGGGTCAAGTATCTTAACACTCGTACGAAAATAAGTAGTGGGATACTTCGAAGAAGAGTCTGGCCCAAAACGGAGTGTTGTTCCGGACCCTTCATCATCAGTGCCGTATCCAAGCTGGGAAGGGCCACTAGGCCATGCTGAATCATCAAAATCTTTAGTTNTCCATGCGATCCCCTGATTGGATCCATTGTCAAGATACTTCCAGCGGTGCCCACTAGAAATGTAGGTGACCGGATCAGATTCTTGATTAAGGATCCGCTGCAATGCTCTTTGAGCATCCTTTGTTTTACTTTTTCCGATTTGAATATTTGCAAATAATAACAGTGAAGGGATNTGATCCGGATTTTTATTCATTGCCATTTGCAGATCTGCAATTGCAAGATCGGTTTGTCCTTCACGATAGAGTATATCCGCTCTTTCTGTTAAAGCTTCAGCAGTTCCTTTTTCTTTAATTGTTTTTTCTAGATGGTTTAATTTAGTCAGAAATTGTTGACCCGGGTTTTTNCGTTTGTAGGAATATCGCCAAAAATTCAGGCCCAATTGATCCGAAGCTTCTTTGGCCTTGCCGGCATTGGCTAATATGATGCCCAGTTGATATTTGACCCANAAAGAATCAGGTCGGATTTCTAAAGCCCTTTCGGCATCTTCGATGGCGAGTTGATCAATGAATAATTCATTAAAAATCCAAGCTCTCTCGAGTAAGTGATTTACCATATAAAGTCCTTTGCTTAGGGAAGAATCAATATCAATTAGCCGTATTTTAATCTTCAGGAGTTGGTCATATGAGGGATTCCATTTTTTGGCTTGATCACTGCTTGGGAATGACGCCCTTAGCCTCTTTGTAAATTGATCGATCGCGTCCCAGTCACGGTTTCTGAGATTCAGATTTATGATTCTGGAAAGGTTCTCAGGATCGTTGGTTAATTGTACAAGTTTTCTTAGGTATTCGGGTTCTTTTTGTCTGTTNAAATGTCTGCTTTGGTATTCTACCAGTTTGGTCAGGACCGAGGTCCTTGCAGGATCGATCTGCANAGCACGGGTCCAGTACCCGAGAGCATTTTCTGATTCTTTTGAACCACTCTTTTGCAGTTCAATGTCACCGAACATTTCCAGAACCTCAGCGTCTTCTTTACGCAAAAGGCTGGACAAATGAGCAAGAGTTTTTGTGCATTCTGAGAATGCATTATTTTTGAGTTGAGCTCGTGCTATTTTTCGGAGCAGAATTAAGTCATCCGGATTCTTATCAAGTAGTCGCTTTGCTATTTCAATGATCGCAGTCGTGTCTGAGGCGGTCTCGGCTCTTTTGAGTTGTGATGCAAGGTCAGCATTGGAACAAGGCAACAGGCACAGGTTCAAAGTGATGAGATAAATGAGTCGGGATAAAGGCATTTTATTAAAAGGAAACCGAATGACTAATAGTATTACGGGCTAATAGTGGTCTATCTTTCAAGCAGAACACTATTACAAAGGATTCTCATTTATAGAGACAATGACATAGTGTAATCGTTTAAAATTGATGAAGATTCGGCGGACAAATTTAATAAGGCAAATTTAAATATATTCATATATTAAATATGANTGATATGAAGTTGTTAGTATGAACTCANTTATGCGTTTAGCTTAGACAGGACAACGCCACTTATTTATCTATATTTTGAAAGCCCTAGGAGTAGATTATGGAGAAGTCCGCATAGGTATCGCATGCAGCGATGATTTGGGGATGTTCGCGCACCCACTTGAAACGGTTCAGACCTGCGAATCTAGTCCAATTGCAAGAATTGCAGAAATTGTTGCTCAAAGATCCATTGAAATCATTATCATTGGTATGCCTCGTAGTCTCGATGGCTCGTACGGCAAATCAGCACAAAACGTATCAGATTTTGTCGATAAAATAGCTAATGCTATGCCTGATATTGAAGTGGTCACTCAGGACGAAAGGTTCACTACTACTGTGGCTCAACAGAAATTACATGATGCCGGGCATACCATCAAAAGTAGTAGACATTTAATTGATCAGGCAGCTGCAGTTGAAATTTTGCAGTCATATCTTGATGAAAAAAAAGATGAACCTATCNAATGACTGGAAAAAGTTTATTTTTTAACGGTCTTTGACAAAGAGTCCTTAGGAAGCGACCCTAATTTCATTATAATGAAGCAAGTTCTTCTAGGAGTTTCAGGTTCAATCGCTGCTTACAAGTCAGCTGACATCGCGAGCGGTTTGACGAAGATCGGGCACTCAGTGACAGTAGTCATGAGTGATGAAGCTAAAGAATTTATTACGCCATTAACTTTACAGGTCCTTTCAAAGAATCCGGTCTTTACAAGTTTTCACGACGAGAAGCAAAGTTCGAGACCTGGACACATTGAATTGGCAGATCGCTCTGATCTTATTCTCATTGCACCATCAACAGCGAACACAATAGCAAAATTCGCGAACGGAATTGCTGATGACCCCCTAAGTTCAATTTATCTTGCGACTGAGGCTCCAGTAATCATTGCTCCAGCCATGAACGGGAAGATGTGGAATCATCCCGCTACACAGGGGAACGTTGAAACATTGGTTTCTCGGGGCGTGCAGTTCATAGGTCCTGATGAAGGAATGCTCGCCTGTGGATACGAGGGCATTGGCAGAATGTGGCCAGTTGATGGGATACTTGATTCAGTCAATAAGATCCTCTCATCGGACAATTAGAAATTCATTTTATTTGTGCGTATTCTCATAACAGCTGGACCTACNAGAGAGCCCATTGATCCTGTAAGGTTTTTGAGCAATCGTTCGACAGGCAAGATGGGATATGCAATAGCNGCAGCAGCAGCATTGCGCGGTCATGAAGTTCTTTTAATTAGCGGGCCCGTGAATGTTCCTGCCCCTATAGACTGTCAGGTCGTTTCTGTGGAAACAGCTTCACAAATGTATGATGAGGTTATGAACTATTCTAAAGATTGTGATGCGGCAGTAATGGTTGCAGCTGTTGCCGACTACACGCCAATGGAAACTAGCAAACAAAAACTGAAAAAGTCCGGTGACAAAGACATTAAGCTTAAAAGAACTAAGGACATTTTAGGGTCGATGCGAAACGTCTTTGGGTTTGACGGNGCATTGGTTGGATTTGCGGCTGACACTGAGGAATTGCGGGGAAATGCATTATCAAAGATGCAGCGGAAGGGCTGTGATTTCATTGTTGCCAATGATGTTTCACGCAAAGATATAGGATTCGAATCTGACCATAACGAAGTCACGNTCTTTCACAGTGACGGGGCAAAGGATCATATTAATAAGTGCTCTAAGCGGGACATTGCTGAGAAAATTCTCGATAAGATAGAATTATTATTAGGAGTATAAATGAGTGAATTTTTAGAAATAGCCAAAAAAGCTGCGAGGGCATCGGGCCAATTACTGAAGGATAACTACGGTAAAGATAAAGTCGTAGATGCATTCGAAGAACATGANATCAAATTACAGCTAGATGTTATGAGCCAGTCCATTATTTCGGATTTAATTTCAGAGGCTTTTCCAGATCACTCTATCCTTGGTGAAGAGGGTGATGCCGGATCTGAGGCTGGTGATTATCAGTGGATCATTGACCCCATTGACGGGACCGTGAATTATTTTTTCGGAATTCCACATTTTTGTGTTTCGATAGCTCTTCGACAAAAATCAACAGATCAATGGATTCTGGGTGTTATATATGATCCTATGATGGATGAACTTTGGGCAGTTGATGTGGGGAGCGGGCCAACACTGAACGGTTCTCCTATATCAACGAGTGATCGTGGGAAAATGTCTGAAGCCGTGGTGACTGTAGGCTTTTCCAAGACCAAAGATGCTATGGAAGCAGGCTTCATACGGTACCGTGCCATTGCGTCACANGTCAGAAAATCCCGCATGATGGGAAGTGCTGCACTTGCATTAGCATATATTGCTTGTGGAAGGCTAGATGCATATATAGAGGAAGTGATAAGTTTATGGGACATTGCNGCCGGTAAGTTGTTGGTAGAGGCTGCGGGAGGTAAGGTCGACCTAATTGATAGTAATGTGACGAAAGGCAAACTTTCAATTTGCTCCTGGAACGGTAAGCTTCCTTTAGAAAATACACTTTCATCATAATTATGGCAGCAAGATCAGGAATAGGATATGACGTTCATCGGTTAGTGGAGGGGAGGCCCCTGATCCTTGGGGGCGTAAATATCCCTTGGCAAAAGGGCCTTGATGGGCACTCTGATGCTGATGTCTTAAGTCATGCCATTGCCGATGCCATTTTGGGAGCTGTGGGTGCCCCCGACATAGGGTATTTTTTCCCTCCTTCAGACAATTCAATCAAAGGNATTAGCAGTATGAGTATCCTTCAGAAGACGGCGCAAGAAGTGGCTGACCGAGGAGGAGAAATTATTAATGTTGATAGTAGTTTGATAGCAGAGGAACCGAAGATTTTGGCTCATGCGGATGAAATGAAAAAGAATATTTCTCAAGCACTTGGATTAGATGTAGTCAAGATTGGTATTAAGGCTACGACTAACGAGAGAATGGGTTTTGTTGGTAAAGGTGAGGGGATGGCAGCGATGGCAATTGCCAGTGTTGAGATATAACATTACAGATCGATTGAGGGTAACACCTAATGCTTTTACCGTGCGTTAGACTGCGCGGTTGACCCATTCTTCAGCAATGTCCTTTAGGCTGAGAGTCTGCTCATTTTCCCGGTCAAAATATTGTCTCTCAACAGATGCAATGGATTCATCTAACTGTGATTGGATGTCTTCGGAAAAACCTNTTTCCGCATGAATTTTGCGCAAAAGGCGTAGAACAGAAAAAGGTGTGATTTCATTTGGAACATTAAAAGCGGCGATCTTTTCATTGCTTTCTGAATTGGCCAGTCTCTTCCGTTTAAGTTTTAGGGTTATTGCCCCTGCGATAAGTACAAAAAGTAAAGCCAATCCAATCCATTTTGAATTTTTCTTAACATATCTTTGCTCTAATTGCAGGGTTTGGCTGGTAGCAACCAAATCAGCGTCATCATAACGTTGAAAAAGCATTTCCTGAGTCTCGGTTACTTGTTCTGGAAAACTAAATGAAAGGGCCGATCCCGATTTGCCTTTTTCAGTTTTTGCAAATGTGAGTGTCCAGTTCCTCTCAGTGATCGGACTTCCTGACTTAGATTCTGCATCTAACCTGGCTATGGAAATTTCGCCACCGGATTCATCGGTCCGTGTGAAGTGATCAANGCTTGGTTTAAGTAATTGATNAAGGTTTGGTACCAGTCCATTGGATGATGCTTTAACTTCAACTTTCAATAGGCCTTTATCAGCTTCTCTCTCATCTAGTATTTGAACGATTTTAAGATTTTCAGCGGGTCGAGGGTCACCCATTTTGGGCTTGGAATCGATAGGAATCTGGGCCGTGGCTATTGGAAGAATCACATATCCTCCAGTATCAAGAAAATCCAGATCGATCTGCATTGAAGGTATTTTGTCAACTTCTGGAGTGCGCGACTTAAGCAAAACATATGCGTAAGGTGTTATGCGCCACCCTTCTTGTCCTGCTCCTCTTGAAGTGACTTTACNGTCGTGGAATGTAACTGACATGANATCGAAGTGTTCTGAAAGCGCTGAGCGGGTAATATCTTCAAACTTTTCGCGGTAATTCTGAGTTGGTCGGCCATAATTATAGGCGTAGCTGGAATTATTTTGATTTGTAAGATATTTGGAGAAACCACCTGATTCNCGTTCTATTTCTTTGGTATGACGAATGTCAACGAAGACTCCGAANGGTGACTCGTGTCCGACAGTACTTGAGCCATCGATTCTTGCCACGAGCTGGATCTCATTAGTTAGGTCATTATAGTAATTAAAAAGTTTTTTTGCTTCGCTGGCCTTGTCATGATCGCCAGCTATGGATAGGCCATGACGGAGGTACCGCTGCTTGAGTTCAGGTTTTACTGAACTGATTCTTGCAGCGAGAGCATTTGCAAAGCGAGCCAAGTGCCTCTCTGCAGATTTATCTGGCAGTTCTGAAAGTGCTGTTTTTATTTTATCAATTTGTCTTGGAGCGGGGACCTGTGTTTCGCGTAGTGCACCCAGATCACTTGCACCTAAGGCAGCGTAAAACCAGTGCTCAAAAGCTTCGGTAGTTTCTTCTTCAACATTTTCGGATGAAGCCGAAATGTATAGTTCAGTGGCCTTTGAGAACATTTCATAACTNTTTTTTCGATCGATAGTATAAGTGGAGCTCTTTTCCGCTTCCTGTTGAAAATTAATTTTATCCAGTGCGAGGCAGGCCCTTCGAAGGTGCAGGCGCCAATTATCAGGATTAGCTTTGATACTGTTTTCCAGAATCTTATCTACGTCTTCATAGCCCGTTATTACTTCTGCAAGAATTTCATCATCTTTGCGTTTTGTTTTTGCATCTTGCTGTGTTTTGGGGTCCCGCCATACGGTCGCGAGGTTAACACGCATGGTGTTAGCCAAAGCAGCAACGGTCTTCGGACTCATTTTTTCAAAGCTCCCGAAAACTTTAGTGATAGCAGTCATTTTATAGACCTCGGCACGGCTATGAATTTTAGTAAAGGCTTCGGCCAGTTTGTCCTGATTAATTTCATCGATGGGCAAGGATTGTAATTTACTCACCCATTTAGCCAATTCTGTAAGACTCCTTTCCTGCTTCGAGCGGGTCAGGGGAATAGAATTTGCTCGTTGATTATATCCATACATATAACCGTACCGATAAGTACGATTGCGATTCGCATTAGGGTCATTATTATCTGCCCATACACGCAAGAATTCTTCAGCNAAACGTTTTCCGGTCTCAGGGTAATCGGTGGAAATTTTTTGAATGTAAGGAAATGCTTCCTCAGGTTCATTTACTTTAAGAAATAGCTGAGCATATAGAGTCGAAAATTGCGGTTGCAAATCAGTATCGATTAAACGAATCCAATTTTCATTTGGGCGCACTTTGAGCAGTTCTCCGGAGGCGATGGGCCCAGGAACATTNCTNGGAGTGGCCACAGAAGTCACTTTAGGATTTTCGTAATACATATTGCCGTACTGATCCCAACGCATTCTGGGGCTACTCGTTTTTGATTTGTCACGCTGGTAGCTGTAAGAGGCTTCGGAGAGCCAATTCAAAGCTAGTATATTCAATATTTCAGACCACTCATTATGGTTAATTTCACTGATATTGAGTAGTGATTCTGTAGCAGTNTTTTGTAAGGTNAGTCGGCGAAGTCGCGCAGAGGACGAGGGCTCTGACCTGCCGCTTGATGTGAGGGCTCCAATCGTTGAAAGCACTTCACGACCAAGTTTGGCATCCCCGGTGAAACTTGCACTTAGCCATTGCGCTCCTTTTTCTTCTTCAATTTTAGGGGCAAGATCNACNGCCCGTTCGAGGGCCGACTCTTTACTTTTTTGAACAGTTTTCGGATTGGCTAGAACTAATTGGGTGGCCTTCCATGCTGAAACGAGATGCCCTTCCTTGGGTTCTTTTGAATGAAGGGCCAGATGATAATTTGCAATAATATCGAGTTCATCGGGATCATCCGATTCATCAATTCCTGGCAGGAATTTTCCTGCCTCGGTAGCGAGTCCGGCACTGAGTAAGAGTCTGGCTGCTGTTATTCGTTTTTTACTGTCAGCAGAACCTCCGATTTTTTTTGTTCCCTTTTCCAATAAACTGACGAAAGTGTCAGGGAAGTGGCCCCGGGAAAGTGCTGTTTTTAATAAACGTCCTAGTTTGGGNATTGTGGTTTTCTCATCAAGATCGATCGGGCAGGCGTCCCCTAAGTACAATATGTCAGTAGGAGAAAGTAGATGCTTTTCGGCATATGCCATGTTCCGTGGCGGCGACACTTTTCCGGGCACTGGGCTGGAAGAGGGTATTGTTCTAGTGGATCTAATGCGCGGCGGTAGTGCGAGAGTATCTAAAAGACTCAGGTAAGCCTTATTGGCNTTATCTGTTTTTTTAAATTGAGAGGAAAAGAAATCCGCTACCCCGCTCCAATTGCTTTTGATTATATTTTCAGCTAATGACTCTATTGCAAGGTCTGCAGGNCTTTTTGGTTGTTTTGTATTGCCTTCTTCCTTTTTGTCTTGATCAATTTTTCCTAAGTTTCTTAAAAGTGAAGATGGTCGCCGATCAATGAGCACCTTGGGAAGTTTTGCAAGAATAAGCGTATCAAGATCAGTTGGGGGNGGTGCTTTTTTTTCTGTAACTGTTGGTGTATTTTTTGATGGGATTTTATTGATGTTGCTCTGCAGATTTTTTTTATCTTCTGATGGAGGTATTTCCTTAACGATGCGAGCTTGAGCAAATAAAACTGAGCTGAAAGATAATTGAAGCGCGATATTTGTGAAGAGGAGGCGTTTCATGCGGGAGTTCACTTTTACCTAGTCAGAAGAACNGATNTGCTTTGTAGTTTGTATTTTTGGTGGTGCCTCGGGATTACGAGCCGATCCCGTCNGGTGGAGGTGCCTGACCAGCGCCGCGTGAGTCAGCAGGNTTTTTACCAGTTTTNCCTTTTCCAGCCCGACCGGGCTTGGTTCCGCTTCNGCANCCCCGTCATTGGTTGGGTAGCGGCAGGCCCTGAAGTTCATCCAAATCTATCCGTGCTAGTTTTATTGAAGCTTCAAGGTTTTCGGTTAATTGATCAGCCGATCTTTGATCCGATTGACTCTTTGCAAATTCAGCTGCCGCGTAATAATTTTGACGCGATGATTCAATGACTGGCTCCCACAATTCACGGGAATGCCCCTCGAGTCTCATCAGCCAAGTCATGTAATACTGAGCATTGGCAAGAGTTGATTTTGTATCAGCAACTAGTTGGGGTTCCGTGTTTTCATCTTGTGATGATAACATTGAAAGAAGTTCTTTATAGGCTTCCGGTAGTTGTGAGCACTGCATTTGCGCTTTGGCCTTTTCCAAACGTAATCTGTTGTTTGCTGTAATGTTTTCCTTTGGCAACAAACGGATCGCCTNATCAAATTCAATTACAGCTTCATCAAATTGATTATTTTTTAGGTGTTTCTCTGCTAAAGCAATGTGTGTCGTAGCTTGATCAATTTTAATGCTTTGTTGACCAGGACCGAAATGATAAGCCGCCGCGCCGAGCGGGACGAGTAACCAAATAAAGATTAATAGCTTTCGCATGAATAAGGGAACGTTCTAATAAGTTAATCTCTGGTCAGGACTGTTCAAGTTTAATCCTTTTTCTTATGAAACAGCTTTAAGAGCGCGGGAAGTATGATGAGATCGGCAATTAGTGCTGTACTGAGAGTTGCACAGGCAACTGAGGTAAAAGCACGATACATAGGAAGTGAGCTGAAAAGAACACTCCCTAGACCACAGAGCATTACAACTGTAGTGGCTATAAGGACCTGTCCTACCCGGATAAAACTACATTCTAGTGCCTGATTAATATTGAGGCCATTTTTCCTCTCGGCTTGGTATCGACTCAAGAAATGAATTGCATCATCTGCGGCGATTCCAAGACAGATTGTGAAGGCACATACGATTTCAAGAGATAGTGGTAATTCAAAAGCAGCCAATACAGCAGCACATGCGAGTAAGGGAAATAGATTTGGGATCATGGCAATTAATCCAATCTGGAGTGATCTGTATGCAATGGTTATCATGACGAGAATGATAATAGCTGCGGCAGCGAGACTGAGAGCCAAGTCATTAAGCATTCGATGAATATATCGTCCCCAACCGACAGCTCCTCCTGCCAATCCAAACTTATAATCTGGATTTTTTTCACTGAGTTCATGAAGTTTATTTTCCAGTCTTTCATAGACAGGGGTGTATTGAGCGACTCCAAGGTCCTGTATTCGCGTAATTACGATTGCCTTTTTAAGGTCTGGTCGGTAAAGAGGCTTAATTAGATCTGGAGGNGCTCGTTTTAAAAGAGGTATGCGCAAAGAAAGATCTTTCCCAATACCGGGCAGTGATGAAAGTACTCCCCGTATGGACAATGGCTGGCTCAGAAGTTCTTCTTCTTTGACCATATCTTCAATTTTAGCAATGATTGGTACAGGGTCACTGTCATCGGATTCCCATTCGGCAACGATGCGTATGGCTTGGATTCCTCCTAGGCTTTTATCAGCTTCTATCAGAGCCTTCCCACTTTCACTGTTGTCCGGCAGTTGATTAAGGAGATACATGTCAGGCTTGAGTGTAGAAGTTAACCACCCGAAAAGAATTGTAAGAATAATGGAAGCAGTTACTACCCATTTAGCGTGTTTAATGATTGACCCTATGAATTTGAGGGAAAACCCTTTTCCATAAATGGAATTTAATTCTATCGGTTTATTTTTTGATTTTATTTTGTGAGTGAGTGGTACTTGGCCAAGTACCGGCAGAATCAGAACAACGGCCATGAATGTGATGAGTGTGCCGACGGCACAGTCACGACCAAAGTCACTAATCATATTTGATTCTGCAACTGTGAGAGATGCGAATCCTGCTGCAGTCGTTAAAGCTGATAACATACAAGGCAATCCCAATTTACGCATTGAGCTTGCCATGGCTTCTTTAGAAAGAGACCCTTCGCTGAGTTCTCGTCGGAATTGAAACACAATGTGGGCGGCATTAGTGAATCCGATCATGGTTAAGATAATGGGCATGATGACCATCGAAAGGCTATTGAGCCGCTCATGAGTAAAGCCAAGTATCCCAATGGTCCAGAACACACCAACTGCGGGAGGCATAGTGACGATTAGAGTCATTAACAAACCACGGAAAAAGATCAGAGCAAGTATAGCAGAAAGAACATAACCAATGATTTGAAAGCGTATCTTTTCAGTCTTCATGGCATTACGACGGGCAATATCTATTGGAATTTTTCCAGTCAGTTTTGCTTCCAATTTTGAGCCTTCTAGCGCCTTTGAGGCTTCAGTTCTTATGAGGCTAAGAACATCGCTGATGTTCTGATTTTTTTTCAGCTTTAAGCTCAAGGGCACTAAAGAAGTACGAGCATCCGAAGACAACAGATTGCCCGCCACTATGGGATGATTTAGGGCCCTCTTTCGACACGCATTGCGTTTAGATTCGGAATCATTTTTTTCTGGAAACAATGGTAGTTTAAGTAATCCAATTCCGTATGCAGGTATTTGATCAAAGCTGAATGCCCGGGAAACCGTTGGAATTGTTCTTATTGCTTTTAATAGGTCCTTGTAAGATTCAGCCGTGCCCATTTCAAACAAGTCACCTTTGTCACTGTTATGGGTTATGAGTATGAGAATTTCTGATCCGTCAGGTCCGAATTCACGGCTCACTTTCTTGGAAAATTCATAATCACTTTTAGCGCGGGCACTTTTAATGGTTCGGTCTCCACGCTCAGATTGACTTCCATGAAAAGAAAGACCGCTGATAATTGCAATTAATGCAATCGCTAACCATGGACGATGGACAGGAATTTCTGAATATTTCATTTTGTAGTGTCAGAACTTGAGCGGATTCCGACACGCCATGAGGTGCCAAAAAAATTCAGTATAAATGGNANCGCNGCTAAAATNAGAGAGGATATTCCTATNGCGGCTAATGCATATTCTCGCCGAGTCATTTTTTCGAAGGCACTTTTTTCCTNGACTGAAACGAGAGATGTAATTGTTTTACTTGGGATGTGTTTGACGTTTCCATCATGGTAAGTGCCATTGAGCCGTAACGCTATTTGTCTAAGAGTTGAAGCGTCCTGTTTAGAATTTTGACCGTCCAAGAAAGTTCCCTTTATTGGATTGCCAACACCAATTACTAATATTCCGTTGACCGATCTCGGCATCTTAGGAATTCCAACAGAAGGAACAGTGTCACCATCTGAGAGCAGTACAATGGTTGTNCTNTCCTGGCGCCATGGGCTGGCTATTTCAGNTGCAAGATTAAGNCCATCAAAGAGATGCGTTTTCCCGGCCTCAAAAGCAGTATACATGTCCATACTATCAAGAAAATTGCGCACTACTTCGGCGTCCTTAGTATCTACAACTACTGGTTTGGCTCCATTATATACGGCGATCAGGGAAAGCCTCATCTGTTCGACCCTGACTCTTTTAAAAAATGATTCCATTAACTCGAAGGCCCGTTCGCGCCTTCTGAGTGTCCCGTTTTTGCCGGCGTCTTTTATTTTCATACTAGGAGACACGTCGAGGACAATAATAATGTGACGAATTTCATCAGGATCAACGGCCTTGGCTTTATGAATCTTAGGCTGGATAGTTAAAAGAGTAGTGAGACCCCAAATTCCAGATGCCAACGCTACACATCTCATTGCTGGTACTATACGCGTCCATGATGAAGGAAGAGCGGGAGGGCCGAAAGCCAGGGTGGCGATACTTTTGATACGACGTGAATGTATCATTTCGGCTCCAATTGTGAGCACAAGAGTAGCCAGTGCTAATATTTCCGGGTTCACTACCATGGCGTATAACGTAAACCGAAGAGACTCAGTAGAAACATCAATGCCAAAGAGGTTCCTGCCATGACATAGGGTTCAAAATTGTCCATCGATTCGGCACCGATCTTCTCAATTTTGGTTTTCTGCATTTGATCAATTCTGTTGAATATTGCTTGCAAGGCCAAGGGATCTCCGGCAGCAAACACTTCACCGCCCGTTCGATTAGTTATTGTTAAGAGCTGCGGGGGAGGCGATCCGGGAGCAATGTGAATAGCATAAGTAGAAATATTATTAGCTTTCAGTTTATTGGCTATTTCAATGTCTTTACCTCCCCCAAGGTCAGCACTGTAACCGTCTGATAAAAGAATAATTAGGCGATCACCTTCTTCACGCTCTACTAGAAGTTTTGAGCATTCCTCTAAGGCCAAGCCGATTTTTGTTCCTCCCCTGAACCAGATAGGCAGACGCGTCGGTCCTAAAAAGTCAGTCGCGTAACCGAAGGCAGAAGGGTCTGAGGTCAGACGGATCCAGTGCAAGAAATGATCTCCGAAAACAGTTAATCCAAAAGCGTCATTTTCCCGGTAATTAATAAATTCATTAATTGCCTTCATGGCCGCTTCGTAACGGTTACCATTACCGAAAGGTGCTGTCATGCTTCCGGAAACATCAAGAGCGAACTGAATATTTGTTAACCTTTTTTTGGTTTTTGGATCAGAAAGTTGTTGGGGGCCCGCCAATAAAAAAACCGCTGTTGCCAATAATAATGCGGGTAATGATGCGGTCACCTTAAGTATGTGTTCCCACATTCGGTTTCGAGTCAGCAGTGATTCATCTACTGGAATTACAACCTGATGCCCTTGCCCATTATTTCGCCAAATCCACAACAATAATGCTATCGGAATTACAAGTAATAGTAGGACTGGAGAGTGAACAAACATTTAATGAGTATTCGCGTATTGATCAGTTTACTTCTGATTCTTGATAAGGCTTGAGCAGAGCATCTAAGTCAGAGGGTTCTTCTGGGCTTGGAGTGTGAAGCCAGGATTCAAGTTTTTCGAAAAGAGGCGCCGCTTCTGGGTGTTCTTTAATTTTAGTTAGTGCTTTGTTCGGCGATTCACTTGTGAGTTCAAGTCTGTTACTCCAAAAAATAATAAGTGTTCGTTCCAGTCTTGCTTGGCCGTTCTTGCCAAGTTTTCCTTTCCTGGCTGCTTCTATGAGGGGACGTAAACTTTCGGCAGGGCTGAGAGACTCGGAAATCGAATCTTCCACGGAGCGTAATTTTTTACGACCAGCAAATATTAACATAAAGAGCCCTGTTAACCAAACAACTGCTCCGAAGACCAATAGATATTTGTATTTAACAAAATAAGGTAATTGGCCATCCTTTGGTGGGTTAGGCTTAATCCGATCTTGCGCCAAAGAAGATTTGAATTTTACCGGGATCTTAGGCTGATCGGCCATGGGCTTGTTATCCTTGGCTTGTAAATAATCCCCTAAATCAAAAGAGCCAGCTTCTAGTCCATAATATTCAAAATTGTAGCGGAAGGAATTACCATGCGGATAAACTGATGTGATACGTAAGACAACAGCTGATTCTTTGGTCAAAGGCTTGGCCTTCAGTTCCGGTCCAGGAATGACGAAATCTTTTATTTCTATTTTAATACCTATTGGCGCGGCTTTCTGATTCAGCTCATCAGCATTAAGAGCAGGAATCGCAAAAGATAAAATACCAATTAATAGTGACCTTGTCATGGCTAGCGGGTTCCTCTACTTAGCAAGGCACGGGATCTAAAGAAGTGACGTAATTTATGAGCCATTGCTTCATTGGTGAGCAGATGCAGATAATCGATGCCAGACTTTTTTATTTCTTCAGTAATCAATTTAGAATCAGTGAGGCGGGTTTTGTTTTTTGTGATACCTGTTTTCCCTGTTTCCGCCTCTCTTGCTTTTACGAATCCAGCACCATGCATTCCTGACTCTATTGGATCAATTAGTTGTAGAGCAACGCAATCATGTTTTTGTGCTGCGAGTTTGAGTGCCGGTATGGCTGTGGGATCGTGCAGATCGGATATCACAATAATCATAGAACGGCTCGTTAGAATTGGCATGAGTTCGGTTAACTGAGAGCCGACACGGGTAGGCTCATCGACGCGGTAAGAGCGTAATTTTAATAGCCATTGCAGTATCCGGTCAGCAGATAGGCTTGGTTTTACAAACAAATCGCGGCCCCCTGCTCCGATCATTCCGACCGGGCTTATTCGATCCAGTGCTGCGAATGCGATTCCTCCGGCGATTCTCACAGCAGCCGCATACTTGCTAATTTTTGTGGAAGCAATTGTCATCGAAGCCGATGTATCAATGAGCAAGTAAATGGGCATTTGTTTTGGAGCTTCGTATTCCTTTACGTGAAATTTTCCTGTTCTGGCAGTGACTTTCCAATCTATTGATTTGATGGGATCACCTATCTGGTATGCCCGTGACTGTATATATTCAATGCCAGATCCGAGGAACGTAGAGCGATCGCTACCATATCCTATGTCATCGGCTAATTTCTTTATTGCGATTATGAATTGCCGGGAATCAATGGGATCGCAGGAATCGAGTAATTTTTCAGTCATCTGCAGAATAGGATTCGATGCTAAAAACTATGGGATAATATTTATATCTATCCCATGTTTTTTAGAATGCCTTCCAAGACATCTATATTAGTCATACCTTCAGCTAAAGCTTCGTAGTTCAGGCGCATACGGTGAAGGAGAACGTCCTCAGCCAATGCAAACAAATCTTCAGGTATTGCATAGTCTCGCCCATGAATGAGTGCTCGTGCGCGCGCGCCTTTAATGAGTGCTATGCCCGCTCTGGGACTTGCTCCTAGTTCAATGTGAGGATGATTTCGGGTCCGGCTAATGAGCTCCACAACATGTTTAATGAAAATTTCGCTAACATGAATCTTGTGCACGGCGTCTATTACGGAAATTAGATCATTGGATTCCCCGACAGGTTCTTCAGAAACAATATCAAATTCAGTGTTAGCTACTGCTCCTCCGTCTCCTTTTTGAATGCCAAGATTTAAATTACGAGTCAATATTTCTTCTTCTTCGACTTGGGTCGGATATTGAAGCCGATGGCACAACATGAATCGATCTAGTTGAGCTTCGGGCAATTCAAATGTACCGCTCTGTTCGATTGGATTTTGTGTTGCAATGACGAGGAATGGAACAGGGAGTCGATAAGTATTATCTCCTATAGTAACTTTGCGCTCTTGCATGGCTTCTAGCAGTGCTCCCTGTACTTTTGGAGCTGCCCGATTAATTTCATCAGCTAGCAAAAGATTAGTAAATACAGGACCCTTGTGCGTAGTGAATTGCCCACTCCCCTGATCAAGAATTTCGGACCCGAGGATATCTGATGGCAATAGGTCAATAGTGAATTGAATTCTTGAAAAATCTAAGTGGATGGCTTTGCCAAGGGCATTGACCAATAGAGTCTTTGCAAGTCCTGGCATTCCCTGAAGCAGAATATGACCGCTTGTGAATAGGGCAATAAGCAACCTTTCTACTACATCATTTTGACCAACAACGACATCTGATACCTGTTCACGAATTGCCTCAATGTAGGATATGTGATTTTTATGACGATGCATTTAACTAGGAGAGGACTAAAGAGTTTGTCTATCCTAGTACAGGTTTTCTCATTTTCAGATCAGAAAATGAGAAAATTATGATTTCATGAGGAGCTTTAAGGGCGCTCATCAATGGGGATTATAGGCGGTTGAGAATCGGCTCCTATATAATCAGTCAGTGGCCGATAAAGACGATTATCATCAAGTTGTTCTAATACCTGAGCAGTCCAACCACTTGCCCTGCTAATAGCAAATATAGGGGTGAATAGATCAGTTGGTATTCCGAGGCTGTAATAAACCGTTGCAGAATAAAAATCAACATTTGCGTTAAGCCCTTTACGTTCTTTCATTATTTCCGCTATCCGCTCAGACATATTAATCCATTTTGGATCACCCAGCTCTTCGGTTAACTTAATTGCCATTTTGCGAAGGTGTGGAGCGCGCGGGTCAAGCACCTTGTAAACACGGTGACCTATGCCCATTATTTTTTCTTTGCGTTCAAGTTTACCTTCAACATATGAATCCACAGCATCCTCAGAGCCGATTTCTTCTAACATTTGTATGACTCCCTCGTTGGCTCCACCATGTAGAGGGCCTTTAAGAGTTCCGATAGCTGAAGTGATTGAGGAGTAGATATCGCTCAGTGTTGCAATGGTGACGCGAGAACTGAATGTTGATGCGTTCATTCCATGATCAGCATGCAGGATGTATGCAACGTCGAGTGTTTTTGCCGCATCATCAGAGGGCACTTCACCGTTAATTAGATATAAGAAATGCGCTGCTTCATTAAGATCGTCTCGAGGTCCAATCATTTCCAATCCTTGCCGAAAGCGGTGAAAACCTGCAACTATTAGGGGGATTTTAGCAACAATTGCCAATGCTCTTTCTTCATTGAGTTTCCGGTTCTGATGTTCTCCCCTCTGATCATAAAGTCCAAGCATTGATACGCCTGTGCGTATGACATCCATTGGTCCTGCATCTTTTGGTGACGCTTTAAGAAAATCTATGATTCCCTGGGGAAGGCTTCTGTTAGCACGTAATGTTGAAGTTAGCTCTTCCAATTCTGCGCGGTTTGGTAATTGACCGCGATGAAGCAAATAAAGGACTTCTTCAAAGGAGGTATTTTCTACAAGATCATCTATGGTATAACCAAGATAGGATAATTTACCTTCTGAGCCTTGAACGTTGCTGAGCTTGGATTCGTTGGCTACGATTCCTTCTAGTCCTTTTGCTACTAATGCCATGATTATTGTTTTTTGAGGGATGCTAAATTAGCTCTTTTAAGAATTTATGTAAGATGGGATGGGGCGAGAAGAATATCCAAGAGCGAGGTACTTGCAAAGGGCTTTTATATTTCTCTGCCGTGCGGTTTGAACTTTTAACCTTTTTAACAGTAAATCATGAAGATTTCTTAATTTTTTTTCACAAAATATCAGCCAAAGCTGAACCCATTTCTGCAGGAGTTTCTGCGACAGCGATGTTTGCTTCTCTAAGGGCTTCCTTTTTTGCGGCTGCAGTTCCTTTTCCGCCTGAAATAATTGCTCCTGCATGTCCCATTCTTCGTCCAGGTGGTGCCGTTGCCCCCGCAATGAAAGCGGCTATGGGTTTATCACAATTTTCTTTGGCCCAGGCTGCCGCTTCTTCCTCTGCTGTACCTCCAATTTCACCGATCATAATAATTGATTCAGTGTCCGGATCATCATTAAAAAGTTTAAGAATGTCCAAATGGCTGGTCCCATTGATCGGGTCTCCTCCGATTCCTACACATGTGCTCTGTCCGAGACCAAGGAGAGTTGTTTGCCATACAGCTTCGTAGGTTAGTGTTCCGGAACGAGACACCACGCCAACTGAACCTTTTTTGTGAATGTATCCTGGGGCGATGCCGATGCGGCAGCCTCCAGACGAATCNGGTCCATTTCCCGGTGTAACAATCCCAGGGCAATTTGGTCCAATGAGTCTGGAATGACTTCCCTCCATCATTGAGCGGACCCTCATCATATCCGCAACGGGTATGCCTTCGGTAATCGCTACGATGAGTTCCATGCCAGCATCAACGGATTCCATAATAGCATCTCCAGCGAATGCGGGNGGAACAAAAATTGCNGAAACCTTTGCCCCTGTTTCATTCATGGCTTCTTCCACCGTGTTAAATATTGGAACTTTAGATTCAAAGCTTTGCCCTCCCTTGCCAGGAGTGACTCCTGCAACTATTTGGGTACCGTATTCTAAGCTGAGCCGAGTATGAGCGGCTCCGAACCCACCGGTAATTCCTTGTATAAGAACTTTTGTATCTGGTTGNACTAAGATAGACATAGTAAACAGTATTTATAAATCGTTAATTGAAAGGTCAGAACGGTTCCACCAATGATCAGCACCANTGGGCAAAAACTTAGTTATATCAGCACATTTAAAACTGACGGCATTAGTTGGAGTCTCTTGAATTTGTAGCNCCGTGCAAATTAAATCATCATCTTTAGTTCTGAGAAAAGAGCTTAGCTTCGCGTAGTAACAAGCTGCTCTGATTTCTGTTGTAGGATCACCAGGTGTAATGAGAAGCCGAGGCAAGAGATCAGGTTCATTTTCTATGAAATATTTAATGATCGGATCTNCAGAACTGACATGAAAACTATGATCCACTGATCTATCAATCCAATCAAACCAAAGGCCTTTAGCCTCTTCGAACTCGACAAGCATATTAGTATCATTGTCCAGTTTTCGATTACGATCACTGCCGATATAAACAGTTACAATTTCATCATGTCCATGCGGAATCTTACAATTTGGCGCAGCGCCACTGACGAGCCGGTGACCCATCGAGTAACGACGTGAGAAGCACAGAGTAATGTCGTGATTATCAGGCAATTTAAGNAATTTNAGTTAATTTTATTAATTAGAATGATCAGATATTAATGGCTTGGACTGCTTTTTCTGCGGCATCAGATAAATCTTCTGCAGCGATCAAATTGACTCCGGAATTTGCCAGTGTTTGTTTTCCTGCTTCCACATTATTCCCTTCTAGTCGGACCACTAAAGGAATGTTTAAGTCTACCTGTTTGCATGCTCCTACAATTCCATTTGCAATCACATCACAATCCATTATTCCGCCGAAAATATTGACCAAAATGCCTTTCACATTTGAATCTCCAAGAATGATTTTAAAAGCGTTTGTGACTTGTTCTTCAGTTGCTCCGCCGCCCACATCTAAAAAGTTAGCCGGCTCACCACCGAAATGCTTGATGATGTCCATAGTTGCCATTGCTAGACCAGCGCCATTTACCAGGCATGCAATATTTCCATCAAGTCCAATATAATTAAGACCAAATTCTGAGGCTGCGACTTCCCTCGGATCCTCTTCTGCAGGATCTCGTAANGATTCAATTTCAGGCTGCCTATAAAGAGCATTGTCATCGAAGCCAAATTTAGCATCTAGTGCCAGAACTTGACCATCGGGTGTTGTAACTAGAGGGTTAATTTCAACTAGGGAACAGTCGCATGAGATGAAGAGTTTATAGAGANATTTTAACAGTTTACCGAATTGTTTGGCAGTGTCTCCGGAGAGCCCTAGACCCGATGAGATTTTTCGAACCTCATAAGGTTGTAGTCCTGCCAAAGGATGTATAGTTTCGCGGATTATTTTTTCAGGTGTTTTTTCTGCTACTTCTTCAATGTTTACCCCTCCTTCGGTAGATGCAACGATCACTGGCGAGCGATTTTCNCTGTCCATCAATATGGCAAGATAATATTCTTTAGTAATGTCTACGGCCTGAGCCACCATGACTTTGTTTACGAGCTTTCCCGAATCACCTGTTTGGTGAGTCACCAAAACTTGACCAATCATTTGTTGGGCAATGTTTCCGATTTCTTCTGCACTTTCGGATAAATGCACACCACCTTCGAAACCATTTTTAAAGGTGCCTTTTCCTCGGCCCCCGGCATGTATTTGAGCTTTTATTACAACTTGTCCGGATAATTCTTCCGCAATTTGTTGAGCTTGTTCTGCCGTTTCAGCTACGCGTCCCTTCGGTGAGGGCACATTAAACTGCTCAAATAGCTCCTTGGCTTGGTATTCGTGTATATTCATTCCTTAGTTTGTGAAGCGACCGGAATCTTAGGGGTCGGAATACTGATGGTCAAGGGGCGGCTCCACAAGTTTTAAATGAGTTTGGCATCGGAGCTTCCCATTCTCCGACTCCTTCTAGTGACATTCTGTGGCAATGCAANGCTTGGCGCGGCATTATCAACTCAGATTCCAATTCTTTTGTCCATCCGGTTTTAATAAATTCTAGATAAAGGTTTTCGTTCAGACCATAAATTTTGTCTCCAACGATAGGAAGGTTGACATGCAATGAGTGAACTCGAATTTGATGCATTCGACCCGTTTCAGGTATTGCTTTTAATAATGAGAAGTNATTGAGCTTTTCTATCAATTCAAATCTAGTGATGCTCGATTTGCCATTAGGGTGTATAATTTGTTTTACCCATATTTTGGATTCTTCAACTTCTCCTGCTCTTAAGATAGGAGCTTCAACTGTAAATTTTTTTTCTTCAGGTGTTCCGTGAACTACTGCCAAATATTCTTTTGTAATTTTATGTTCTTGCATGGCAATGCCAAATTGCCTAGCCGTCGGTTTATTTTTTGCTACGATTACAACGCCGCTAGTTTCTCTATCCAATCGATTAATTATCGATAATTTCGCGCCGTTTGCGATATCATATGCTAGGAGGTCTTTGACGCCATCTAACAGCGTCGGCGGATTGCCTGGAACGGAAGGGTGAACGAGTAGCGGAGCCGGCTTATTTACAACGATGAAGTTATCTGTTTCATAGAGAACCTCAAAGTTTGTATTATTTACAATCACACCGTTTTATTTGTGGGATTGTGCGTTTTGTAAACGCAGAAATTCTATAACAAATTTAATCTTCAGAATCCTCGTTCTTNAGGAAATCTGAAACGTTTTGCAGTGCATCAATTAATTCCTGAAGGCTTTCTTCAGGTACCATGATGGTGTCACGGCGTCCCCTAACGTCTTCGGTAATTTTAAGAAAACGTCCACGGTCATTGGATTTAAGATCAACAAAAAAAACTTTACGATCTGAAAATATCTTTTCTGTGTAAAGTGGTTCGTCTCGCCGGCGCCTGTAACCACCGCCGTGACCTTCTTCTTCTTCTTCTTCTTCAAACATGCCAAGTATGGTCTTTCCTCTATTATTTAATTATCTGGATTGGGGGAGAATGCTAATACTGTATATTATCTTCGCAAGTATCAATTCATCATTTTGTTATATCTAAAATAATTACGAATTAATTCCACATGCACGGCGAGCTCTTTTCAGAGTCGTGGAGGCTGCTTCCCTTGCCCGTTCAGCACCCTCATTAAGAATATTTTCAATGTATTGAGGATCTTCACAGATCTCTTTTCTCCTTGCTCGCATCGGTTCAAAATATTCCCAAAAAGCTTCAAATAAACGTTTTTTAAAGTCGCCATAACCAAAACCACCCTTTAAAAAATCATCTTTCATTTCTTCAAATTTTTGATCAGAAGCTACGAGGCTAAATAGATCTAAAATGATCGAATTTGATGNNTCCTTGGGATCTTCGACCGGAGTCGAGTCCGTCATAATAGACATGATTTTTTTTCTTGTAGCTTTTTCTTCTCCAAAAATTTCCAAGATGTTTCCATAACTTTTGCTCATTTTTTGNCCATCCAGTCCAGGGACTCGGGCCTTGTCCTCGCGAATTTTGGGTTCCGGAATTACAAAAACATCACCGTAAAGGTTATTAAATTTAATTGCTATATCACGTGTCACTTCAAGATGCTGTTTTTGATCATCACCTACAGGAACAACGTTGCTGTCATAGATAAGGATATCCGATGCCATTAATACTGGGTAAGCAAATAGACCATGAGTTGCTTCAAGACCCCGTTCTGTCTTATCTTTATAAGAATGACAACGGTTCAGAAAGCCCATTGGGGTCACGGTACTCAGAAGCCAGGACAGCTCAGTTACTTCTGGGACATCGGACTGCTTAAAAAAGATCGCTTTATTAGGATCTAAACCACAGGCAAGAAAATCAATTGCAACGTTGCTGACGTTTTTTTTCAACACGTTGGGATCTTGGACTGTCGTTAAAGAATGATAGTCCGCAATAAAATAGAAAGCCTCACCTTCTTCTTGTAGACTAATGGATGGTTGCATCATGCCGAAGAAATTTCCCACATGTAGTCTGCCACTTGGTTGAATGCCTGATAGAATACGCATTTATTTTATAGGGTNATGATCGAGACCATATTTAAAGTGTCAAGTTCAGTACTACATACTAAATAAAAATAAAGATATGAGTAATCCAGCCGGGCTTGATTTTAGCGTTCCTTATTAATTCCAGAAATGGCATTGATAGATTTTGTGATTTGATGCTCAGGAAAAGCTTAATTTTCAATAATTAGCGAAAAAAAATCATTATTANTGAGTTTTTTATTTCTATTTTATTCAAAGTATTGATCTTAATGNTTATAGAATTCTGATTACCAAAAAAATAGTGATCAGTTTGTGACCTTTGATGGGGTAAATGGCATCTAAATAGTGAGTAAGGTTAATTTGATGATAATTAATTTTACGATCCATTCAGGGACAGCCTCATAAGTAATCTGCCGTGGATGCTTTAACTGACGATGAATTGGTTGCTCGGTGTAAGACTGAGTTGCCTTATGATGTTACAGCATACCGAGAACTCTTGAGACGCCATGAACCTTTAGTTTATAGAAGTTGTTTAAAAATGCTCGGTTCTGTTCAAGATGCTGAAGAAGCTTGCCAAGACGCATTTTTGCAGGTCTTTCATAAGATTCATCAATTCGAGGGCCGTTCTGCTTTTAAGACGTGGCTTTACCGGATCGTCTATAATCGTTGCATAGAAACTCGTAGAAGAGATGCTCGCCGCAGTGAGAATCATGCGAAGCTTATAGAAGAAATGACGCAGGATGAAATTACTCGCGAAGATCCTGCTATGAAAAATGCACTGACCGGAAAAGTTCACGAAGTCATTGCCAAAATGAAAGGGGAGGATTGTCGTCTCGTTACGTTAAGATATGTTTCCGGACTCAGCCTTCAGGAAATAGCTGATGTTCTACAAATCGGTTTGAGCGCTACTAAGATGCGGCTATATCGTGCGCAAGAGAAATTTAAGGAAATATATACTGGTCTGGATACTGATGAGGAGGCAGAAGAGCTATGATCAGTGACGCACAGTTTTTGGAGCAGGATGAGCAAATCCTAAATATCTTTAAGGAGGAAGGTGCATCACTGAATAGTGCCCAGGAAGATTCTGATAAAGAGAGAGTGCCTCGTGACTTAACTATTGAAGATTTAAAAAGAATTGATCGGATTGTTCAAAAAGCGAAATTTAGCGTCGTAGCGAAACATTCTATTAGTTTTCTTTTTAAGACGATCGGAGTAGGCGTTTCTGAGTTGGCCATGGCGTTTATTGGAGCGGCTAAAAGTGCAAATCTACCTGCCAGACCTTTGAATGCCAAAGAGTACGAAAATGATCGTGCCGATAAAGAATAATTTGTTTAACCTTGATGAAAAACCAATGATGAAATTGCTTGCCCAATCCACAAAAGAGACTTCGAGCTGGGTTGATTCCCTAATAGTTCAATTGAATCAAATGGTTGATGAATTTACGGCATTCATACCTAAACTCTTAACGGCATTTATTCTTTTATTAGTTGGAGTCATTATTTCAACCATAGTGGCGCGAGGGACACGGTTCTTGTTAGAAAAATTTGGAGGTCTTTTGAAGGAAAAATTTGCAAATANCCCTATTATCCAGAGATCAGGTTTTTCGGGGATTTTTGTTCGAGCTAATACGCACGTACCCTTTTCAATTATTGTGAGCAAGAGTCTTTTCTGGATTCTCATAATCATGTTCTTGAGCTCTGCNGCTCGTTCTTTAGGACTTGAACAAATTTCAGCNCCTCTTAGCGGTTTAGTCAGCTTCTTGCCCCAGGCAATTACTGCTCTGATTATATCCGTGGCCGGTTTTATTATAGGTGACCTTGTCAGGGGCTTTGTGGTTAATGGAGCCAAGAAGGTNGGTCTCGATTATGCCGGAGCTTTGGCGAATCTCGTCTATGCCTTTATTCTGGTTCTGGTCCTGACTATAGCCATAGACACTCTGGGGGTAGATACCACATTGATCAGACATACGGTTGAAATATTATTACTGGGAGCTGCGGTTGCCACGTCCCTTGCCCTTGGACTTGGAATGCGTCCACTAGCGCAGAATATTGTTTCAGGAGTCTATGCCAGAGACCTTTATCCGGTCGGCACGAAAATAAGATTTAAGGGGAATGAAGAGCTCGAAGGTAAGGTAGTCTCGGTTGGGCCGGTGACGACTCAGATAGAGACTAGTTCGAATAATTCAATAAATATTCCGAACAGTTCAATTGTTGCCGAAATTGTGGAGGCTGAAAAAAATAAAACCATTCAGCCAAGCGATTCTTAATAGTTTGGTGATTTGACTCTAAGGTTCCTGAATGCATGGAACTATTATCGCTTCACTCATTCCATGAATAATTTTTTTATCGGCAGGAACTAGCGTGGCCATCACACCTCCAAGTTCTGCTTTGCAATTTGAGGAATTCTCTTCACTCAAAAAATAATATGGACAGATCCTTGCTCTCACATCAATTGACTCAATCTTTTTTATTTCTTCATTCCAATANCTATGCTCANTNACGCGTGATTTCTTGAATCGTTGCATGATCCATGGCCTTTCAGGAAAATCATTTGTGGCTAATTCAATGGCTTGTTGCCATTCACTGGCAGACATATCGCTACCGATCCGAACGCTACGGCTCCCCCAGGCCAATTCTGAAAATCCGCTGATCTTCATTACCAAATTTCTTTCCTTTTGCGAAAATTCACCTAGTTGATGCCAGGCATTAATCCCAAGTCCTGGTAATTCTGCATGATGTGGTATTGGGCTAGGATCTATTATCCANCTGTAGGGAAAATAATTAGATAATCTTTCCAAGTGTTTTTGTCTTAATTGTGCNGTCCAATAGCTGAGCAGAGGCCTTGAGTGTAGCAGTGCACTCCACATTTTTTCTTCCATCTGCGGCTTGAATGAAGGCGTAATGTCGATTTGGCTATTGGCTGCGGCTTCAAATAAATCATTTGTTTGAGCTATATTATCAAGATCAAAGAGCTCAAAGAATCGATAAACTGCCCGATCGGTGATTTGATATTTTTCTGCATCGAAAACATTGAAATTAATTGAACTGAAGTGATCATTTAACTCTTTGGATAACCATTCCATTTCAGGCTTGTACTCAGAGGATTCTTGACTGACCAAGATGTCGGCTCCTTTCGGTAGAATGGAGGCAAAACCATTCAGCATTCCTTTTGAATTACCTAGAACTTCATAACCTAGATCCGAGTAAGTTTTATTTAGCCACGCAGTAAGACCGATGCCTCCAGGGATACTGTCAAGTTCTGTTATTGCAAAGCCATCTTCAGTCCATATTAGATCTGGCCGAATGATTCTTGGTAGCGAATTGCTAAATTTCTTATGACGGGCCTTTTCAATTAAGTGGTCAGGTTTTCCCGCATCGAGATAAGAGCATACCCAACTTGGCGCTTTGTTTTTGACGCTTTGATTGTAAATCGTGTTGGAAGCTTTAAGGAAATTAGCTAATAGATGACCAAGAGAATTGAGTTCTTTGATAACTTTTTTGGGTAGAGCAAGAGGTTCCGGGGATATTCTCCATTTCTTGTTTGCAAAGAGACCAGATTCCGGGAATGCCTCTTGAATGGTATTGACCCGTTCCTTTGCAATGGCATTTGAAGCTGCCCCAGTTCTTGTCATTTTTTAGTGATAATAAATGAATCGGATTGCATTATTTCATGCTTCGCAGTGCCGCACGAATTAACTCGTCAGAATTTGTTGGTTCTTCACTGGAATCCGTAATCTTATTGACTGCTTTAATCGCTTCACTTTGTTTATAGCCTAGAGATATTAAGGCGAGTACCGCATCATTAATGATTCCTTTTTCCCCCTGTGCTTCTTCCTTAGCTGCGGTCCAGACTGCCGTGACTCCCACCTTGTCTTTTAATTCAAGAATAATACGCTCAGCGGTTTTTTTTCCTAGGCCACTGATTTTTGACAAGGATGGAGTGTCGCCATGAATGACAGCATTCTTAAATTGGTCAACGGACATCCCGCTCAATACAGCCAGTCCTAGCTTTGGCCCGATTCCCGACACACGAGTAATTAATAGACGAAACAAGTCCCTTTCTTCATTAGTTGCAAATCCATAAAGTGTCTGTTCTTGTTCACGGACATGGTGATGAGTTAGTATTCGAACCTTTTCGCCTATAGATGGCATTGTGTCACTAGTGGAAAGTGGCACTAAAACTTCATAGCCTAATCCACTGACATCGATAGTTAATCTCCCGGGTAGAAGTTCTGCTAGACAACCTTCCAGATAAGTGATCATAAGAATTAAAGGAAAAGGGCAATAAGAATATCGCAATAACCTTTTTCACATTCGTTCAATACAGCACCTTGATCATTGCCAAATTAATGTGAAAATTCAATAGATGACCCATTTTCGCATCATTGGTATCTTTCTGGTATACCTATTTTGTGTATTTGTTTCTTATGCAGATGATCAGATTGATAACAAAGATGCTCATTTTGCAGTTAAGAAACAAAAGTACGTACTGCTTATAGAGCCTCGGGGCATGAGATCAGCTGTTTCTATGATTATTCCAGGAGCTCGGAACACGGTCTATAGTGCAGGATATGAGGGTTCTTTAGGTGTTAGTCATTATAAAGCCGAGGAATTTCGAAGAATATTTAAATCTGATTGGAAGCAATTTCGGGAGAGAGCTCTGAAAGATTCAGCTAAGCACTTGAAAAGGCTAAAGCCGGTAATGGTGAGAAATTCAGACAATATCATCGAATATGGTTTGATCCAATCAGAGGATCCTTTGACGGCTAGTACTATTTTGCTGCCTCAATTCCGCGAAAAATTCAAAGATGTTCTCGGGTCTGAATTGTTGGTTTTAATCCCTAATCGATCGACAATTTTGGTTTTTTCCGGTTCTGTTAATAATTTAAATCAGTATAAGGAGACAGTTATCAAGATGTATAAAGATTCAATTTATCCCGTAAGTAGGGAAATATTCAGACTTAATGGTACTGGTATTCGCGTAATTGGCGATTATATGGGCAAATAAATTAAAATTTTTTAAAAGTAACTGGCATTTTTCGATATTTGGTCTATAATACGCGCCCTCAATTGCGGAACATTACTTCCATTGTCCATTCAGGACCTAAATTCATGGTAATGTGACGCGATTGTGATAAAATACATCAAATATGGCTACAACACGCAGAACCCGGTTTTCCCGGAGAATACCTGATCACGTAACCGATGAATTGGTTGTTGTGCTCAAAGAAAATGATACGGCTTTGGAATTTAATAATCTTTTTGAGCTCGTATATGAGAACCTCAAAGAAAAGAATGCCGTGAGTGGCGGAGAAGAAATGCTTCGTCTTCGGGCTTATGAAAAGCTTCAGAACCTTGTTACTCGAGGATTAGTGGAGAAAAAAGGTAAGAGTTACAAAGGGCTAGAAGGCATTGAACAAGCTTCTAGTGCTTATGTTGCTGCTCAACAAGCAAAGCAACAGGCCTAAAAAGTAATTTATATTTTATGGAAGAGGACCACCAATTGGTGGTCCTCTTTTATTTATTATAGGCAAAAGAATTTCGTCTTGAACCAGGACGGAAATAAGAGGATCGTTTATGTAACCCCCAATCAAAGAATGCTAGATCAATATTTACCGGTACTTTTGCAATTGAGCGTTGCTACTGGTTTTGCCGTTTCGACTTTAATAGTTAGTGTTCTTTTGGGTAAGAGTGCAAAGAGTAACGCAATTAAAGATAGCGCTTACGAGTGTGGGATGCTTCCCATAGGAGATGACAAGCCGAGGTTCAGCGTGAAATTCTATGTCATTGCCATGCTCTTTGTTATTTTCGATATTGAAGTTGTTTTTATGTATCCTTGGGCCGTGACCTTCAGGAGCTTTTTAGATAGTGGGCAAGCAGCTATGGTTTTTTGGAGCATGTCAGGATTTGTCGGAATTCTTCTTGTGGCCTATCTATACGCATTGAAAAAAGGTGCGCTTAGCTGGAAGTCTTAAGTTCGGTCTTGAACCATTCAGCCGCGAAAAACATTTCTTCTTCAGAAATTGTGAAGGGTGGAGCAAATACAATGACATGACCACTGGGCCCATCAGCTAAGGTTATGAGTCCCGACCTTAGTGCACTGGGTATAACTTTGGAAGCAAGAGAACCATTTGGTTTGCCATCATGGTCTATTATTTCCAGACCGAGCATCAGTCCCATGCCTCGTACTGACCCGCTGCTAGGCGTATCAATATTTTCCAAAAGTTCTTTAAAATGAGTACCTTTAATCGAGACATCCGTTGCGATTTCCGGATTAGAATGTTTATTTAATGAAGCTAAAGCCATAGCACAACCGCCCGGATGGCCCAAGAAAGTAGAAGTATGGATTGCTTCCCCATCAGACTCGGGCCAGGCGTCCATTATGGAAGCTTTACCGATACAAGCAGAAATTGGGAAGCCACCTGAAAGCGCTTTACCTAGACAAATAATATCTGGTACGACGTCCCAGTGTTCACATGCGAAGAGTTTGCCAGTACGGTTCAGTCCCGTGTAGATTTCATCAATAATTAATAAGGCGTTATGTTCATCACATAAACTACGCAATGAAGGAAGAAAATCATTTTCAGGCACTACCTTACCTCCCCTGCCTAAGATAGGCTCTACAATAACTGCACCGATGCATTCATTTAGTAGAATTTTTTTTACCTGCTCAAGTCCGGTATTTCCGTAAGGAACAATATTTCCGAAATCTGATAATTGCTTAATAAAAGGATCTTTGAATCTGGGCATTGCACCTGCAGAAAGGCTACCAAATCCTGTTCCATGATAGCATCCCTCGAAACTAATAACACCATGCTTTTCAGTTGCTATCGATGCGGTCTTAAGTGCGCTTTCAATGGATTCAGAACCTGAAGAACTCAGAATGGTTTTGGCTTTCTTACCCGTCCAACGCTCAAAGGTCAATGAACTGAGTTTTTTACAGAGCTGAACCTTTTGCATTGTAGGGTGCACGTCGCCCATCCCATGCATTAGATGTTCGGATTGCTCAGCAAATGCAGAAACGAGTTCGGGACACGAATGGCCTAAGGATGATACAGCAAAGGCGCTGGTAAGATCTAAGAAACGATTATTATCGACGTCCCAAACATTTGTATCCTTTGCCCTGTCCCAAAATATGGGGAAATCATTCGAGACATAAGTGATGTTGCGCGATTCATATTGGCGCAGATTTTCCGCAAGGGCACGTGAATTGGGCCCCGGTATTTTAGTGATAATTTCTGGAAGCATGGAGACACACAAGTTGTCTGCTGACTCCCAACCAAAGATCTCAGATCCAAATTAAAGATATAAGATTAGTGAGCCTTACAGAATTCTTCTAATCGGTCCAGTCCTTCTTTGATGATGGGCAGGCTAGTAGCATAGCTGATACGGATACTATGATCATTTCCAAACGCGATCCCAGGGACCGTGGCAACCTGCATACGGCTAAGTAATTTTTCAGCAAAATTAACAGATTTGATCCCTGTCTTTTCGATGTTGATTAGAAAATAGAATGCACCGTCAGGTTCGATAGTGGAAACGTTTGCTATGCTATTGAGTCGGCCAAGTACGTATTGCCGGCGTATGTTGTATTCTTCAACCATGTCTGTAATTTCAGATTGATCACCTGTCAGTGCAGCAATTGCACCGTACTGAGCAAATGTCGTAGGGTTTGAAGTGCTGTGGCTTTGAATAGTATCAATAGCGTCTGCTATTTCTTTCGTTGCTGCAGTGTAACCCAAACGCCAGCCTGTCATTGAATAGGCCTTTGAAAATCCATTGACTGTGATTGTTAGTTTTTGGATTTCATCACTGATTGATCCGATGCTTACGTGCTCGGATTCTCCGTAGATTAATTTTTCATAAATTTCATCAGAAAGTATAAGGATGTCCTCGGACGCTGCTACTTCCCCTATGGCAGCCAATTCTTCCTTTGTGTATACAGCACCAGTGGGGTTGTTTGGAGAGTTGATAATAATCATTTTGGTAGACCCCGTCATAGCGTTATCAAATTCCTCTGCAGTCATTTTCCAATTGTTTTCCTGCTTAGTCTCAACAAATACTGGTTCGGCACCGACTGCTCTAACCATTTCTGGATAACTTGTCCAATAAGGTGCGGGGATGATAACCTCATCACCAGCGTCGCAACATGCCATTATTGCGTTGAAACAGGAGTGCTTTGCTCCGCAATTAACTACTATTTCATTAGGTTCGTAATTTAATTGGTTCTCTTCGCTTAGTTTTTTTGCCAGCCCCTTACGGAGAGCTAGAAGACCAGCGACCGCAGTATATTTTGTTTGACCGTCTTGCAGAGCATCGATGGCTGCTGATTTAATGTGCTGAGGAGTATCAAAATCGGGTTCCCCTGCACCTAAATTACAAACATCAATTCCTTCTTCTCGCATTTGTTTGGCTTGGCTCGTTATAGACAAGGTCAAAGAAGGTGAAAGATCTGCGATTGTTTCTGCGATAAATTCCATGATATTAAAGAGCTTTTGTTAGGGGTGATGAATCGGATGGGATGAAATACAAATAAAAAAGGCTTCCGCTTGCGGAAGCCTTCGGGGCTAATGAATGGTCTGTCGAGCTTCCACCACAGCGTTTGGCGGAATTCTCTTCTAGCGCATTGAAAATTAGATTCAAGTGAAAAGTATAAAATTGCCGTATTTAAAGGACAATCTTAACTGCTGAGCTCGCCTTAATTGCCTTTTCTTTAGCATTTTCAATAGATTCTCCTCTAGAAATGGCAACACCCAATCGCCTCCGTCCGGAAATGCTAGGTTTACCGAACAAACGGATTTGTGTGTCTGATTCTTCTAATGCTTCGGAGACATTATTAAACATGATTGATTCTGAGCTTCCTTCTCCAAGTATCACGCTGGACGCTGATGGACCGTGTTGATGAATGTTGGGGATAGGGAGACCCAGAATGGCGCGCGCATGAAGCGCAAACTGTGATAGGTCCTGGGAAATTAGTGTAACGAGTCCAGTGTCATGAGGACGGGGGGAAACTTCACTAAAAATCACATCATCACCCTTAATAAATAATTCAACGCCAAATATACCATATCCACCGAGGCCCGAAGTGATCTGTTCGGCCATTCTCTTAGCTTCTTTCGCTGCAGCATCTGACATTGGCTGCGGTTGCCAGCTTTGCCTGTAGTCACCGTCTGTTTGTACGTGTCCGATAGGTTCACAGAATGATGTGCCATTACAGTGGCGAACAGTGAGCTGTGTAATTTCATAATCAAAATCTACAAAGCCTTCAACAATGACTTTCCCAGCACCTGCTCTTCCGCCTTCCTGTGCGTATTGCCAGGCAGCGTCAATCTGATCTGAGGATTTTATAGTGCTTTGCCCTTTGCCAGAAGAGCTCATTATAGGCTTAACGACACAAGGAATCCCGATCTCTTCGACCGCTGAATCAAATTCATCTTTGCTAGAAGCAAATTTGTAAGGTGAAGTTTTGAGCTGAAGTTCTTCAGCAGCTAACCGGCGAATGCCTTCGCGATTCATTGTAAGTTTTGTTGCTCGTGCAGTAGGTATGACATTGAATCCTTCAGCTTCGAGTTCGACTAGAGTTTCCGTTGCAATGGCCTCAACTTCAGGAACAATCAAGTGGGGTTTTTCTTTTTCCAGAACGGCTCGTAATTCATCAGCGTTAAGCATATCAATGCTGTAGGAGCGATGAGCTACCTGCATAGCAGGTGCATTCTCATATCGATCAATGGCGATTACCTCACACCCGTATCGTTGCAACTCAATGACCACTTCTTTTCCGAGTTCTCCTGATCCACACAGTGCGACTCGAGTAGCGTTAGATGTTAGTGGTGTACCAATGTTCATAATTTTAATATTTTCTTTCTGAGTCTTATGGATTAAATGCAACCACGACAATCACAATCTTTGATAAAGGAGTGGTAGAATTTGGTGATAAAGAACTTAAAACGATCAATGTGCTGTTTTTTTAAAGGTAGATAAAAACAGTTCCTAGCCTTTTTATTAGATTCATTATTTGTAGACTCAAAACAGGTTTAAATTGCATTGCTTATTAATATAAAAAGCGGCCCCCTCAATGAGGGGACCGCTTTTTTATTTTGATATGTATATCCGCGATCTAAAATTCTATTGAATCCTCCTCCTCCTCACCATGTCCACTCAGAGCATTTTTGACTAATCGTTCAATTTCCTCGTACATTTTTTCATCAGCTTTCAGGGCATCTTTAGTAGCGTCTCTTCCTTGACCGAGCTGTTCACCTTTGTAGCTGAACCATGAACCACGTTTCAATAATATCCCATGTTCTAATGCAAGATCTAGGAGTGAACCGACTGCTGATATTCCTTCATTATACATGATATCAAATTCAGCTTCAGTGAAAGGAGGCGCGACTTTATTCTTTACTACTTTGAGCCGTGTCCGATTTCCAGCGACTGTTCCATCAGTGTGTTTAATTGCGCCGATCCTCCGAATATCCACTCTAACTGAACTGTAGAACTTCAGTGCTCTTCCTCCAGGTGTGGTTTCAGGATTACCAAACATAACACCTATTTTTTCTCTGATTTGATTTGTGAAAATGCAGGTGGTCCTTGCCTTGGCAATGATCGACGTTAATTTCCTCATTGCAGCGCTCATCAATCTTGCTTGTGCCCCAACAGTCGAATCTCCAATATCGCCGTCCAGTTCTTGCTTAGTTACCAGAGCAGCTACTGAATCCAATACGATTACATCTAATGCATTTGATCTTACAAGAGTTTCTACTATCCGTAGAGCCTCTTCTCCTGAGCTCGGTTGTGACACCAATAAGTTATCCATATTAACACCCAATTTCTTTGCATACTGAGGATCGAGTGCGTGCTCAACATCCACAAATGCCGCTAAGCCTCCATTCTTCTGTGCCTGCGCGATAGCTGTTAATGTGAGTGTCGTTTTTCCTGATGATTCAGGACCATATATTTCAACGATCCTTCCCCTTGGAAATCCTCCAACTCCCAGTGCTCGATCTATGAGTAGATTACCGGTTGGGATCACGTCCACATCGACCCGGTAATCATCGCCCATTCTTATGATTGAGCCTTCGCCATAATCTTTCTGAATTTGTTGAATCGCCAGATCCAGATTCTTTGCTCTTATTGAAGCAACTTTAGCATCCGCGGGATCTTCCTTGGCTTTGGTATTTGTTTTTTTCGTGTCAGGCACCTCTTTTTTCGTTTTTGCTTTGGGTGTCGGTTCTGTCTTTTCTGTCTTTTTAGGTATAGCTATTGCAGGCATATTGTAACGTATTATGTAATTTAGTGAACATATATACAGTGTTCAAAAATACAGTTACATCAAGTAATTTATTCCTAAAATTTCAGTTTTCCTTATATTTTAGCGAAATTAGCCCTGATATTCAATCCTCAACTAGCTGTCATGAGGCAATTAAGAGAATTTTTATGTTCTGTTCTTTCTAGCGAATAAGTTTCTCGAGCGTTTGAAAATAGATATTTGCCATTTTGAATATTTGCCAGATCACGATAATCACAATGAGGAGGTATGCGATTTTTGGAAAAATGACACCCATTTTTTTTGATGAGGATTCGGCTTCATCAGTAAAGACAGATGCCCATTTTTTGAGTTCAACATCGAGAGTTCCGGATTCTTCACTTGTTATGTAGGCCCTCGCGAAAACAGGAGGAAAATTATCAGGTTCGGTTGCAAGGACCGGGCCCACCGGATTACCAGCATCAACACTAGGTAAAATTTTTTCTTTTGCACATTGAAGTATCCGACCACTCGCAGAGGCTTCCGAGGCGGCAAGAATAGAAGATGAAACGCTATGACTGGAAATGAGATAAGTGCGGAGAATCTCGGTAAATCGTGACAATGCGAACGATTTCCGTACTTTTCCAAAGATAGGGATTTTATTCAAAAAAGCATCTAGCGATGCAGATCTTTGCGCTTTGCGGTTAGCGGCTCGAAAGCTAAAATAAAAAATCGCGCAGGCCAGATAAAAGATTATCAGGGTGGTGAAAACATTCATTGCTTCGCTCGCAAAGTCCCGGCTCTGCGCTGTTTTTGCTAGAGCAAGCAGAATAATCCCAAGGTGCAATAATAGGACCGGATAAATTAAACCGGCTTTGATCTTTTTCTGGATGGTGTTTTTTAAACTGAAATATCGTGATAAATGATTGAATATTTCGGGTATTTTTCCAGACTTTTCTCCTGCATTGATCAGGGACACTTCTAATGGACTGAGTTTGGAAGGGAGGGATTTAATGGTTTCTGTAAGCGATTTTTTTGCTTCGATACCATTGATTATTTCATTCAGAAAATTTACTTGTCTGCTGGGAGGTCGAGTGTCCAGTATCGCTTCAGCTGCATTATTTATCGGAAAACCTGCTTCAGAAAGTTTTGCGAGTTCACTGTAAATAAGGTACTTGTCGCGGTCGTTCAGCATGGCGAAAACAATTTTTCTGTTTTACTATTCATTAATCCAGTCAGTGTGGCTAACTGATTTTTTATTATGAGTGACATTAACGACGAAAAGGATACCGGCTTCATGAAGGTAGCATTGCGGGAAGCTATGAAAGGAGAGGGTCTTACTAGTCCCAATCCTGCCGTGGGTTGTGTCATAGTGAAAGGTAAAAAAATTATATCCAGGGGCTATCACCGGTGCGCAGGTTTTCCGCACGCGGAAATTGAAGCTATTCAAAATGCCGGGACTAAATCTTTAAAGGGGTCGACTCTTTATGTGACCCTTGAACCGTGTTCGACTCATGGTAGGACTCCGCCCTGCACTGACGCGATAATTGATGCGGGTATCGACCGTGTGGTTTACGGAAGCAATGATCCTAATCCTGTGCATAGGGGCAAAGTAAAACGACGATTAAGAAAGAAGGGCATTCATGTCACAGAAGGCGTTTTAAAGGAGAGCTGTGAGAAATTAATTAGGCCTTTTGGAAAATATATTACGACTGGTTTGCCCTGGGTAATAGCGAAGGCCGGGATGAGTATTGATGGCCGCCTCACGAGGCCAGCAGAGGAGGGCCAATGGCTGACTTGTAGAGAGTCTCTTGCCGATGCACAAAAGGTCCGGGGAGAGGTGGATGCAATTTTAGTGGGTGCCGGAACTGTTCGTGCGGATGATCCTAAACTGACTATTCGCGATTCTAAAATTCTCAAACGAGGCAAGGAGCAGCCTTGGAGGGTGATTCTTACTCGTAGCGGAAAATTGCCGGATAATTCTCAGGTTTTTACTGACAGATTCACTGACAGGACTCTCTTATATAAGAGGAAATCATTAAAAGCAGTGTTGAAGGATTTGGCAGGCAAATATAATTGTATGAATGTTATGATCGAAGGGGGTGGTAAGTTATTGGGGGAAGCGTTCAGAAAACAGTTAGTTGATGAGGTCTGTTTTTATATTGCACCTATCCTTTGCGGAAATAAATGCACACCAGTTGCTGACATTGCTTTTCCAAGCTCGGCACAATTATGTGACATAACAGTCAAGAGGATCGGTGAGGATTTAAGGGTCAGAGGATTAGTGCGGGACTAGAACCATGATGATGAGGGTTCTCTAAGATCCGTTATCTATTTTCTTCAATTTTACGTATCGCTTCCTGAAGTAATTTCTCATCCATATTTATTAAGTTCGATGGGTCAGGAAAATTGCCACCTTTAACGTCACTGATGTATTCAGTAAAGGCAGCGATGCGTTCATTTTGCAACCGTTGATTTTCGTTATAAAAGTTGCGATATGCTTTAGCGTGCCTAGGTAATCTTTCGTCGTAATCTCCTAGAATATCATCAGAAAAAAGAAATTGTGTATCGCAACCAGTTCCTGACCCTAGGGACATTAGGATCATTGTGGTTTTTGAACTTAGGTAAGTTGCCAATTGGTGTGGAATAACTTCAAATTCAGCTGCGTAGGCACCTGCATTTTCTAGTTCTTTCATCTGATCATAGAGGCGCTTCGCCTCATTCACTGTTTTTCCAATTGCCCTGTAGTTTGTCCACGTCACGTGCCTTGGTATCATTCCGAGATGTCCGACTACCGGAATTTTTTCATTACACATTTTTTCTATTATTCTGGTGCCTGCGGAGCAATAGACAGAACTGGCTCCGATTTCTAGAGCTTTGAATGAGATTCGAATGGCCTCTTCAGCACTTGCCATGCCGTGAGGAGTTGCTACAGAAATGAAACTATTGGGGGCGGCTTCAACGATACGAGGCAATCTTAACTGGGCTTCCATGGAGTCGAAACTGCAGCTCATAAGATCTACTCCCGCACTTTCAGCCGCGGCAGCCTCTTCGGGTGATTTGACATGAATGTGAGTCAGGCACCGTTGTCCTTTTAATTGTTGAAGGTCATAAACGGTATATTTTTTTCTGGGTCTTAGCATAATCTTATTAATCAAATATTGGAGTGTGTCCTAATTGGCAATCGATAAACGTTCATTCTCTTCCATTTAATCTTTTTTATAATGCATGCTTACCCATTTTCCTTTCCGGTATATCATGGGATCTTGTAAGGATGTTTTTTTGGCGCTTTCGATGACGCTTTTCTCGTGTTCCCTCAGAATGCCTGATAATATCAAGTTTCCTTCAGGCGCTAATGCACTGAATATTTTAGCGAGGTTTGCGTTAAGTACATTTGCAAAAATATTAGCAGTGATGATGTTCCAGGAAGTTTTCTTCCTTGGTTTCCATTCGAAAAGATCCGCTTCATAAACTAATATATCGGGCGTTTCATTTCTTAATATATTGCGTTTTGCGACATCGATGGCAGTCGAATCAAAATCAAAACATTCGACCTTTTTTGAACCGAGCATTTTTGCGGCAATAGCCAAAATGCCTGTTCCTGTTCCGATATCACAAAGTGACCATTCTTTATTATTTTTTGTATATTCTTTAGTGATGTCCACCAGTAATCTTAGACAGGTCGAAGTAGTTTCATGGTCCCCGGTCCCGAAAGCAAGCGCGGCCGGTATTGAAATCACATCACGGCCTTCAAAGGCCTTACTGATTTTTTTAATTTCCGATTTTTTGTTACTGCCGGTGATAATGAACCGGTCTCGAATTTTTATTGGAGCACGTTCAGAAGAGGCGTTGAGTCTTGCCCAGTCCCTTACTTTTAATTCTGATAATTGACCGCCGAATTCATTTAAAAGTTTTTGAGCTTCCTTTTTACCATTACAATAAACTTCGATGCGGAATCTTTTCTTTCCCGGCAGTTCAGTGATCACGGCATTGGTTTGATCGAGGCCCAAGAACCGATCTTCGAATACCGGTTGTTTGCTAAGAGGACTCACCTTTGACCAAACAAACACCTTTTTCAGTTTACTAAGTTAACATGAAAAGGGCCCTACATGAGGGCCTCTATTATGGAAAATGGAGCGGGTGATGAGATTCGAACTCACGACTTCAACCTTGGCAAGGTTGCGCTCTACCCCTGAGCTACACCCGCTTTTCCATGTGCGGGTAGGGAGTTTAGCCGTCCCCTGTGTGTCTTCAAGATTTTTTTGGATTTCAAATGACTATGAATTCTCCAAATATTTGAAGATTCAGCAAAAAATCATGCAAATATGGATATTGCTAGGCCTTTTAAGTAATGAAAATACTATGCAAATTTTCTTGGTTCGCGGTGAACTAATGCATGAGCATCTGAATGATTAGTTATTTTCATTTCCTTTTGGTTCCAGATCAGTTTTTGACCGTGGAAACGGTTCGCAATGTTTCCAAGCAACGTTGTTTCTGTGAGGGGAACCGCGAAATCGAAATTGGAAGTGGCCTTATCTTTTCCGAGACAAGCATCCACATATGAGTGGTAATGGCTACGACCTTTGAGCTTGGGCCTGGATAGTCCCTTGTTCTTTGAATAAGGGACTAGCTGAGGGCCTCCAACATGAGGCAATAGGAGGTTGCCAGTTTCTCCGATAAAGAGGCTTCCGCTACCAGGCAGTTGCCGGTCAGCTTTTTCAAATCCTGCCAATTTTCTTGGTGGTTTTTTTCCGCCATCGTACCACCGAACGGTGATCCTTTCACCGGCCGTCCATTTAGTGCCCGGAAAATCATATTCATAAGTTGCCCATGCTGGCCAATTTTCGGTGTTCCATTTTTCATTTTGAGCCCAGTCATCAGGTACTCCAGTTGCAATGACGCTGTCAGGAGCGGTTAGCTCGAGGGCTTTGAATGGTGAATCCATTATATGACACATAAAATCCCCTATTGGCCCCGTCCCGAAATCTTGCCAGCCTCGCCAGTTGAAGGGATGGTAGATTCCGTTTTTATATGGTCTTTCCGCAGCTACTCCGAGCCACTTATCCCAGTCCAAAGATTTTGGAATGGGATCAGCCCCTGAAGGCCTTCCCTTATGAGGGAAGGATGCTCCGGACCATGCATGCACTTCTTTCACCTTACCAATGACACCTTGCTGTATGAGCATCACTGCCGAACGGTATTCGATACTGGATTGGATCTGATTTCCCATTTGAGTAACAACTCGTGCCTTTTTGGCGGCTTGACCCATGGCGCGGGCTTCGGAAATTTCGTGAGCCAGCGGTTTCTCACAATAGACATGTTTTCCAAGCTCCATCGCAGCGATGGAAACGCTCGCGTGCATATGATCAGGTATTGCTACTTGTACTGAATCAATTTTATCACCTTCATTTGCAAGTAGTTCACGCCAGTCCTGATATTTGCGCGCGTTTGGAAATTTTGCGGCTGCTTTAGACATTCGTGATGTGTCGACATCACAGATAGCAGTGACATTGACACTGGGATGAGACGAAATATTACTCAGATCGCTCCAGCCCTGACCATCACAGCCAACGACTGCATGACTCAATTTTGAGTTAGGAGATGCGGCAGAGATTAAATTTGGAATCAGTACCGGAGAAGTAGCCGCTAGGGATGATCTCTTGAGAAAGCGTCTGCGTGATGTTTGAATAGAAGACATAAATAGATAATGTTATTAAGAGACCTTATCTGCGAGCAAAATCGATGCTAATTGAATGTGCCTACGAGTTGAAGTTTCTTTCTTTAAAAGCTATTATTTTAATTCTGAATCGTCATGTCCGACAAATTAGCTGAAATCATATCTCATAAGAGGCAAGAAATTGAGCCCCTGATCCAGAGAGCTGAAAAGCTCAGATATGCGGCATTGCAAAGGAATGAGTTCAGGTCATTGGCTTCAGCAATAAATGTGGAGTCGGACCGGCTCGGACTCATTGCTGAGGTCAAGAAGGCGTCTCCTTCTGCCGGTATAATAGCCAAGGACTTTGATCCAGTCAGTCAGGCCAAGAAATATGCTGATGCCGGAGCCAGTGCCATTTCTGTTCTCACTGATGAAAAGTATTTCAAAGGGAAGCTTGAATATCTGACCCAGATACAGCAGATCGTCGACGTTCCGGTCCTCAGGAAAGATTTTATTGTGCATGAATCACAAATCTATGAGGCTTCAGTTGCCGGAGCCGATGCTATACTTCTGATCGTCGCTGCTCTGAGTCAGGAGGATCTAAAGAGGCTCTTTGATTGTGCTTATACCTATCAGTTGGAGGTACTAATGGAGGTTCATGATCTACCTGAACTTGAAAGGGCCTTGGAGACTGATGTGAAAATTATTGGTGTGAACAACCGTAACCTGAAAACGTTTGAGGTTGATCTAAAGAATACCGAATCAATTAGTGAGGAAGTCCCGGAAGATATTCTTTTTGTGAGCGAGAGTGGAATCAAAACGCCTCAGGATGCTTCTCTCGTTGCTAGCTGGGGAGCCGATGCGGTTCTGGTCGGTGAGACCCTGATGAGGGCTGATGATGTTGGTTCCACAGTGAAACAGATCATGGAGTCCCCTTCAACTTAATTGGGTTTAAATAAGCGCTTCAGGACTCTTAATCGGTTTGGTTTTTCTTTAGTACTTTTAGAGATTTTTTGGTTTTCATGCACATGGCAAACATGCTTAGGGACCAGATCATGAGGAATCCTTTCGCGGTAAGTATTTCCTGATTTTTTGCAGTTCCTTCCCGGTATTTGCCCAGTAGTCCGGCAAAGAGTTACTTCAGTCATCGGAGCTGAACTGATCATATCATTTGCTGGATAACCGTACTTTTCACAGGCGAACATTATTTTTGTCCAGATAGGTAAAGCAACGTTACTCCCGTAAGCGCCAGAGATGATGGTCTTAGGCTCGTCAAGGCCTGCCCATACACCGCAGGTGACTTTATCAGTGAAACCAATGAACCAGGTGTCTTTGAAGTCATCCGTTGTGCCAGTCTTTCCTCCCGCCGGTTTGCGAAATCCGAGTGACCTTGCGCGTGCTGCGGTTCCATTAACTGAAACGACTTTTTCAAGAATCTTTGCAGTCACAGAGCAAGGAGCTGGTGGTAATGCCGGGTAACTTTGTGCAGCTGCCCGATAAAAAACTTTGCCGCTGCTGTCTTCAATATAATTAATTGTGAAGGCTGGAACTCGACCCCCGTTATTGGGAAATACCGTGTAAGCGCTGGTTAAGGATTCGAGATCGCAATCGAGATTTCCTAGAAATAACTGAGGAGAAATTTCATCGTCTGCAATATTTATGCCCGCGTCGGCCGCGGTCTTTGTAACAGATTTCATTCCGGCAATGTTGCCGACTCTGACTGACATTGTGTTACGGGACTTGACCAAACCGTAACTGGCACTTTGTAATCCCATTGATTTACGATCAGCATTTTTAGGGTCCCAATGCGCATTGATGTTTCTGATTTCACCTTCTCTGAGGGGCCCGTCATCAATGAGTGATCCAGGCATGAGTCCTGCATTAAATGCGGCAGTGTAAACGAAAGGTTTGAACGCTGAACCGATTGGCCTTTTTGCTGAGGTTGCTCTATTGAATAATGAATGTTTGATACTCCTACCACCTACGATAGCGAGGACCGCTCCGGTCCTGTTATTAAGTAATACTGCTGCGCCCTGAAGATAATCAGGAGTCCCTTTGGCTCCATTAAGTTCGAATTGCTTTTTTGTCTGGTGCTTATATCCGGGCCATTTTTCAATGGATAATAGACCTTCTTCAATTGCTTTTTCGGCTACTCTCTGAAGGCGCAGATCAATGCTTGTATAGATTTTAAGCCCACCGTCTTCAGCGTTTGATTCGCTCAGGGCATCATCTAGGTCCCTCCTAATAGCATCCAGTGCATAGCTGTTAATGGATTTCTTTTGGACTGGCCTCTGTTTTAAGATCCGTACGCGCTGAAGCATTGCACTTTTAAAATCCCTTTCCTGTATTGCACCTTCGGAAAGCATTCTTTTCAGGACCGTTTGGCGTTCTGAGTCAGCATCATCGTAATGACGGAAAGGCGAAAAACGGTTCGGCCCACGGATGATCCCGGCTAACATGGCCGATTCACTCAGAGTCATTTCTGATGCTCTTTTACCAAAGTAGGAAAGGCTGGCCATTTCCACGCCATAGATTCCTGATCCAAAAAAGATTCTGTTCACATAAAACTCTAGAATTTGATCTTTCGTATAATTCTTTTCGATTCTCCTAGCCAACATCACTTCAATTAATTTTCTATGAAGTGTTTTTTGGCTCATCAGTTCTCGGAAACTGTTCCTTGCAAGTTGCATGGTGATGGTGCTTGCCCCTTCTCGTTTGTTCCTAAAAACGTTTCGGTAAACTGCCCTGAGTACACCGGTCGGATCAATGCCTCCGTGGTCATAGAAACGGGCATCTTCTCGAATCAAGAGTGCTTTCACAAAGTGTGGAGACACTTGATTGATCGGAACGAATCTTGCACCACTGCCATGCAATTTACCAATTTCATTCCCATTGCAGTCGAAGACTACTGAGCTTCTGGGCATTCTTCCGAGTTTTTTCAGGTCATAGTTTTTTGCCAATAAGGAGTAAATTCCCAGTAACACACCAACACCTATGACAGCGGTGAGGCCGCATAGTGTTCCAAGCTTTAGGATGAATCGGATCCTGCCGAAGCGATTAAGCTTTTTTTTTCGCATTAAAAAGTGACTAATTTTAAGGGGGGAAGAGTGATCTCACGATCGTTTATATTTATAGAAATTCAAGGTTTCATAATAAAATGATGCCAACGGGTATATTTTCACTGACTGAAATTATCTTCTTGGTCATGAGCTTGTAGTTAGACTCCTATGAGTGTCATAGTTGAAGAATGAAAATTTGCGCTTTTATTTTCACGTTCCTTGGAACCCTGCCCCTATTAGTTGCTTCTCCGCGGGCTCTTAACGAGGGAAGCACACTTGAAGACAGGAGACTCTTGGACCTGAAAGATCTGAACGGTTATTTCCCTTTTGATCCCCCGAAATCAGTCGAAGAATGGTCGACTCGCTCAGCGAAAATAAGACACCAACTCAAAGTAGCAGTTGGCCTTTATCCTGAGCCCAGTAAGTGTCCATTAAATGCTATCATCAGGGACAGATCAGATCATGGCGATTTCACTGTTGAAAAGGTTTTCTTTGAAACATTGCCCGGATATTTTCTGACCGGAACATTGTACCGCCCTAAGGATTCGAACAAAAAGCGACCAGGTGTCCTTTGTCCTCATGGTCATTGGAAAGATGCCCGTTTTTATGATGCGGGGGAAAAAGAGGCGAAGCAGCAGATCGCTAAAGGAGCCGAATCAAATATTGAAAGTGCTCGTAATCCTTATCAGGCCCGATGCATTGGACTTGCCCGGCTCGGATGCACTGTTTTTCAATATGACATGATTGGCAATTCCGACAATCATCAGATTTCCTATGAGATTGCTCATCGGTTTGCTAAGCAGAGGCCGGGAATGATTTCAGAAAATAAGTGGGGTTTATACAGTCCTCAGGCCGAATCACATCTTCAGAGCATCATGATGTTGCAGACATGGAATTCGATTCGTGCCATAGATTTTATGCAGGGTCTGGAGGACGTCGATCCTGACCGCATAGCTGTGACCGGAGCGAGTGGAGGGGGCACACAGACTTTCATTGTTTCGGCCCTTGACCCGAGAGTCAAAGTTTCAATGCCGGCCGTGATGGTTTCGACTGCCATGCAGGGAGGGTGCACCTGTGAAAATTCTACTCTTCTTCGTGTAAATGAAGGGAACATTGCGTTTGCCGCCTTATTTGCGCCTAAGCCACTGGGTCTTACTACCGCAGATGACTGGACCAAAGAAATGGCCACTAAAGGTTTTCCTGAGTTAAAGAAAACGTATCAAGTCCTGGGTTCTCCTCAAAATACGATGCTTCATAATCGTCTTGAATTCGGACACAATTATAATTTGCCTTCTCGACAGGCCATGTACGGCTGGTTCAATAAACATTTGAACCTTGGTTCCAAGGATCCGGAAAATGAGAGGCCGCATATTAGACTCACGAAAGAAAAACTCAGCGTCTGGGACAAGGAACATCCGATGCCCCAAGGAGGAGATGAATTTGAGGTCCAATTACTGCAAGCACTTGCTGAGGACATTCACAAGAAAGTCGATTCTGATCCAAAGATTGCGCGCATGGGATGGGATACCATTCTGGATTCGGAACTTGGCAGATGCGTCGATGTTGAATGGGATCTGGTTGTTAAAAATCAACGAGAAGGTTATCTGGAAATGGCGGGAATCATCAAAAACATTACTTGTGGAGAGCAGGTCCCGGCAATTTTTCTTTATCCTGATTCCGGTTGGAACAAGAGGGCTGTGATTTGGTTGAGCAGTGAAGGAAAAGACGGTCTATATGAAGGCAACAAACTTAAAAACGAGATCAAGGAGCTGCTTCTTGGTGGTAATGCAATTTGCGGCATAGATCTTTTCATGCAGGGTGAGTTTCTTGAGGATGGGAAAGAACACAAAGTGACAAGAAGGGTCAGAAACAATCGAGAAGCGGCTGCCTATACCTTTGGTTATAACAGTACACTTTTTGTTCACCGAGTCCGTGATGTTCTAACTGCCATTAAAATGATTCAGAATGACAAGCATGGAGCCAAAAAAATTGATTTGGTTGGTCTGCGAGGGGCAGGCCATTGGGCCGCAGCTGCTAATTATGCTGCTCGCGGTGCAATTGATCGGGCAGTGATAGAGACTGGTGGATTTAAGTTTATAAAAGTGAGAAGTATTCGAGACCCGGATTTTCTTCCCGGTTCATCAAGGTACGGAGACATAGATGCTCTGATGAGCTGTTCCAAGACAGAACCTTGGGCAGTGGATTCGAAGGGCCTTCCTGATTGGATCAGACCATAGTATCCTATTTATCAGAAGAGAAAATGACCGGTCCATCACTTCTGAGAGATCGAATCTTTTCAACACAGTCGATAATTATTTTAGAGGATTCTTCTATTTCCTGATCAGTGTTCATTGAAGATACCGATAAGCGGATACTTGATAGTGCACGCTCATCAGTATGACCCATTGCTTTCATTATTCTCGATGGCTCTCTTTTTCCTGTGCTGCAGGCTGAGCCACTTGCTATGCAGAGTCCTTTATCGTTTGCCAAAATTAACAGGTCACCCGCATCAACATCATCAAAACTCAGATGAGAAGTGTTGGGTAAACGGAATCTGCTAGAACCATTTCGGTGAGTTCCTTTGATTCCTTTTATTAAATTTTGCTCTAAAGCGTCACGCATTTGGCTGAGTTTTTCTTGTCCCTGATCATTTAATCGTTCAGTGGCGAGCACTGCTGCTTTTCCTAATGCTACTATCTGAGCAACGGCCTCTGTGCCGGCCCTTTTTCCTTCTTCCTGACCTCCCCCAATCAGTAGTGGTTTATAAGGCGCTCCTTTGCGGACATAGAGGGCTCCAATTCCTTTCGGGGCATGGAATTTGTGGCCTGATATAGAAAGAAAATCAATATTACCCGCGCTCAGATCGATAGGGATTTTTCCTGCAGCATTGACTGCATCCGTATGGAAAAGAGACCCTGATTCTTTTGTAATTAATGACGCCTCCTCGATCGGCTGGCAGACGCCCGTTTCATTGTTTGCCCACATTATTGTTACCAGTGCAGTGTCTTTCCTGATAGCGTCTTTAAGATCTTCAAGGCTGATGATTCCCTCTTCATTGACGGGCAGTTCAGTTATTTCCAATCCTGGCATGACAGCCTTTGCAAAAGCAATTACGGCACTATGCTCGATTGAAGTTGTAACGATGTGCCGCTTTTCAGGCATTGCCGTGATGGCTGAAAAAATGGCAGTGTTATCGGACTCAGTTCCGCATGATGTGAAAACAATTTCTTCAGGATCTGAATTCAGAAATTCAGCGACTTGATTGCGAGCTTCCTTCACAGCCTCGTTGCTTCTCCTGCCAAGATCATAACCTGTTGAAGGGTTCCCGTATTCATTGCTCAGGAACGGGCCCATGGCCTTAGCAACTTCCGGGTGCACCTGAGTAGTTGCATTGTTATCTAGATAAATCACAGGGTACTTATTATATAAGGGATTTAATTAGTTACGGATTATATTATCATTGGTCACTTGGTTCGAACGCTAAGTTCTCTCCGTCCAGAATAGATAAGGCTTCTCCGGCTAAAAACAATGAACCAACGATCAGAATGTGTCTATTTGAACTCTCGGCTTTCCTGATGGCGTTTTGGACCGATCCTTCATATTCATTTGGTATGTGACTGGGAATGAGTTGAGCAATGTCTTCTGGTCTTGCTAATTTCCGTGGAGTATTTGGCTCTGTGCAGATGATGATTGCCGCAATTTGCGAAATGACATTAATTAATGAAGGAAGATCCTTATTTGCTGCGGCTGCGAAAATAACGACAGCTTTAGTATCCCCATACACTTCTTCCCAGGTTCTAACCAGGGCCTTTGCGCCTTCAATGTTGTGGGCCCCATCGATGATAATATCCTTTCCGCTCTTTTGCGGAAACTGCTCGAATCTGCCTCTCCATTTTGTGTCCGCCAACCCCTTAGCGTAAGAATCGCGACTGATTTCAAGGTGGCAATTCTTAAGGGTCGCAACTGCCAGGGCCGCATTTTGGCGCTGATGTTTGCCCTGAAGAGAAATACTTTCCCGGTCCAAGGAATTTTCGACGTATTGGACACTTGTTCCCATTTCCTTGGCCTTCGAATCGAGGACGGCTCGCGCGTCTTTGTGCTGAGGTGCTGAAATTACTGGTACTCCCTCTTTTATAATGCCTGCCTTTTCATTGGCAATTTCAGTTATAGTTTCACCCAGTATGTGCTGATGATCAAAACTGATTGGAGTAATCACACACACAGAAGGTAATACCGAGTTTGTTGAATCGAGTCTGCCACCAAGGCCAACCTCAACGACGGCCACATCCATTTTTTTTTCAGTGAAAAGTTTGAATGCCAGGGCAGTTGTGATTTCGAAGAATGTGGGAACCTCTTCCCATTCGCTTACAAGTTCTTTGAGGAGGGTCAAAGTTTCGGCAATGTCTCTTTCATTGGCTGGCCTTCCATCCAACGAAATGCGCTCACGGAATGAAATAAGATGAGGCGAAGTGAAGAGTCCAGTCCTATGACCAGAGGCCCTAAGTATCGAGTCCATGAATGCACAGGTCGATCCCTTGCCATTCGTTCCGGCCACATGAATAATAGGCATTTTGGGGTCCGGGACCTTCAGTTCATTGAGGAGCTTAATGATACTCGTCAGACCAAGCTTAATTCCTGATTCCTGCCGGCTATAGAGCCATCGGATAGATTCCGTATAGTCCATGACTAAATTCTTAGACCAAAATATAAAGATCGATTATGTGAGGCTTGGCACTGAAAGGAGGGTATTATACCTATTTTAATAGGGTTATTTAAGAGGGTCAATTTTTTTCGGATAAAGGTACAAGGCACAGGCACAAGAGTTGAATCTGATATCATACCTCCAATGGCACGGATACTACTAGCTCTTATTTTGCTCCTCCTGATCATTGGGTGCCGGATTAAGAAGGGGAGACAGGGTCACCCTGAGCGCGCTTCACCTGGCTCAATTTCAATTAAGTCCCAGAGCGTTTTTTACCACCTTAACATCATATTCCTTAATGTCATCAGGCACTTCCGAATAAGGGCAAATATACTCGTGAATTTTTCGTTTATTGTCGCGATCGGAACCACCCTTCCACCCTGAAAGAATCTTTTCCGCTTTCCATCTTTGATGCTCAGAACATGCAAGCAATGAAATCATTCTGTCTTTACTCTCTTCCTTGGTGACTTCCCAAATCTTTCGTTTAACTCTATGATGTAGCACAGCCAAACGATTCCCCTCCTGGCCCGAGTAACTTTGTTGATCCCATGTATCCTGTTTGGGTATTTCCTCATTTTTGAATTTTTCCGCCAGATACGCATTATGAAGATCCTCAGCCTCCTTCTCCATATCAAAATCCCCGAACTCCGGTGACTTGGTTCCGTGCTCTGCTAAGGCGATTATTTTTAGTTTTTCAATGGGATCCATATCTATCTTTGGTGATTCCCTGAGAACGGCATATCCTTCGTCTATGTCAATGGAATTAGAGTTTAACAGTTCATGGACCAGACCGATCGTCTCCAATTCATTCTCCAGACAAACTATCAATGCATCAAAGTTTTGATTGGCGATAGTGTCCGAATGCAAAATCCTGTCCTTTGTACAATTAATGAAATTAACGTCCGCCACCAAACCGATGTCCGGATACCTGTCCTGAAAATATTTATTGTTATCAGCGCTATCAGTCTGGACAGTGAACGAAGGGACATTTTCCTCGGATATCTGAATAAATATAATGGCCTGCCTAAGAAATTGATCACTTAGGGCAGAGTCTGCAACGATCAGGAAGCTGGGACCTTCTTCTCGAATTTTATCCTTCTGACAAAGATCCATTGCAATTTCACTGATAATTTCCCTGATTGCCGTTGATTGGAAATTGATTAGTCTGAACTTACAACCGGACGCCTTAGATTTAAGGACTCTCCATTTCTCCTCAAGAACAGTCATTAATTTATCGGACTTAACTCTAACCAATACTTCGATTTCATTGGAAGAATCACTATTTTCTGAGACGTGCTTTGAGATCCCCTCAGCAACAATAATGCTCTTTGATTCGTCGCTTATCGCTACTATGACTTTCCCGGCATTTTTTAACTGGGCATTTTTAAATACATTCTCATCTTCAGGATTACCCGGAATGACCAGAACACCCTGATCCTCAATACTTTGAATGTCAGGATGGTCCGTGTTTTCCTCAATGACTGCCACCTTGTGACCCTCCTTTATGAAGTAGGTAATTAATCTCTTACTCTCTTCATTAATTCCAATAATTATCGTATGTCCTGTGGTCTTTCGAAAATTAAAAACTGCCAGTTTATTTCTAAGAAAGAAAATCGCGGCAACCAGCATACCACAGGCAATCATTGCCTTCAGCCCGATCCAAGAAACCATGGTTGCCCAGTGATCGGGGAATATTTCACTGACGATTACCGGCCTCCTGTTTGTAATCATTTGAAGGGTCCGCATGAACGATTCCTGATATGGGGAATCTACACCGGCCTCATGAAAACTCCTCACCCAGCCGTACACGCCGAGAGCAAAGAACCCTAAAAACAAAAACAATATGGACAGAATCGCTTTCTTTGAAACTTTCTTTAAAAGATCGGAAGGTGATAAAGGCATGAGCTTGGGATTATGAGATGATATTATGTTGAATAGTTCAAGAAATTACGAGTTTGATATTTTTAATGGAATACTGGATAAGTCCCGATAAACCTTCAGGTTTAACCGCATTCCTCCAGTAACCGCTCCAGACAACGTCGGCGCAGTGCACTGAAGTCTCCGGTATTTTTTAGAGCACACAAGCTCAACTCCTCCATCAGCGTATGGTCAGTCCCGGGCGGCAGAATCTTGATGAGCTTGGCCAGAGACTCGGCCGAGTCCCCGCACGCAACTACCAGACATTCCACGTTAGCCGGCTTCGCCACGAATTTCGGCTCCTCGGTCAGTGTCTCCATCAGTTCCTTTCTTAATTGTGCAGAACCAATCGTTAAGAGAATTTCTCCGGCACGCGCCGGCCTGACACTCACATAACGTTTCGCAAGCTCAACCAGCAACGGATCACGCAGAGCCACCTTTTCAATGGCATTCGCATGCTCGTGGGCCTCATCGAACTGTTCCC